>MNIJ01000174.1 GCA_001919715.1 Acidobacteria bacterium 13_1_20CM_58_21
AAAAGTCGTGTCGGTAATGAGCAGGCGCTTTTCTCTTCTGGCCCAGACGGCGAATTCCTTGGGCCCGAGTTTTTGCAGGAGCTGTCGCGTGCCGGCCGGCGGTTTCCCGGCGGGCTTTGCCGGAACGACCGGTGCTTCTATTTCTTTGGGGATCTGCTTGCCCTTCACTTCCGGATTGCCATTTAAGATGACCTCGCCGAGATAGGAAAGCAGCTTGGTGGCGCGGTCGCCGCGGGTGGGGAAACGGAAAAGCTCAGGCGATTCATCGAGGAAAGAGGTGGTGACTTCGCCTGCGCGAAACTTGGGGTGGTTCACGACATTTTCGACGAAGGGGATATTTGTTTTCACTCCGCGAATGCGGAATTCGCGGAGGGCGCGGTCCATTCGCTGGCAAGCTTCGGGAAGATTTGCTCCCCAGGCTGTGACTTTGACGAGCAGCGAATCGTAATAGGCACCGAGCATCGCCCCGGCATAAGCGGTGCCGCCATCGAGACGAATGCCGAACCCTGCGGGAGAACGATAGGTGGAGATTTTTCCGTAGTCCGGAGCAAAGTTTTTCTCCGGGTCCTCGGTGGTCACGCGACACTGGAGAGCCGCGCCATTGACGAGAATATTCTCTTGTCGCGGCAGCGCCATCGGCGGCTCATATAGTTTGTGACCTTGCGCGATGAGAATCTGCGAACGCACTAGATCGATTCCCGTGACCATTTCAGTCACGGTGTGCTCGACCTGAATGCGGGGATTGACCTCGATGAAATACCATTTCCGCGAATCCACGTCATACAGAAACTCGACGGTTCCAGCATTGCGATAGTTTGCTTTGCGCGCCAGCCGCACCGCCGCGTCGCATATTTCGCTGCGGATATTCGCGGGGAGATTCGCGGCGGGAGCGACCTCCACTACTTTTTGGTGGCGACGCTGCACGGAGCAGTCGCGCTCGTAAAGATGCAGCAAGTTACCATGATGATCGGCGAGAATCTGGACTTCCAGGTGCCGGGCATGCGGCAAATATTTTTCCAGGAAAACAGATGCATCTCCGAAGGCGGCGCGCGCTTCACCCTGGGCTTCTTCCAGGAGGGCATCGAGCTGGGTGGCGTCATGAACGACGCGCATGCCGCGGCCGCCGCCGCCCATCGCCGCTTTCACAATGACGGGAAAGGCAATCTCCCGCGCAATTTTGTGCGCCTCGGCAGCCGACTTCACCGCATTCTCCGTTCCGGGCAGGACCGCAACCCCCGCTGAAGCGGCCAGTCTGCGGGCGGCGGTTTTATCCCCAAGCAAGTCGAGGAGACTCGGCGGTGGACCGACGAAGATGAGGCCGGCCTTTTCGCAGGCACCGGCGAACGCAGGGTTTTCGGCAAGAAAACCGTAACCTGGGTGGATGGCGTCGACGCCCCTCTCTTTTGCCAGCGCCACGATTCCCGCAATGTCCAAATACGCTTCGACAGGCCCCTTGCCGGCGCCGACCTGATACGCTTCATCAGCCTTGAAGCGGTGCAGGGCGAGCCGGTCCTCCTGCGAATAAATAGCCACGGTGCGCAAGCCGAGCTCGTTGGCGGCGCGGAAGATGCGTATAGCGATTTCGCTGCGATTGGCAGCGAGCAACTTGCGGATCGGTCTGGTCTTCCTCATCTGTAGAAGCAATCAATGGGTCGCGCGAAATTCTACATTGTTTCATGGTGATGACGCGACCCAGTTACAGTTTTTCCGATACAGCAAAGCTATAAACTAGATAGATTAGCCAAAAGAGCGCGGACGGGCGTTCCCTAAGGAACTGCTGCAGATGGGGAGGCCAGTGAAGAATCAGCTATGCCTGGCGCGGTTGCTACCGCTTTCAGCTGTTGCAGTTGCGTCTGGACTTTGGCCCAGGCCTTGGCATTGCGCTTCGTCGCATAAGGGGCATCCGGTTCGGCGAAGAAGTGCGAGAGTTCCGCCTTCACCCCGGGCGTGGCGCCCACAAAGTTCTTTTCCGCGAGTTTGGCCAGCAATTTGGCGTGCGCTTCATCGTTCAAACGGTATTTCCCGGGACCGGTGCTCTCTCCAACATCGAAATTATCGTTCGGCAAATCGATCTGGCCCTCGCGGATGCCCGTCAGCAACTTGCGGTAGCGGTCGAGCGTGGCATTGAAACTGGCTTCAAACATCTGTTCGGTCTGGGGCGTAGGCGTCTTGAACTGCAAGACCTTGAGCGGACCGAACTTCGGAATCAAGGTAAAGAGAAACGCGAGAAAACGCTCGCCCGGACTTGGCTTGCGATAGTCCTTGCCCCATTCGCGTTCATAATTTGATCGCGACAGATTGAACAGAAACTTTCTCTTCGTGGCGTTCGGAATGTCGTCCTTAATCTCGTCTTTCTTCAGCTGCCAGGCGATTCGAGTGGCCTTGGGAATGAGCTTGCTGACATCGCGGCGGTAAGAATTGAGAACCTTGTCTTCGCTCACCAGCACATCTTTCAACTCCAGGCCATACACCTCCAGAAAGGCTTGCTCCAGAACCGGGCGAGAGACCTCGAATCCGATGAAGTCGTGATAGCTGTCCGGGGCGTAGCGTTCCCGCGCGATTTCGAGAACGTCAAAACCAAATTCGGTTTTCACATGGGCCAACCGACTGTCCTCAAAAGTAACGCTGTCGCCAAATTTCTTCCGCAGGCCGGGATACAGAATCGGAACAGCTCGGTTGGTGCCCAGGCGGTGACCGTCGTTGTCCGCGGCGCAGTGCGCGAGCGCACCGACGGCGAAAGCGTACTCGTTTATATCTTTGGCGTCTCGCAGCAGAGCCTGGATGAAGTCACCACTGCGGATGTAATGCGTGAGGTCGCTGAAAAAGGGGCTGCCGTATGGGTAGTAGCCCATATCTTGAATGATGGCGCCGCCGTAGGCGTAGGCTTGTGCCCTGCTCAAATCCTCCTCGGTGGCCTGCGGGAATTTCTTCAGCAGCAGCGGCCTGATGTGCGTCTCCCAAGCTGCATCGATGATGGCCTCATGGGCGAGGACTGCGTATGCGTGAACGGGGGTCGGCAACGCCAACAGAATGACGATCAGGCAAACGAAGGTCGGATGAACGCGACTAAGGAGGCGAGACATCATTCTAATGGGCCACGGAAGACTTCGTTTCGGCTCCAGGTATTAGAATAAGACAAAACGGGCCCTCACGGCTTGAGCAGTGGCTGGGCAAAACGAATCGGAACACCAAAATTCGAACCGCCAAAACCTTTGACGACCGCGAATGTCACGCCAATCACCTCCCCCTCACGATTGATGAGCGGTCCTCCCGAGCTGCCGGAAGTGGTCTGCGCATCGTAGACAATCTTGTCCGGAAGAACGTCGCCGATATGTCCCTGGGTAACCAGAGGGCGAATGAGTTTGCGGCGGAGAAGTTCGTCGACAACCTCTCTCGGTTTTCCGCCCGTGGTCTTTGCGATGTCGTTCGCGGCATCTTCCCCCGCGCGCGCGAGAATGGCGCTGATTCCCGTGGCGTAACCAAGGGAGAGCAGCGGCTGGCCGCTGACTGCCGCTTCCTTGCTGCCATCCATTCTCAGGATCGGTTTTTTCAAACCAGATAAATCGCCTTTCAGCACCGCGAGGTCGGCCTCCTCCGAAATCTCGGAAATGCTGACGGCCACGCCGGCAGCCGCGTCGGGGAAATAGGCGGTCAGCTCCGCGACGGCGGGGCTAAGACCCTGGCTAGAAACTGAGGCAAGCTCGACGTTTTTCCACCAGGGTTGCGCCACGTGGTGATTGGTGAGAATACGGCCTTCGCTGGCGATGAATCCGGTGCCGAAGAAATCCGCGCGAACCTCGGGTGCACGGCCTTCGAGCGTATAAACCGGGTTACCATCACTGTCGTGGAGTGGCTCGCCATCCGCATTGATCCCACCATAACGCAGCGGGCGGCCGGAAGCCTGGTCGACGAAAGAGACGGATACATGCAGCAGGCACACACTTGGCGCATAGGCGCGGATGACTTGTTCCGCGGATTGCGCCTCGGTCTCCACGCGTTTGAGCCGCGTAGTCGTTTCCTCGAGCTGCTTCTGAAGTGTGGACACGTCGCCGGACCCAGCGCCGGAGATTTTCTGGCGCAGTTCATCCGACTGCTGCTTGAGCTGTTGCCTTTGCTCGAGAACATCGGATTGCCGAAGATCGGCGCGCGCATTGCGCGCATCCGCCATCAATTGCTCTTGCCGATGAGCGCCACGCTCGAGCTGGGCGATAACCGAGTAAGCGCGGTTAGTTTCCTTGTCGGCGCGCCGGGAATAGAGAAGAAAGATCCCGGCGATTAGCATGGCAACGGCGAAGAGCACTGAAACGCCAATCTTCAAGGCACGGCCCAGGGAAAAAGCATCGCGGGTCATCTTCTCGGTTACGGCGAGCGCCTGGAAAGCGGTCTGCGCCATTTCACGGCCTTCATCGGCGATGCGAGTCTTCTCCCCCAGCTCGTCAAAGGCATGTTTTTCTCTCAGTTGTACTCGCACACGGGCAAGTAATTCCGCTGCCTCCCACGGCCAAGTAAGTACTTCGTCCGCGCCCAGATCAAGGCCACGAGCCCGCTCCGCTCCACTGCCCTGCGTGAGGAGAATCACACGCGTCCCCGCAGTGGCCGCATTGCCTTTGACTTCCGCCAGGGCATCGCAGCACTGGATGTCAGCAAGGTCGGCGGAGAGAAGCAGAAGGTCGATGCTGGCATCTTGGACAAACTTGAATCCTTCCGCCTGAGAAGACGACACGGCTACGTCATAGCCGGCCGAACGCACCAATTCCTCAAGCAGGCGGCGCGAGGCCGAATCGGGATCGACAACCAGAATGCTTTGACGTTTCGAGAGCAAGTTCGCGACCTCACAGGCTTGGGACGAGCCTTCCTTCGGCTTCATCTTCGCTGCCGCGGCGCGCCGCAGGGCTTCACGAGGATATCGTGGACACTCTTCTGATGCACGCCACGGGATTCTGACACAAACAATTTATCTGCGATAAGCGCACTTACAAAAAGAAGGAGACCAGCCAGAGATACGCTGCCTATCGTCGGGGGTAGAACGATCAGATGATGAAGAGCTAGTACTTGCGGAGGACGCCGATGACACGGCCCTGAATTTTGACGTCGTTCGCGGCAACCATGATGGGAGCCATTTCGGAATTTGCAGGTTGCAGACGGATCTTGCCGGCGCCTTCGCGATAGAAGCGCTTGAGCGTCGCTTCTTCGCCTCCGATCAGTGCCACCACGATGTCACCGGCATTGGCGACCTGGGTCTGCTCGCACACCACGAAGTCCCCGTCCAGGATGTGATCTTCGATCATGGAGCTGCCTTTGACCTGTAACACAAAGGAATTGCCACCACGCGCAAAATCGCCCAGTGAGATCGTCTCGCGTTCTTCAACAGCTTCCAGAGGGCGCCCGGCCGCAATCCTTCCCACCAGAGGAAGCTCCTGCAACTTGCGATCACTGATCTGATCCTTGACCGACTTCGGCAATTGGACAATCTCGATCGAGCGACTTTGATTGTAGCCACGGCGAATGAAGCCTTTTTTCTCGAGCGTAGTGATGTGCTTGTGCACGGTAGCCAGAGAGGTGAGCTTGAGGCCCTTGCCAATTTCTTCGAAGCTTGGCGCGTAACCGTGCTTGGTCTCAAATGCCACCAGGTAATCGAGGACTTCCTTTTGCCGTTTGGTCAGAGCCATGTGCGCGCCTCCCTTTGCAATTGTTTGCCACAGGCACTTTAGGCGAAAGGAAAGCGAACGTCAAGCTTCTTTTTTTCTTCGCGTTACCTTCTCCACTGTCTTCCAGGCCATGGCTGGAAGTGATATAAAACATTCGATGGATTACTCTCGGAGACGCTCCGCCGCTGTTACTGTCGTGGCGGTCCTGGCCATCTTGGGCAGCCTTTTCCTTCTCCTGTGCTGTGCAGTCGTATTTTTCGGAATGCTGGTCAAGCTGCCCAGCACCACGCCCGAAGTGCCCCCATTTATGAGAATCGCCTTGCTGGCCACCGAAGGACTTATGATGTGTCTATCCCTCTTTGGTATGGCTACCGGCATTGGGCTGTTCTATCTTCGGCATTGGGCGCGTATCTCCATCCTGATTTGGGGAGGGGTGTCGGTCTTCGTCGGTCTCATGGGCATCTCCATTGTATTTCTGATGTCGTTTTCTCCCACACCGCCGGCTCCTGATTGGCCCCCGGAGGGCATGCAAGCGGTACGCTGGATCTTGCTTATCGTTTACGGCGTGCCGCTACTGATTGGCATCTGGTGGCTCGTGCTCTTCAACCGCCAGACCGTCAAGACCCAGTTTGGGGGCCCGACCGTTGCTGTTGCCGTAGATCTTCCTCAGAAGCCAGCATGTCCTCTTGCAATCTCCGTGCTCGCCTGGTTTTATATCACTTCGATGTTGAACCTGCTCTTCCTTCCCTTTCTTCCCTTCCGCGTGCCGATTTTCGTGTTCGGGCGCGTTCTCCCGGGAAGCGCGGGTTTAACAGTTCTGATACTGAGTTGCCTGGCTTTTTTCCTCGCCGGCATCGGCCTCTTGAAGCTTAAGCCGTGGAGTTACTCGCTGACCCTCGGCCTCCAGCTCTTTTGGCTGGCCAGCACGGTCGTAACGGTGCTAAGCCCAAACTACAACTCGGCGATGGATTCTTTTATGAAGGAAATGCAGGCGACGCTCCATCTGCCTGAAACACAATTCTCTCCTGCAAACTTCAGCCATCATTACGGCTGGACTGTAGTTCTGGCATTCCTATTCGCCGGCGCAATTCTCGGCTTGCTGGTTTACTATCGGCCGCGTTTCCTCGAAGCGGCCTCCCGGGCCGCGTCGCTATCCTGATGGCTCTCTTTCTGAAATGCTTGGTGGGCAACGGATCTCAATTCACTCGTGCATCAAACGCGTAGTTCGCGGCGCGTCTTTCCCGAAAGGACACATGGCCTAGCAGGGGATTCCCGCCCTGCGGCGCGCTATCCAGTGTGATATCCTTAAGAGACGGCTCCTGGCGGGCTGCCTTAGAAGCCATGGTGATCACCGCGCCGCCTCATGCCTATGATTGAGCCGCACTCCCCGGGGGTAACGGGAGTTCATTGATTAGCGGAGGCCTGGGACAAGAATGTCTACACTTATAGAGGTTCCACCGGTAAAACATAAGCGCGAAGTGCTTGATCAGGCGGTCATCCGTTTCGCGGGCGACTCCGGCGACGGCATGCAGATCACCGGTAACCAGTTTACGAATACCGCGGCGCTTTACGGCAATGACATTGCTACGTTTCCGGACTATCCGGCAGAAATTCGCGCCCCTGCAGGGACGATTCCTGGCGTCAGTGGCTTTCAGCTGCACTTTTCCTCCAATGAGGTCTACACACCGGGCGATGCGATCGACGTGCTAATCGCTATGAATCCGGCTGCGCTTAAGGTAAACGTCGCTGACCTGAAGGCCAATGGGATCCTGATTGTCAACAGCGACAGTTTCAAGGAGAACGATCTGCGCAAAGCGCAGATGACCTCGAATCCGCTGGAAGATCATTCCCTCGATAAATTCCGGTTGTTTGCTGTGGAGCTGGAGCGTCTGACGCGGCGTTCCCTGGAACATTTGGGCCTCGACGCCAAGTCCATGGATCGCTGCAAAAACTTCTTCGCCCTGGGCATGTGTTACTGGCTCTATAACCGTTCGATGGAGCCGACCGTCCGGTGGATTGAGGACAAGTTCAAGAACAAACCGCTGCTCGTGGAGGCTAACAAGCTCACGTTGAAGGGCGGGTATTCCTACTGCGAGGCGACCGAGGCATTTCAGATCAGCTATGAGATTCCGCCGGCGCAGCTTACCCCGGGACTCTACCGCAGCATGAGCGGCAACCAGGCGCTGGCGCTGGGATTTGTTACTGCGGCGCAGAAGTCCGGACTTACGCTCTTTCAAGGCAGTTACCCAATTACCCCGGCTTCGGACATTTTGCACGAGCTCTCCCAGTACAAGGATTTTGGGGTGATGACATTTCAGGCCGAAGACGAGATCGCGGCCATCACGTCGGCCATCGGCGCAGCATACGCCGGCGCATTGGCCATCACAACGACGTCCGGCCCGGGAATGGCCCTGAAAACGGAGGCTCTGGGCCTGGCTGTCGCGGTCGAGATCCCGCTGGTCATTTGCGACATCCAGCGCGGTGGCCCGTCAACCGGCCTGCCGACCAAGACAGAGCAGGCCGACCTGCTGCAGGCGCTTTTTGGCCGCAACTCCGAAGCCCCGATTCCGGTGCTGGCTGCCTCAACGCCGGCAGATTGCTTCTGGGTGGCGATCGAGGCCTGCCGCATCGCCGTTAAGTATATGGTGCCGGTAATCATCCTCTCGGACGGTTACCTTGCAAATGGCGCGGAGCCTTGGCGAATACCGAAGTTGAGCGATATTCCGGAAATCCCGGTGAAATTTGCGACCGATCCGATTGGCTTTCTGCCTTATAAGCGTGATCCGCTCACCCTGGGGCGCCCCTGGGCTGTTCCGGGAACTCCCGGGCTCGAGCATCGCATCGGGGGCCTCGAGAAACAGGACCCCACGGGAAACATCAACTACGAGCCGCTGAACCACGAAAATATGGTGCGCATCCGGGCAGCCAAGGTCGCAGCAGTCGTGCAGGACATTCCCAATGTGCTCCCCGCCGGCGATCCCGAAGGCGACCTGCTGATCGTTGCTTGGGGCTCGACGTGCGGATCAATTACCGCGGCCTTAAAGGCGCAACGCGCCAAAGGACGCAGGATCGGCCATTTGCATCTGCGGCACCTCAATCCGCTCCCGTCGAATGTCGGTGACGTTCTCAAACGCTACAAAAGAGTGCTTGTGCCGGAACTGAACATGGGTCAGCTTTTGTGGGTTCTGCGAGCAAAATTTCTAGTGGATGCGGTGGGTCTGAACAAGATTCAGGGCCGGCCGTTCAAGCAGGCTGAGCTGGAACAGAAAATCGAAGAGATGTTGGGACTCTAGGAGAACCGACGATGAGCACAGCCACACTGCCACCGACTCTCACAAAAAAGGATTTTCAAACCGATCAGGAAGTGCGCTGGTGCCCCGGCTGCGGAGACTACGCGATTCTGTCCGCCGTGCAGTCCGTTTTCCCGGAACTAGGCATCAAGAAGGAGAATTTTGTCATCGTCTCCGGCATCGGCTGTTCCAGCCGCTTCCCGTATTACATGAACACCTTTGGCTTCCACACGATTCACGGCCGCGCACCCGCAGTAGCCACGGGCATCAAGGCGATCCGCCCCGAACTGGAAGTCTGGGTGGCTACCGGCGACGGTGACGCGCTTTCGATCGGTGGGAATCATACGATTCATATGCTGCGGCGCAACGTAGGGATCAAGGTCCTGCTGTTCAATAATAAAATCTACGGATTGACGAAAGGCCAGTACTCGCCGACCTCCGAGTTCAGCAAGAAGACGAAATCAACACCTTTCGGGTCGGTGGACCGGCCCTTCAATCCAATATCGCTGGCAATCGGTTCGGAAGCAACCTTTGTGGCGCGCTCCGTCGATGTTTTCCAGGGGCACCTGAAAGAAACGCTGAAACACGCTGCGACCCACAAGGGCTCCGCGTTCATAGAGATTCTCCAGAACTGCAACATCTTCAACGATGGGGCATGGTTCTCCTTGACCGAACGCGACGCGCGTAGCGAGCACGTGATGCAGCTCGAGCACGGCAAGCCTCTGGTATTCGGCAAGGACCACGATAAAGGCATCCGCAGGAAATCCGATGGCGACATCGAGGTCGTCCAGCTCGGCAACGGCATCACGGAGAGCGATCTAGTGATTCATGACGCGCACCACCCGCGACCCTCCTACGCCTTTCTCCTCTCGCACATGGAGCACCGGCCGGGCTTCCCCACGCCGATCGGAGTTTTTCGCGCTTGGGACGATCTCCCCCGCTACGAAGACGTGATGAACCAGCAGATCAAGGACGTCATTGCCAAGCGCGGTCCCGGCGATCTCGCTAAGCTGCTTCGGGCGGGCGACACTTGGGAAGTAAAGTAGGCTTGGCTTTCCCGAAAGCCTGGCTTTCTCACGAAAAACCGAAAAGCGCCGCGATCCGGGTCAATTGCTTGTGAGCGCTCGGCGCGGCCGCTGCGCTTCAGCTTCTTCTTCCCTGAAAAGCCGCTGAAAGCTCCCGTTCTATCCTGCAAGTCCTTTACTTTCAGCCCTCCAGGAAACAACCTCGCGCGACGACGACCGGGTTCTGCACGGTGGCAAGTTCCCAAGCCACAGTCGGGGCCATCTGATGCGTCATTGTCCTACTTCATCGCGCCCGGCAACCCATTTGCGCCGGAGAGTACTACGGCGCGACAGATAGTCGCGCTTACCTCGGGAATGTGGGGATCCAATGGCTGTCGCCCCCGGCGATCACGCTATTCCTTTCTGGCGCAGCGATGGCGCTGCTCACCGTGCCTCCGGTGTACCCATTGGCCAGCTGCGGCGAGGCGCTGTTTCATAGATCGGCTGGAAGGAAGAATTGCCCCCGCAAGGCTTACAATTGGAGGCATCATACGAAGCGCTGATTTTCCTCTCCATGAACGCACTCTGCCACGGCGCGCCTCCTTTAAGATTCTCTGGCAGCCTATGTCCTTTCCGGGATTCTGTCCATTTCCTGAAAATTGAATTGTGAAACCTTCAACGATTTGTTACATCCAATAAAGGCCAGGCGCGGAACACCCCCCAATGGAAGACCTTTCAAAAATCGGATCTTTTGCACCGTGGGGTGACGCTGACCCCGTCCCGCAGAGCCTGTTTCTGTCTCACCCGGAACAGGCCAATACTCTCACGCTCCTGTACGAAGTCAGCCGCGAAATCACCTCCATCCTTGACCGTGAAGAGCTCCTTCGCCGCGTCGCCGAGCGCATCAAGAAGATCGTAAAGTATCACGTGTTCAGCGTCATGCTTTGGAACGAGCAGACCCAGCACTTAGAAACCGCTTTCGCCATGTGCTGCGGTGATTCCCTTCCGCTGCGTATGCGCGTCCCTCTGAACATAGGGCTCACTGGAACTGCCGCGGGCGAGCGGCGTGTCCTGAGAATCAATGACGTAACGGACGATTCGCGGTACATTCGCTGCGAGAGCGGCGTTACGGTCCGTTCCGAACTCGTTGTGCCGCTTCTATTGCGCGACCGCCTCATCGGAGTTCTCGACCTCGAAAGCTCGGAGCCTCACGCGTTCACTCTGGAACACGAACGCATGCTTTCCACGCTTGGCTCGTATGTCGCGGTCGCACTCGAAAACGCCCGCCTCTACCAGGAGGCCCGGGAGAGCGAACAGCGAATGCGCAGCGAGCTGGACACCGCGAGGGAGATCCAGCGGCAGCTCCTTCCGACCGGTGCGCGCGAAGTACCAGGCCTCGACTTGGCAGCCGGTTATGTTCCTGCACGCGAATTAGGCGGAGACTTCTACGACTTTCTGCCCTATGGACGGGGTCGTCTGGGCTTCATGGTCGGCGATGTTTCCGGCAAGGGGACGGCAGCGGCGCTGTATGGTTCCCTGGCGATCGGCACCGTTCGAGAAATCGTCGTCGACCACGCCTCGGGGCCGGCCAGCATGCTTGCTCTTCTGAACCAGCGGCTACTTGCCGCGCGGCTTGATTCGCGATTCATCGCCATGCTGTTCGCCGTTTACGACGCATCGACTCGGAAGCTTACGCTGGCCAACGCTGGCGGCCCGTATCCCCTCCTGGTCCGCAAAGGTCAGGTGCAGGCCATCCGCCTGGAAGGCGTGCCGCTCGGCCTCATTCCCGATACCCAGTATGATGAGACGACCATCGACTTGGAGCCGGGAGACGTCGTTCTTTTCGCTTCGGATGGCATCTTGGAATCCGAGAATGCGGCTCAGGAAGAGTTCGGTCCGGAGCGACTGAAGGAAATTCTCTCCGCTATTTCTCAGCAGGACTCGGCTCAGGCGATTACCGAGCAAATCCTGGCGGCCACGGACGGCCACAGTGGGGCAGGCCTTGCTCCGCATGACGACCGCACCTTGGTCGCTCTCCGAGTGACGAACGAGACAGCCTCAGACTTTTCAAAACTGCCCATCATTTACTGACCATCGCGGCGGAATTCCCCAACCATTTCGGTCCAGGCACGGGGTAGGTAATCCCGGCAACTCCTCGACGCCATCCTTTGACCTCCATCGGAGGGGGAAAGGATTTTGACCTTCAGGTTATCAAGATGCTGGGCACGCAAAGGAAACGCCACGGAGATCCTCCGCAGCGCAAAAAAAGACAGTAGTGGAAGAACTTAGGTGGAGTTAGTTGCCTGTGTTGATGGCCACGGCGTGTCCGGAGTCCGCAAAATAATTCTGTTCCCGGAGCTTTCGGTAGATCCGGCCGGCAACAACGGCCGCGGTAGGACCCTTCACGCTGCGGGTGTTTCCACGCAGGAGAACGACGAATGCGATTTTCGCGTGCGCGTCGTCGGCGTAGGTGATGAACCAGCCGATTCTCGAAGGCGTCGTATGGTCGTCGCAAGTTCCCGTTTTGCCAAGGGGCATCTCGTCACCGCCGCGGTCGAAACTGGACTTGCCGGTGCCATACAGGACTGCGGCGAGCAGGCCTTCGCGGATCTCTGGGAGAATCGGGCCGATGTTCAGTTCGCGCTTCACGCGCGGCGCAAAATTTTCAACTTCATCCTGGCTGTGGGGGTACTGCAAATAGTAAAGAGTCCCGCCATTGGCAAACGCCGCAGAGAGCGCCGCGAGTTGCAGCGGGGTGACCTGAATCCCTTCGCCAAAACTGGACATCCGCGCGACTCCGCCATAGGCAGGCGGCACGGTCGGAAACGAACCCGGATGTTCATCAGGTAGATTGTACCCAGCAAGTTCTCCCAGGCCGAGAAGACGGCCGTACTTGGAAACCGTCTCGAATCCCATGCGGGACCCCAGCTGCTCAAAAAAAACATTATTCGAGTGCGCCATCGCTTCCGTCAAGTTCATGTACTTGCGGCGCCCAACCTTCAGCATGGTGTCACGGGTGATGACGTTTTCTTCCAGGGCGGCAAGTGCGATGGTCGGCTTGATCGTGGAGCAAGGAATGTAGCCTTGGCCAAAGGCAATTTTTTGATTCACAACCGTGAGGATGCGTCCGGTGTTCGGATCTACAGCGACCACCGCCCCATTGTAACGGCCGAGAGCGGAGACGGCAGCCGCGCGAACCATGGGATCATCGTATGCGCCATCGTCGGTGCTGGAAGAATCCGCAAACGTAGGGACTCCGCGATACCGGGTAGCATATCTCCGAGTGCGCTTTGCCGGCGTTCCCGCACGGGGCGCCGCAGGCAGAGGTAAAGCGAAGACCGCCGACAGTAGTATTGCGAGAGTGGCTTTTCCGAACTGCTTCACCGTTTCCACCTTTTGAGGGTGACCGCATTACCGGTCAATCCACCCTGGCCTGCCCCTAACTGAGAAACTACTGGGGTCAGAGTTTTACCTTACGCTGGCCCTAGGGTCAACAAACATTCACAAGGACTGTTCGTTGGCGCTACCGGCTGCTTGCTAGCTGTCAAGGACTACAGAGTAGTGACTGCCTCCCACCGGCCATCAACCATACCGAGCGTTTCATGCAACTCAGCGGCGGCCAGCCAGGGAGTCTCTGTACCAAAGAGAAACCACTTCTCTCAGGATGGGACCCATTTTAGAGTTTGCACCCTCCTGTAAGCAATAGCTCACTAGCCCCAGTACGAGGGTATGTGCCTTGTTTTGAATAGCTGACCGTCAGGTCAGGAGCCTGAACCTTCGTCCGGCGAGGGTGGCGGTGCGCGCGTGGAAGTGCCGTTGTCCGGCAGCATCCAGAAACGGCCGGGTACCACTCAGGTCGTGCAAGCGATCTTCTTCCAAGGGGCGCCGCACCTCAGCGGCGTCCCCCGGGGATACCCAGCCATCACTCCAACGGCTAGCGCGTGGGGCGGGCCTTGGAGGCGTCTGCGCTGGCAGTTGCCGCCGAGGCCTTCACCGGCGGCTTCTCCGATTGTGCCGGAGCCGCGTGGCCGTTCGTTCCGGCCCCAGCCGCGTGCGAATTGCCCGGCACCGGGATTTCGAGCTTCTTGCGCAGAACGTTTTCCAGTTTGTCCCGAATATCCTTGTTTTCTCTGAGGAAGACACGTGCGTTCTCGCGGCCCTGGCCCATGCGCTCGCCGCCAAAGCTGATCCACGTGCCGCTCTTTTCGAGCGCGCCTTTTTCAACGCCCAAATCGATCAGGTCGCCTTCGCGCGAGATGCCTTCACCGTAGAGGATGTCGAATTCCGCTTCGCGGAAGGGCGCGGCGACCTTGTTCTTCACTACTTTCGCGCGCGTACGCGAACCGACCACTTTGTCGCCTTCCTTGATGGCCTGAATGCGCCGGATATCCACGCGCATGGAGGCGTAAAATTTTAGCGCGCGGCCGCCCGTGGTGGTCTCCGGGTTGCCGAACATGACGCCGATTTTCTCGCGGATCTGGTTGATGAAAATCAGGCAGGTGCGCGATTTCGAAACGATGCCGGTGAGTTTGCGCAGCGCTTGCGACATCAGGCGCGCCTGGAGGCCCATTTGCGGGTCGCCCATGTCGCCTTCGAGCTCGGCCTTCGGAACCAGCGCCGCCACGGAGTCCACGACGACGATGTCCACGCCGCCCGAGCGAATCAGCGTTTCAGCGATTTCGAGCGCCTGCTCGCCGTTGTCGGGCTGCGAGACCAGCAGGTTATCGACGTCCACGCCGAGCTTCCGCGCATACACCGGATCAAGCGCGTGCTCCGCGTCAATGAACGCCGCTTGCCCGCCGAGCTTCTGCGCCTCGGCGATCACATGCAACGTCATGGTCGTCTTGCCGCCCGATTCCGGGCCGTAGATCTCGATCACGCGCCCGCGGGGGAAGCCGCCGACACCCAGCGCCGCGTCAATCGAGAGGCATCCGCTCGGGATTACACTCACGGGCACCAGGACGTCCCGGTTGCCCAAGCGCATGATCGCGCCTTTACCGTGGTCCTTTTCAATCTGCGATATCGCCGCTGCCAGCAATCTTTCTTTGTCGTCTGCCATTTCACACCTCGGTTCGAGGAAAGTAGGAAACTGGGCCTGCGGGGCCGACGGCCTGGGTTCTGCGCCGGGAAAGCGCCTTGCCCATGTGCCGGGACGTAACGAAGAGTGGAGTCAACCACTCGATTCATCTCTTCGCCATCGCCCTTTATAATCCGCCACCGGGATTTGTCATCCTGAGGCCATCCGATAATGACGGCGCAAGGATGTCAACTCCAAATGGTGCCGACCCCCAACTGCCTAAAACAACTTGACCGCTGACCACCGTGCTCCGTGCCGTGCCTGAGCCGTTTGCTCGCCTTCGTCCAACGCCATCCCGTTTCCGGTCGGTCAGTTGCCGCAACCGGGAGGTTGGCGAGTTCCTGTTCGAGTCTCTCACGTTCCAGACAGCTTAGAACACTTTCGAAAAACCGCGCATGGTGCACCTGTTGAAAACGGCGAGGAGCAAAGTATCATCAAGGCGAACAAAAAGCAAACAGTTTTTTCGCCTTAGATTCGCCCATGGTGGGTATACCCCTTCACGAGGGGTAGTCGTAAAAGCCGCGGCCGGACTTACGCCCAAGCCAGCCCCCCGCCACGTATTTCTTCAGCAATGGGCAGACGCGATACTTTGGGTCACCCAGGCCCTCCAGCAGTACGTTCATAATGTCAACGCAGACATCGAGACCTATGAAATCGGCAAGTTCCAGCGGACCCATAGGATGGTTCATGCCCAGCTTCATGACCGCGTCCACGGCTTCCGCAGTCGCCACGCCTTCCATCACGCAATAAGCCGCTTCATTGATCAGCGGCATCAGCACGCGATTCGAAACGAAACCCGGCGAGTCGTTCACCGCCACCGGCTTCTTCTCCAGCTTCACCGCCAGCTTCATGGTTGTTTCGAACGTGGCATCGCTGGTCTCGAGCGCCCGAATCACTTCCACCAGCACCATCACCGGCACCGGATTCATGAAGTGCATCCCCACAAAACGGTCGGGCCGCTTCGTCAACGCCGCCAGCGTGGTCATGGAAATCGACGACGTGTTGCTCGCAATGATGGCTTCAGGCCGCAGAATCCTGTCCGCTTCGCCAAGCACAGCGCGCTTCGACTCGATTTTTTCTGGCACCGCTTCGACCACGAAATCCGCCGCCGCAATGGCAGCCATCTCCGTCACCGGCTGCAACAGGCCAAGAACCGTTCCCTTCTCCGCCTCCCTAATCTTCCCCTTCTTGATCTCGCGGTCGAGATTCTTACCAATCGTTTCCATCCCGCGGTCAAGAAATCGCTGCTCCACGTCGCGCAAAATCACCCGGTATCCCGACCGCGCAAACACATGGGCAATCCCGTTCCCCATGGTCCCCGCGCCCAGCACCGCAACCGTTTTTATCGAGTCGATTGACACGGATGAAGCCCCCGAAACGGACCACTCCATGGAAGTAGAGAAAGCCAAGGATGCACGTCGCCTAAAACAAGGTCAAGCGGACGAATATCAGGTCCAGGAGAACACTCGGCCCGCTAGACGGTTGATAGTGACTTGTTTGCATTTTAGGGAATTGGTCACGTCCATGGGCGTCCATTGCTGAGTGACGGGCTCCAGAACCAAAGCGCGGCCCTCCGGATTGCCGGACCCACTCCCCTTTTCTGGTGCCTTCTGTTTCAATAATCCCACTCATCTTCCAGCAACCACCAGAGTCAGGCGGCGCCTCCCGAGAGTGTTCTGCCGCCGCCTTTCAGCGAGGCGCGCAAGGCCAGCCAGGCGGCAAGCGTGGCGAGTTTTTCGTCCTTGGACCACGGAGCTCCGAGGGCGCGGCCAAGTTCGGTTACACGGCGCATGAGTTCAGCAGGTTTGAGATGGAATGCCTGCACTGCTTGCTCCAGAAGCTCGCGCTCCTTGATGGCCGTCGCTTGGAGGCCACAGCGCCGGCTGGCGTGGAGCAGCGCTTCGCGGAAAAGCTCGCCATCGGCGGTGTGAATCAAAGCGTGAGAGGCAATGATTTTTTCCAGGTTAGGAAGCGCTTTTCCTGACGCCAGCAGAAGTCCGCAGCTCTTCAGGGCCATGCCCTGTTTTTGCAAATCGCTTTGCAGTTCGTGAATAGCGCGATGAGCCAGTCGCTGTGCTTTGTCCCGCACTCGTTCGATGAAATCGCGGGCTTGACTGATCGGCATTTTTCCCGCGGTGTGAAACGGCTGGCGAAATTCATATGTGAAAGTTTCCACGAGGTGAGCGCGCTGGCGTACCAGAACAACCGGCGCGCTCTTTTCCAAACGCACCGCCACAAGCGCGGCCCAGCCCGAATGCACGCGAAAGCCGAGCGCTGCTTGTTTCGAATGAGCCACGGAGATTAACCTATTCCGGCGGGGCGCCTTCCACAATTTCCCGCACGATTTCCCGCGCCCGCTTTTCATTCGCCGCGGAAACGAAAATTCGCGTTTGCTCCCCTGGATTTTCAAGGTGCATGGGGATTTCATTTTCCTGCATCGCGGAGGTAAGAAATTGCGACATCCGGTCGTCGTTGCCATTCCAAATTTCCACCGCGGGATGCGTTTCAGTGGCCTCCAAGAGCGGCCGCTCCGCTGCGGCCACGTCGTCCCGCGCAGGAATTTCTACATCGGCAGGCTCTTCATCCAAGAGCTTTTCCAACACCTCTTTGGCGGCCGCAAGATCAGTCGAAAGCACGGTCACTTCGAATCCGAACCGCGGCTTCCAGTCAATGGGGAGAGGATCAGCCGTCGGAGCGACCTCATCATCGCCGAGCGACTTGTCGGCAAACGGAATCCCGGCCGCTTGGAGTTCTTCAAGCAAATCGGCGTGCACCGCGGGATTCTCGCCAGCCCACAGCATCACGAACGAACCTTGCCGCAGTGGTTTTGATGACATGACTTCCCTCCCGTCGACCGTGTACTTCGGCTGGGGCGCGTCGGAGGCGGCGCAACCAAAAAATCCCTCTAACCCGGCAGCCGAAATCAACGGCATCGCTCGCCTAGTCTACTACAACGTGTGCGTCTCTAAGTCGTTGGCTTTCTTGAACTTGGTCGTCCCGTTCTGGCATGCGTCTTTTCCGCACTCTGGTCCGTATACCAGTTAGAATGAGCGCCACGATTTCATGCTTCGCGCCACACCGGCCCAGCGTCTATACCACCCGAGCCACGCCGGGGCCAACCCTGTTCTTCGCCACGCTGATGAGCGATGAGGCAAAAAGCATCGCGCCAGGTTTACGGAGGCGCGACCCGGATCTGCTCGACCGCCTGATCGAGCAGTATCAATTTCGCCTGTTCCGCTACCTGCTCTACGTCACAGGGAACAAAGAACGCGCCGAGGATTTTTTTCAAGAGACATGGATCCGCGTTCTCGAGCGCGGCCACCAGTACGATGGCAAGTCGAAATTCGAAGTCTGGCTCTTCGCCATCGCGCGCCACTTGGTGATCGACTGGCACCGCTCCAAGAAACCCCAGAGCCTCGACACACTGACCGATCCCGAGCGGGAGCATCCGCTGCAACTGGTGAACGAAAATGCAGTCTCTCCGCTGCACCAGGTCCTCAGCCAGGAGAACGAAGAAATCGTTCACACATCTCTGCAGAAAATCCCGGCGATCTATCGCGAGGTGCTGGTCCTGCGTTTCCAGGAAGAATTACAGATCGATGAGATGGCCGGAGTGCTCGGCATTCCGCTTTCCACGGTGAAGTCGCGCCTGTACCGCGGCCTCCAGGCACTTCGCGGAGCGCTCCAGCAGGGCCCCGCATGAACCAGGGAAGACATGCTCGCGCCGAGCAATTGATCGCGCAGGAGCGCGTCGAAGGCATCTCACAAGCCGAACGCGAATGGCTTGCCGCGCATTTGCAAGAGTGCGCGGCGTGTACCGATCTGGCACGCCAAACAGATCAAGCGTTGCGCTCGATGCGCGCAGCGGCAATTCCATTCCCCAGCGGGCTCGCCAGCCGCACACAATTCCGGGTGCGCCTTCGCGCCCAGGAACTGCGCGAGCGTGAGCCCAAGCGCCGCGCGCTGTGGCTGACCTGCGCCGTTTCTTGGATCTTCGGCGTGGCCAGCGCGCCGTATGTCTGGAGCTTGTTCCAATGGTTTGGCCAACACACGGGCGCGCCCAAGCTGGTGTGGGAACTGGCTTTTGGCTTGTGGTGGACCCTTCCGGCGCTGTTCGTTGTGGCCGTCTTGCTGATGGAGAGGGTGCGCCTGGACGACGAACCGGCTTGGATGCGGCCAGACAGATAGTGGGGGCCGATGGAGAGAGGAACGGTATGACGGATTATCCACAACGCGTAAGTGATTCCTTTTATGAGCGGAAACGGCTCATTCGCTTGCGCCGAAAAAAGGAAAACCTCCGGTTCTGGGAGGAGTTTCGAATCATTCCCCGCTGGCTGATGGCGCTGGTGGCGGTGCTTTACGTAATCGCTCTGGTGATCGCCATTACCGTGAATCTGGCGCAGGCGCACAACCCCAACGGAAACAACATGTTTCCGTGGGAGTTGCGGGATAACCCGGCGCTCGCTTCATTGGCGATGGCCGGAATTGTGACCGCCGTCTCTCTGATGATGGCGCTGATGATTTTCATGGTCGCCTACGTGAATCGCGATGCCTCGCGCCGCGGAATGAGCGCCGCTTTGTGGACCATTCTAGTGATTATCCTTCTTCCCGCGTGGGGCTTCATTGGTTTCGTGATTTACTTCCTGATGCGGGAACCAATGCCCTACCCCTGCCCGCAATGCGGAAACAGCGTTGGCGCCCGTTTCAACTTCTGCCCCAACTGCAAATGCAACCTGCATCCCTCATGCCCGCAATGCAAGCGCGAACTCGCCGAAACCGACAAGTTCTGCCCCTACTGCGGAAATGACCTGAAGGCACCTCCGAGCACAGTGGAAGTTTCAGCCCAGAGCTCACTCTAGTGATATAACGAACACGGCGAGGTCCAACGGTTCTCCCTGGAATTCGAACGGTGTTATCCTCACTCACGATATGGTAGGCGAGAGAATAGAAAGAGAACCGGGCGCGGTCTGTTGTTCGTAGCGGTAAATGAGTTACGCGTTCCTCACTTCCCTCTGTTCCCGCCCGGTGGACCGACCAATCCGCCTTCCTCGCGGAGGAAAGTTCTCATGAAAAAAATTGGCGCACTCTTTCTGGCCATCACGGGACTTGCGTTTGGCGTGCTGAGTCAGGAACGCTCAAATGCGAGCATCGAGGAAACCCAGCTGATCCAGCTCGAGCGCGCCTGGAACCAGGCCGAAACAGGGCGCGACCCCTCAGCCCTCGCTCCTCTTTTCGAGGACACTCTCGTTTATGTGGACTATGACGGTTCACTCATGAACAAGGGGGAATACCTGCGGTCAGTGGCTAGCCCCGTTTCAAAACCCGATCATATTCGCGACGAGGGGATGAAAGCCTACGTGTACGGCGCTACGGGCATCGTCTCGGGAATCTACCGGGAAACGGGGACCGCGAAAGGAAAACCGTACATCAGACGTGCGCGCTTCACTGACACTTGGATCAGGCAGAGCGGCAAATGGAAATGTGTTGCCAGTCAGAGCACCCTCATGCACTAATTCTTCGCACTCCGGAATGCTAATACCGCTCGACCGCGAGGGCCACCGCATTCCCTCCGCCGAGGCAGAGGGCGGCAACGCCGCGCTTCAAGTTGCGGCGCTGCAATTCGTATAGCAGCGTAACCAGGATGCGCGCGCCACTTGCTCCGATGGGATGGCCGAGCGCCACCGCCCCGCCGTTGACGTTGACTTTCTCGGGATTGAGCTTGAGCTGCCGCGTCACGGCGATGGCAGCGACCGCAAAGGCTTCATTGAGTTCAACGAGATCGAGATCCTTGACGCGGTCCCAACCGGTCTTGGCGAGAAGTTTTTCCACGGCCTCGACCGGCGCCATCATCACCCACTTCGGCTCAACGCCACTCACGGCTTGTGCGACAATCCGCGCAATCGGCTGCTTGCCCAGCCGAGACGCATGGCGCTCGCTGGTAACCACGACTGCCGCCGCCCCATCATTTGTGCCGGGAGCGTTGCCCGCTGTCACGGTGCCGTCTTTCTTGAACGCGGGCTTCAATTTCGCGAGCGCTTCAAGGGTTGTGTCTTCTCGCGGCGATTCGTCGTACCGCATGACCATCGGATCGCCCTTCTTCTGCGGAACTTCGATCGGCAGAATCTGCGCTTCAAAAAAGCACGATTTCCGCGCACGTACCGCCTTCTGGTGGCTTTCGAACGCGAACTTATCCTGCTCCTGGCGAGTAACGCCGTATTTGTCGGCGACCAGTTCCCCGGTCATACCCATATGAAAATTCTCGTAAGCGTCCCACAAGCCATCGGCGATCATCGAATCGACAAGCTTCCCATCGCCGATGCGGTAGCCGGTTCGTGCTTGCGGCAGCAGATAAGGGCAGTTGGACATGGATTCCATCCCCCCAGCGACAACTATTTCCGATTCGCCAAGTTGCACCGCCTGCGCGGCGAGAGCTACGGCTTTCAGTCCGGAACCGCAGACTTTGTTGATGGTCATGGCCGCAACGCGGGCATCACAGCCACCCTTCAGCGCCGCTTGCCGCGCAGGATTCTGTCCCAGCCCCGCCTGGACCACGTTGCCGAGAATGGCTTCATCAATTTGCTTGGCTTCGAGGCCGGCGCGGCGAATCGCTTCAGCAACAGCTTTGCCGCCAAGTTCGGGCGCCGAAAACCCGGCAAGACCACCTTGAAATTTTCCGATCGGTGTGCGGACAGCGGAGAGAATGACGGGAGTTTCGGTACTCATGGAAAGCCTCCGGAAGAACCAGGTACTTCATTATAACGCGATGCAAGGAAGGAGGCTCCGGCGGGAAAAACCCTGGGGGCGGAGCGCTCTCCGCCCCCAAGCGGGCGATCTTAATTCGCGGCGGCTTCCGCTGCCCCCGGCTGCCCTTCGTCCGCGCTCGGACCGTAGAGCCCCGGCACCGGGACACCCAGCAAACGGTAATACACCGTCAGCTGCGCGCGATGATGAATAATATGGTTCATCACCATCCCCCGAATGCAAGCCACGCGCGGCATGGTGAAAATCTCTTTGCCGCCGGCCAGCAGCTTCCACCCCTTCATCATTTCCGCGTCGCTCACGCTCGCCAGCGCGGCACGTGCTTCCGCGACGTTCTTGTCCAATTCAGTGAGCAGCGCTCTCTTGTTCTCAATCTTGGGAGGCTGGTAGCTTGGGCCGTCCACCGGGGCGTAATCCAATTCTTCGGTGTTGATGGTCATCGCCACCCAGCCGGGCATAGTCGCGATGTGGCCCGCGAGCCATCCAACCGTGCCGGATTTCTCATGAGGTTTCCAATTCCACTTCTCGTCGGGACATCGTTCGAGGGTCTTGCGCGTGTTCTGCATCTCTTGGTCGAACTCACCAAGCATCATCTGTCCAATGGTCATGACTTCCTCCCTTGCGGAATTCGAGATGGGGGCGCACCGATACTAGGCGAACAAAAAGCGAATTGTCAAGAACTTCTTTCACCGCGCCTCCCCCGCTCTTTGGCCCGGTCTTGCTGAGGCTGCAATTGGTCACCCCGGATTTGCCTCGCCGTAGTGAGACTTCGCCGAGGGGCTTGAACAGCCCGCAGAGAAGGGACAGAATGGCGGTATGGCGCACCAATTTACCACCTCTTACTTGAAAGATTCCATGGATGTTTTTTCCTATTACAAGAAACTGGGCGAGCGGGCCATCGCTCAATGTCCCGACGAAGCGCTCTCGACGACCCTCGATGCCGAGTCTAATTCGATCGCCATCATCGTGAAACACATGGCCGGAAACATGCGCTCCCGCTGGACCGATTTTCTAACTACCGACGGCGAAAAGCCCGACCGAAACCGAGACACCGAATTTGAAGATCCCCCAAGAACGCGCGCGGAATTGCTGGAAATGTGGGAGCGCGGCTGGAGATATGTTTTCGGCGCGCTTGCCCCGCTCGGTGATGAAGACTCAGTTCGAAAGATAACCATTCGCACGGAACCGCACTCGGTGATGCAAGCCATCAATCGCCAGATCGCACACTATTCCTACCACGTTGGGCAAATCGTCTTTCTGGCGAAGCATTTGGCGGATAGCCGATGGCAAACCCTTACGATCCCGAAAAAAAAGTCAGGCCAGTTCAACAGCAGGGTAGCTTCCGGCGAGCCTTCGCAGCGTTAGCGTCCGTTTCCCCTGCCACGAAAAATCCGATACCCTTCTTGAATAATGGCGACGCTGTTTGAGATGGAGCCGCTCGGTGAGAGCGGCCTGAAGCTCAACGAAGCGCAGGAGCGCGCCGTCACCCACGGCCAAGGACCACTGCTGGTTATTGCCGGGGCGGGTACCGGAAAAACACGCGTCATCACCGAACGCATCCGGCATCTCCTGCAATCGGATGACACACTTTCCGGCGAAAATATTCTCGGCCTGACGTTCACCAAGAAAGCGGCCGGTGAGATGAAAGCTCGCGTGGTGAAGGCCACCGGTGAGCGCGGCAAAGCGGTGACCCTGGCGACGTTTCATTCCTTTTGCGAGACACTGCTGGTGGAAGCCGACCCGCAACGCGTGATGCTGGACAAGTTCGACCACTGGATTCTGCTTCGTCGGAATCTGCGGCGGTTACGTCTGGAGAAATACAGGAGACTGGCGGATCCCGGCCAATTCCTGAACGATTTCGTGGAATTCTTTTCTCGATGCCAGGACGAACTGGTGACCTGCGAAGACTATCAGCGCTATGCGGACGGACTGGCGGAGAGGCTTGAAGCAGCGCGGGAAACGCTCGACCAAGACACACTCGCGGAACACCTGGAAACGGTTGCATTACAACAGGAACTTGCGCGGGCCTACCGGGCCAGCGAAGAGCTCCTCGCCGAGAAGAAGCGGGTTTCCTTCGGCTCGCTAATCACCGGGGCGGTTGGGCTGCTGGAGCGGGACCGGGAGCTGCGCGAGACGCTGCAAAAAAGATACCGCTACATCTTGGTGGATGAATTTCAGGATACCAACATCGCGCAGCTCCGGTTGCTGGAGCTCCTGGCTACGCCTACGAGGAATATCGTGGCGGTCGGCGACGACGACCAAGCGATTTACCGCTTCCGCGGGGCTTCCTTCGGGAGTTTTAAATTATTCTTGGAGCGGTTTGCGGGATGGAAGCAAGGCCAAGACTCGACACCGTTTCGCGTGACATTGACGGAGAACTATCGCTCGACACCGAATATTCTGCGCGTTGCGATGCAAGTGATCGCGCAGAATGCGGTGAGCGCCGACTTTCCAAAGAAAGTCCTGTCCCCTAACCGGCCCGCGGGCGAAAAGATTCGCATCGTCGAGTTGGCAACACCAGAACAAGAATCGCGATGGGTGGCGGCCGAACTCGAGCGCATTCATGGAGCGGGGCGGCGCTGGAAGGATTTTGCAGTACTGTACCGCCAGCACGCGCATCGCGATCATCTGGTGGAAGAGTTATCACGGCGAAAGATTCCGTTTGTGATCACGAAACTCTCCATTCTTGAACACCCCGTGGTGAAGGACGTGCTGGCGTACCTGCGGCTGATCGCCACGCCGTACGACGACATTGCTTGCGCACGGGTGTTGGGGGCGCCGGCGTGGCACCTTGTGGCGGCGGATTTGGTGCGCCTGGTAGAGCGTGCGCGAAAAGACAAACGGTCGATCTACGACATCTTGCAACTGCCCCAGGGGCAATTGGCCTTCGACCAGTCGCCAGCGGCGCTCGGGCAACTGGTGGAGTTTGTTTCGTCGCAGAGAAAAACACTCAAGCGGTCGACCGCGCGGAAGATTCTGGGCAGCCTGACGGAGTGGCTGGAGGTAGCGCAGCGCGCGAAGGAACACGACCGAAAATACGTGACGCGACTGGCAGAATTCATGAAGGAGTGGGAACCGAAGAGCGAAACGCGCGGACTGCCGGAGTTTATAGAGTATCTGGACTACTACACACAGGCCGGCGGAGCGGTGAGCCTCGAAGAGGACCCGCCGGGAGACGCGGTGCAGTTGATGACCGTGCATGGGGCGAAGGGGTTGGAGTTTCCGCACGTGTTTCTGCTGCGCGTGAACAATCGCGCCTTCCCGGCCACCGAGAGATCGCGGGTGTTCGAATTCCCAGTGGAGCTTATGAAAGAGGGTGGCCCCGCCGAGCAGTTTCATATTCAGGAAGAGCGGCGGCTGTTTTACGTGGCGCTGACGCGCGCCGAAGAACGGCTGACGATCACGACAGTAACGGAGAAAAAGGGGAAAGTGCCGGTATTCATCGAAGACATCCTGATGGAACCGACGGTAAAGCGGCAAGACGTGCGTCCGATGATGCCGAAACCGCTTTCCGCGGGAACAGAGGATCGGGCGCGGGAAAGCGGTTCGCAAGATGCGTTGCTCTTCCCCGCCACGACCGAGCCGGCAAAGATTTTTTCGCGCATTGCCGATTGGGCGGAGGAGTTTCATCCACCGGCCGCAGAGCCCCTGACCCTCAGCCCATCCGCGGTGAACGGTTACCGCACCTGCCCGCAGCGGTATTTGTTCGCGTATTTGTGGTCGCTGCGGGAAGGGCCGAAGGCAGCGATCAGTTTCGGGGCGGTGATGCACACGACCATCAAACGATTTGTAGATCAACTGCGCAAGGGCGCGAAGCTGCCGTTTGACGAACTGCGGAGGGTTTTTGAGACGGAATGGAATTCGAAGGGATTTCAAGACGATTATCAGGAAGGAGAATACAAGAAGGACGGGCTGGAGCAATTGCGGGTGTTTCACCAGGGCATGATGGCGGAAGCGCCGCAGGTCTTGGAACAGGAGAAGGCGTTTGAATTACCGCTGGAGAACAATGTCATCATCAAGGGGCGGATCGACCAGATCAATTCACTGGGTAACCATCGGGCGG
The DNA here is from genome assembly GCA_001919715.1 of Acidobacteria bacterium 13_1_20CM_58_21. Taxonomy (GTDB): domain Bacteria; phylum Acidobacteriota; class Terriglobia; order Acidiferrales; family UBA7541; genus Acidiferrum. The sequence continues at coordinate 25,842 of MNIJ01000174.1, forward strand.
TGGAAATTGTGGACTACAAGACGGGGCGGCCCAAGAAGGATGTGGACGCCAAGAAGGATTTGCAACTGAGTTTGTACGCGCTGGCCGTGAAGGAGATTTTGGAGCTGCAGCCGGTGCGCCTGGTGTTTCATTACTTGCAGAACAATCAGCGCCAGGAGACCACCCGGGAAGCCCAGCAGTT
>MNIJ01000044.1 GCA_001919715.1 Acidobacteria bacterium 13_1_20CM_58_21
AAGGGATGAGAAACATGTTGTTCCAAATTTCGTACTGCCCAATCTCATGCTGGACGGGTTCCCGAGCGAATACCAAGCCGATGCTAGTGCGATCCTTTACATCCAGCCCATGATGATTGCTGTAGTGAATCTGAAATTGCAGATAGCCGCCCGCTGGGATTCGCAGCGCATAGCCGGGAGGCCGCGTCTCCGCCAAATGCCCCGGAAGATAGATCGCCGGCACGATATTCACGTAGCCAGAAGACTCGCCGGGAACGCCGCCCCCATTCGGGGCTGCGCACCCATCATCAATGACCGGCGCATCGGGGCGGAGGTGCAGCACTTTTCCGGTGCGGTAATGATATTGGTCTTCACCTTCGTCGGTCTTGGCGTGCTTTTCCAGATGCTTCGCTACTTCGGACTGATTGATCACCGACACAGTGGCGTGATGAACCACACGACGATCACCGGGAAGCACCTCGGCGGCCTGTATCCATTTGTCTTCCGTGAAATTTGTGGGGACGTAGACGTATTCGTAGTCGTCTTGGGCAGTTTTGGGGACCAGGAATTCCGGAACGGTCAGCACAACGTCCGGCTTGATATGCCAGCCTTGAGCGAGCACTGGGTCGGCTGAGGAAGCTTCGGGCTCGCCTCTTTTTGTTCCGCCTTTTACCCAGGCGTCTATGATCGCGATTTCCTCATCGGTCAAGCGAGCGTCATTGCTGAACTCGCCGAACCCGGGATCGGCATGCCACGGGGGCATCTTGCGCTGAACCACGCTCTCCCGCATGATCCGAGCAAACGGCAGCACTTCCTCATAGGTCATCAGCGACATGGGAGCAATGTCGTTCGGCCGATGACAGACTGCGCAGTGCTTTTGCAGCAGGGGCGCCACGTCTTTGTTGTAAGTAATTTCTGGTTTTGAAACAGTGGGATTTTCTTGACCTGCCACGACGGTGCCGCACAATGCAATACAGAACAGAAGGAGGAACCTTTGCCATAGACGCATGTGAATTGCGACTCCACAGAAAAACAGCTACGGCCCGATGCCGTTACTCGCCATGACACCGCCTGCACGAACATTTGGGCATCTAGCGGTTGATTCTACACCTGTACTGCGTTTTCGGGGCGACTGGATGTATCATCTCGGACGTACAAATATTTAAGGATACGAGTTTCGAAGCTTTGCCTTTCGCTTTTTCCTCGTCTATAGTGCCCGGCGGCAACTCGCCGGCGGGATTCTAAGGCTGTGCCAACCGTTCCAGTGTCTGTTCGCCGGGTTTCTGCCTCCCTGTGGGTTTCGTGCGTTTGAGCCGAGCCGCTTCTGTCCGTTTCTTAATTGAATTACCATTGACGATGGAGATAGTCTTTCTTCAGGTCTTCCGGAGGGCTCGAATGCGTTTCTTTTCACACCTCCCCGTACTTGCTGCTCTTGCCAGTACGATAGCTCCGAGTGCGGCTCAACCCCAAAAACAGCTAGCACGATCGGCGAGAATTCAATCGGCCAAGTCCGTCTACTTCGAAGATAAGACTGGCGTGGACGCTGTGGGAAACAAGGCATTGGCTCAACTCAAGAGGTGGGGAAGATTTCAAATTGTGAAAGACCGAAAGCAGGCTGACCTTATTTTCATTCTTTCCGCTGACCCCTATAACGGTGGCTACATCATCGCATCGGGAGGGCAGACCGGCACAGTGGAGAACGGTCACATCGACGAGGACCGCGTTCCCAATTACAACCGGCAGGCTCCAGTTCGCTACGTATTTCTGACTGTGCTTGACCCCAAAACTGGCGACACTCTTTGGAGCGACTCCCATCGCTGGGGCGGCCTACTCACGGGATTCAACACTCCCGGGGAACGCCTAATCAAAAGGCTGGAAAATCAAACCAAGAAATAGACCGGTTCGCTGATGACTGGAGTCCGGTTACCAATTTTACGTCGGAAGTTATGATCTCTGCGGACGCAAGATTTCTTTATGCCGCGAACCGGCTGCACGACAGCATCGCTTGGTTCGCGATCGGTGAGGGCGGAATACTTACCTTTGTCGGAGAGGAATGGACCCGAGGCGATTATCCGCGCAGCTTTAATATCGCTCCCACGGGGAACTACCTCTACTCTTGTAACCAGAGAGCGGATGGCATCACGAGTTACAGAATTAACCGGGAGACGGGCGCGCTGTCCTTCGTCGGGCAATACACCGCCGTTGGTACCCCGCGATTATTGTCTTCCTTGCTTAGACACCGGATTTCTCTCGGTCTGCCCGGCAGCGGTTAATATGTCAACGACAGTCGAATTTCCTGCTAAGCAACGGATTCACTTTTTCGGTTTGCAATTGGACATTGCTCGTGGAACATACGGTTCTAAAGTCCAGCACTTTCGCCATGGCTTTTCTGGTATCAATTCCGGAGCAAGGAGCAGACAATGCCAAAAGACCTCTCTCGGCGTAAATTCCTCCAACACAGTGCAGCTACGGCCGCGGCTATCTCTGCCGCAAACAGCGTCCTTCTCGGAGACTCACGTCTAGAAGCAATCAGCTATCTGGAAGCAGTGCCCAGCGACCGCGTACGATTTGGCATTATCGGCGTCGGCATGCAAGGTTCCGACCTGCTCAAGAATTCCATTGAGTTGCCGGGAGTCGAATGCGTGGCGGCCTGTGACCTTTATGACGGCCGGCATCGCCTGGCCAGGGAAATCGCCGGTGTCGGCGTGCCTACAACGAGACGGTACCAGGAACTCCTGAACAACAAGGAAATCGACTGCATAATCGCGGCTGTGCCTGATCATTGGCACAAGAAAATCGTTGTCGATACTGTTCTCGCTGGAAAAGACATCTACTGTGAGAAGCCCATGTCGCATTCCGCGGCTGACGGAGTGGAAATGGTCAAAGCCGCCAAATCCAGTGGCCGCATCGTGCAAATCGGCTCCCAAGGAGTTAGTTCGGTTCTATACGCGAAGGCCAAAGAACTCCTTGAAAAAAACATCATCGGTGAATTGATGATGGTCGAGGTCGCGCAGGGGCGAAACAGTCCCGACGGAGCGTGGCAGTATCCTTTGCCCCCCGATATTTCCCCCCAAACTGTCGATTGGGATACCTGGCAGGGCGACGTGGCCAAGCGTTCATTCGACCCCAAGATCTTTGCGCGCTGGCGCTGCTGGAAGGAATACGGTACCGGTGTCGCCGGCGACCTTATGGTCCACTTGATTAGCGGCATGCTTTTCATGCTCGGCTTGAACCAGGCTCCCAAGCGCGCTCTAGCAACGGGAGGGATTCTGCGCTGGAAGGACGGGCGCAACATGCCGGATGTTCACGCCGCGCTGTTCGATTATGACGCGTATGCCGTGTACGTTCGGCTGAACCTCGGCACCGAAACGCACGATGGCTACCGTTTTTTGGGTTCGAAAGGCATCCTGGAAGTTACAGGCCACACCATCAACTATCTTCCGCAAAGCGGTAGGGACAATTCTCCAAGCTATTACGCCCAAAGCTTCCCCAAGGAATTGCGAGAGGAATATGTCAAGAAATGGCATGAGCAGAATGACGTATCGCCGGGCAAAGAACCGGTTTCGGAGGGCTTCAGCTACAGTTCCGTTTCCTCTGGCGAGCTCAAACCGCACCTATGGAATTTCTTTCATTCCGTGCGCACGCGCCAGCCGGTTGTCGAGGATGTGGTATTCGGCCATCATGCCGCGCTAGCCTGCCACATGGCTAATGAGTCTTACTTCCAGAGGAGTGCGGTCGTGTGGGACGCTGCCGCCCAAAAAATCAAAACGTCGTAGTAACGGTCTGGCAATCGGATCACCCTATGTCGGTGACCTATTTGTCTCATTGCTGCCACGATTGGACACAAGTTCTTCGATGGCAGGCCTGAGATCACCTATATACGCATCTGAGAAAGGAGTCATGGAATCCAAGCGCATGATTCTTTCCCAAGTGACAGCAATCTCAGCTCGCCGCTAATTGTTCGCGAGCTTCGCATTCCCGGCAGCGCCGAGGCGCGCGGTTTCGCTGCCCGTCCGCTCCAATGTGTCATACAACGGCTGCGCCGGACTTACCCGGCCAGCCTCGTCAGCCACGCTAATGGCTAGAATGCGAATGCGATCGTTGTCCGGCAGAGTTAACGTGGTTGCACCGGCAGGCAGATCGATCGGATAGGCAAAGAGATAGGCGTAGGCGTACGGCTCGTTGGATCCATCCGGCGCGTGGCGATGCGAGCTGTACCACGCCACATCCGCGCGCTTGATGAAGCCCGGAATCAGCGTTCCTGAAAACTCCTCCACGGTGCGGACACGCGGGGCGTTCGGGGGCAAGGTCTGTGCGGGCCGCGGCTGCACAGGTTCTTGCCGCGTATTCCAAGTGCGGTCGTCCCACTGGCCGATAAAGCCCGTCCAATTCTGTATGTTGAGCTGAACTGGCTGGTCACCCGCGCGGAACGTCCCCACCTGGTCGCCGACGGCCGCCGCTAGAACGTAAGCGCGGTTGAAGTGTTGCTGCGGCAGCTTGATGGTCTGCCCCTTCGCCAAAAGAGCGTTGGGCCGGCCATTTCCTCCCGGGGCTAGAGCGAAGTGAATGCCCGCAACCTCGATGTCGCGCGGCAACGCCTCCGCGGGCAGTGCACGGCCCTGCGTCGTTGAAGGATTGTTGGGCAGAATGTCAAAGCTGCCTTCCGCAGGATGACCGTCTGTCGTCGCTGCCGCCAAATCGTATGGCAACGCAATCGGCTGCGAGCGCGGAGCCGTCAGCCTGGCCGGTGCAGCCCCCAGCTTGAGGGCAAATGTCCGCGGCTGGTATGCTCCGAGCGAGGTAATAAGCGCGTTGTGCACGGTAGCACTGCCGACCGGCTGCTCCTGGCCGTTCACCTCGCGAGCTGACGAGACCGGGCTGGGGAAGCTGATCGCGACCCTGGGCTGCGGTTTGCCGTCGAGTTCCACGACGCGCACGATAACCTCATCGCTGAGTTCAGCTTTCTTCAGCGCGAGCACGCGCACGCGATCACTGCTAAGCTTCAGCAACGAAAACTGCTTGCCCATCCTGCCCTCGTGTTTGCCGCTCTCGAACGGTATAAGCGGCTGGTTCAGCCGGTAGGCCTGCCAGTCCGTCTGTCCTTCGCGCCAGTCGCCCGCGTGTCCCGCAATGCCAAAGACGAACTCGTGGTGTCCCAAATCCTGGGAGCCCTGGTCGGGATATCCGCCACGAGTCCCCGGCGTGCGCACCAGGGTAAGCCGCAAGGTGTTGTCATTGGGCTTATCGGAAGCGTTTTTGCAATCGGTGAGAATGGTGACACCGAAAGCGCCGCTTTGATCGGTCAGATCAATCCACTGATGTGAGGCGACTTCAAACTGCCGTTCGTCCGCATTCGGACGCTGGATCGTTCCGATGTCCCAGTTGTACGTCGCCATCCTGTTGTTGGCGGCCAATGGAAACGCGGCCTTCAGGTTAGCTTCCTTCGTCTTCCAATCAATGGCGTTGGCAAATTCGACGCGATTTCCTGCGTCCCCTGCGGAAAGACGAATGGTCTGCGCGAAATGCGAATCTTCGGTGTCGCGCGTCACTTCCAGCGCTACGCGCGCAGGGCCATTTTCGGCCACTCGCACCTTCGCCGGACCGGAAACATAGGAGCGTGGCGCGCGCTGCTCATCCTCAAAATCCATGTTCCAGGCGGGCCATTGTTTCGGATTATCGGTCGAGATAGCCAAACGAATCGGTCCCGAGAGCAGCTCCCGGTTCAGCCTTTTGTCGAAGATGCTGGAAACGTCGCCGTTTTGATCCAGTTGCACGCGGTAGCGGGCGTTCTCAAGTGATGACTCGCTGACGTGCAATTCTGAAGCGGCGGACGAGGCCCCAGGCTGTAGGTCATATACCGCGTAACCCACTGAAGGCGCTCGGGCGACAAACAATACCTTGCCGCCAGCTTCCGCCTGCGCTGGAACTTCCTTACCGTCAGGTCCGATGACACGTACTGTCTGCGGTGCGCCTGCAATCACCGCCTCAACCACGTCATCGCGCGCCACATTCAGCGGGTTGTACACCACGATTGCCGTGCCGCTGCCTTGCGTGTCCATGCCGGATACGACCGCTGCGGTAGCGCTGGTCAACACGCCCGCGAACTGATTCATGGCGATGACGTCATCATTCCAGGTGAACTCGTAAGCCTTCGGTGTGGAAGTGCCGGCCATGTTGTCGTGGAAGTGCCCGCCCATAACCAGTGTCCACGCGTCGGTGAGACGCTTTTGGGGATACCGTCGGCCGCCCAGCCAATCGGCGGCCACTGAGCCTTCCTCCGCCGCCGCGGCAAGAAGCTCGTTTTTGCGATTCCAGCGCTTGTGATACGCCTGCGAGGTAAGCGAGCCAGCGGAGTGATTGATGAGCTCCAGATCGCCTTTGTAGCTAGGCATGCGATCGGTCTTGCAACACTTCAGGATGTCCAGAAACATCTGGTCCGCATTGGACCACGTGACGTGGACGGGGCCATCACCGACCTTCACCGGGGCTGGCGGAGGTGACGGAGGTTCCTCCTGCTGCCCGCGCCCGAAGAAGTTGAAGCGCATGGGCGGAATCACCGTTGTGCTCTTCGTCTCGATCGCTTCCATGAGCTTGACCGAGTTTTCCGTGGGCGATCCGCCCGTGTCTCCAGTCCCCACGTAGTGATAGTCAGCAAAGACACCGGTCAGGTCACCATTGATCTGGATCCGCTTGGTCCAGTCTTCCAAGGGGCGGACGCGAAAATTGGCAGGGGCATTCGCCGGGAGCGCCGGAGGTGGAGGAGGCGTCTTGCTCACGTCGTAGTCCACGTTGCTGCCGTAGCTCATCGGATTAAGGGCAGCTAGAACGGTTGAGCCGTCGGGGCCTTCCCAAACGCCAACGTTGAAAGGGATGCCCTCAGGCGTTTTCTCGGGAGAATCAGGCCCACCGACGTGCGGAGCTGGTTGCCATGCGGCGGAGAGTTTTTGCGTGGAAAATCCCTTGATTCCGGCATGCGCCAGAATGGTCGGCAGAGAGGCAGGGAATCCGAAGCAGTCCGGCAGCATGAATTCGGCGCTGGCCTTGCCGAACTCCTTGCGAAACCAGTTGTTGCCATAGAGCACTTGCCGGATGATGGCTTCGGCGCTCGGCGCGTTTACGTCACCTTCCTCCATCGAAGATCCCGCAGGATACCAACGGCCGGCAGCGACGTACCGCTTCAGACGCGCGAAATCGGCCGGGTAATACTCCTTCATCAAGCGGTAGCGATTTGCTCCCGTAAAGTTGAAGACGTAATGCGGATACTGTTCAAAGAAGGCGAAGTTGTCGCGCATGGTCTTGGTCAGATACTCGCTGATGACTTGCGGATACTCCCATCGCCATTGGGTGTCGAGATGGGCGTAGGCGACTACGTACAGTGTGGGTTGCTTGGCGAGATTTGGCGCGGCGCCCGAATTTGCCGCGACATGCGTTGCTGTAGCCGGCTTGGCGCCGGGGGTCGATTTCGACGGTAGGGTCTGGGCATTTGCTTGCCTCACCTTGGCGTCGTGCTTTGCTTGGCCCGCGGGATCCTGCGCGATCGCCAATATGGGACACAGCAGACAGAAAGCAACCGAACTGAGCACAATCTTCTTCATAGAGGAACTCCTCCGTAGATTTTACGAAGACCCCGCGTGCTTTCAAACTCATCAAGACCTAGTGCAGATTCCTCGCCTCCATGCGGATTGGTCGTGGCTGGCAGTCCTGTCAGCCGGATTCTTGAGGGCGGTTGGTGTTCAACTCGTCCGTCAGAAATCGCATGAGAGAGTCTGAGCTCGCGCTCCCCATCACACTCTTGCGATACTCTTCATGCATCAGCCTCCGCGCCAATTGAGAAAAGACCTGCATACCCCTAGCTCACACGTCTGCTCCAAAAGCTATGGCGATTCCACCTGTTCATTGCTAGTCGGAGCAGCGATGCCTAAGAAGACCAGGACGGCGCGATTCAGCCGCACCATATCCTCATCAGCAAGGCGGCCCACATGCGCCCCCATCTTTGTGTTCGGAATGGTCCTGACCTTATCCACCATCAAGCGACACTCAGCTCGCAATCCATTGGTCTCGCTCGACTTGATCAGGAGCCGAAAAAGAGGAGCAGGGGTTGGATCGGTGGTGAACGCGCAAACGGCAAGGGAATCCGTCATGTCGAAGCGGTGGTCTTGCAGAATCACAACTGGACGCGGCTTCCCTGCGTGGGCCTTGCCGCCAACAATCCAGATCTCACCGCGCTTCACGTCTCGTCCCGATCCTTAGCATGCGGACTCCTGGCAACAGCCATGGACTGTCTGTGGGCCTCGGCCGCAAGGCCGGCGACCGCATGTCAGGTACCCATATCTGGATAGGCCCTGCTGAGGCAAGGGCTTGCGATGTGCTCTGACCTTATCGCGAAATGACTTGGATCGATTCCGAACTCCCATACCTACCTCTGCGGCTGGTTGCAATGTAACCTATCACAACCATCCTGCCGATATCCATTGTCACAACCACAAAAACGGCGACACCCGAGGAGGTCTGATGACTTTTATTCAAAGCTCAAAGAAGATGTTGCGTTGCGCCAGGAGAGGGCGGAGCGTCTCGGTTTGGGGTTTGATTAGTGAGATTGCCCACACACGCTCTTCGCTGTATCTCGACCTCGAGAGTCCCTCTGACCGCGTGAAACTCACGGACCCCGAGGGCTATCTTGCCGACCATAAGGACACGTTGGTGATCCTCGACGAGGACCGGCGTCCTTTGAAAAACCATTGACAATCGAAGCCACTTCCATCAGATTAGCCGGCAACCGGTTGCTCAAGCGTAGACCTCAGCAACTTCGGCTTTCCGTACAGCGGTAAGGGGCGCCGATGAACGCAGGACACCTTTTCAAATCAGGACTGCTTCGTTTTGCATTTCCTTGTCTCGCTCTTGTTCTGGCGGCGTTCCCTGCTGCACGACATGGGCAAGCGCAAGTCCTTTTCGGTTCTATTGTAGGCAACGTGAAGGATTCGTCGCGAGCCCGGGCTGGTGAACCTTGATTTCAGCTTGTTCCGCGACTTCATCAGGATTGGGAGGCTATATGTGTGTTCATAAGGTCTCGTTTCGATGTGTGTCGAGCGTCGGACGGACTTTCTTCTGCCGTCCAGTTCTTGCGATTTGGACAATTGCGCTGGCGATGGCGTTGACTGGTGCGCATCCAGCTTCTGCCCAAGTGCTGTACGGGTCCATTGTCGGCAATGTGGTGGATCAGAACGGGGCAGTGATCCCGGGAGCAGCAGTCCTTGCGACCAACCAGGGTACCGGTGTGGCGGCCAACGCGACCACCAACGGGGTGGGCGAATACAACTTCGTGACCCTTCAGGCCGGCACCTACACCATCAAAGTTGCGGCGGCCGGCTTCAAGACTTTTGAGCGGCGAGATCTTGTGGTCGAGGCCAACAATATCATGCGCACCGATGTGAAACTCGAGGTCGGAAGCATGGAACAGTCGGTCACTGTCACCGGCGAAGCACCAGTGCTGCAAACCGACCGCGCCGAAACGCGCGCCAACGTCAGTTCCGTGGAGTTGCAAAATCTCCCCGTTCCGCTCGGGCGCAATTACCAGCAGCTTTTCCGCACGTTGCCCGGGTTCGCGCCACCTTTCAACTCTCATTCGATTCCGACCAATCCGTCCCGTTCGCTAGAATTTCACGTGAACGGCACCAGCGACGATCAGAACAATACACGCATCGACGGCGTGAGCTCCACTACCGTGCAGTTGCCGCACA
>MNIJ01000024.1 GCA_001919715.1 Acidobacteria bacterium 13_1_20CM_58_21
AACGAAGACACAATTGCATAGGACTCCTTGCCAGCTTGCACGAAGTCGACGAAGGCATCGAGGCGAGGTCGCTTCGTTTGGCGGGATTTTGCGACGCTCTCCGGGAACAGACCGGTCATAAACAGAGTGTAGTCCCCCACATGTTTGCGCACGGCGCGCTCCCGGTCGAATGACGGAGCTTCGAGCATGGGGTTCGACTCGATGAGCATTTCGCCCACGTCCTCAAGCCTTTTTCCCCGGGCATTTTGAAGGCGATAGAGATTGCCGACGTCGACGAAATCGACAAGCATTTTGGAGACGTATTGGGTAACGCCCGGCTCTTCTAGCCGCACATCGTCAAAAAAATGTTTCCAGACGAGGTCATCAAAAAAGCGGCGAAGTGAACGTTTCCCGCCAGCAGTCAGTTCAGCAGACATAACAGCACTAACGCTCCTCCCACACGATTCTATGAATGCGCCGGACCAGAGTCAATTTGCGTGAGAAACGCAATCGGACAGCGACTTCAGCACCTTGTCTGTATCCCGATGCCCGATGCCGGTTAAGTGCCTCGAATGCCCTTATTTTTTGGCGGTTTTGACTTGCAGAACGAGAGCTAAGTGCTTTGAATCGAGCGGGGCCATGTAGGTTATGACGCATTATGAGCCCTACGAGCTCAGCGACTCAACGCTTACACTCCTTTCGAGTTTGTCCGGCAGCAACACACTCAACGTCTTCGGTTTTGAGTCAGCAGAATCAGCAATTGGATTCGGTGGGCGGCTGCAACGCCTTCATTCCACGGGCCTTTGTAGTTCGGGGCTCGTGTTCGATCCCCGCCGCCCCTGCCAAAACCCAAAACTGCGTAAACTTCGACGCTGTGTTCGGTATTGTGGCAGTCCTTCAAACGGACAATGCACTTGCTGATCGACATGATGAATTCGGAAGTTGAGATCAATGGGTGGGAGAATCGAGAGAAACCAGCTTACTTTTTCCTGCCCCGACAAGTCCATGAACAGTTTGACCGTCCCTGGGCCATGCCCTGCGTATAATGCCGCCTTCCGAATTATGCCGAATTGAGTCTCGTGGCCAACCGTGTTCCCGCTCGATAGTTGGCTGTCGCAGCCCAGCGATGCTTGATCGAGTCGGCATAATCCCGAACTAATCAGATGGCACTGAGCAGACTTGCTAAGACTTGATTCTCAAAGCACTGCGCTGGAGCGTTGTTTCAGAGCTTGGCGTTATTGCGGACCGACTGCACCACTTGACGGAGCGCCGCAGGAAAACTCAGCATCCTTATTTATTCCCGGACTCCATGGCCGAAAGAACCGCTCGCAAGGTTTCTTCCTGGATTCCTTGGCTGATGGGCAGTCGACGACCATCCCGCAGCACCAACTCTAATCCAGCCGGCATATCCATACCGCCTTCACTGACGAGGGCGAGACTGGCTGCTCTGTCCTGAACACTCGGCTTGTTCCGTTCCTGACGGCCGGCTTTCAGTTTGCGTTGCCACCAATAGAACTGGCTTTCCTTCACGTGGCGCTGCCGGCAAAATTCCCGAATCGATATCCCGCTCCGCGCTGCATCCCCAATCGTCCTCTGCCAATACCGCTGCTTCTCGACATCGTGATTCTTCCGGTTCATCTCACACCTCCGCCTTTCCGCGACACATTGAGCCGCGCCGGACATTATTGTTTTGTTTACGATTTAAGGCGGAAGATGGGTTGGCCGGACGGGTACTCTGTCGTTGTATTTATTGTAGTAACATCTACTTAAAGTTAGTAGTGTCAAGGGGATATAGAAGAGGTTATGTCTTCGAAAAATCAAACCTCCTTCAATTCCCATAGATCGCTCTGAACTGGACTGCTCTGTTCGTGAAAATCAGTTGCCGCCACTTGATGCCCGCGTCTGGGTCGGGATTCAGTGAGATAGATACTCTACCGCTTGGCGAGAAGCTTGAACTGCGTGCCGTTGGCCTCGGCTGGTTGTTCTAGAAATACCCGTGTATCCACGGTGTCATAAAGCCCTTCTCGCTTGATCGGAACCACGCCTGGCGTATTGCTCGGTAGATGTTCGCGTATCGAGGCGAAGAGCTTTTCCCGTCCGGAGAAGGCGGCCAGATTCTTGTATTCCGTCAGCAACACCATAGAGTTTGGGTCGCCTGTCTTGGAACCAGGAGCTATCTGCACGGTCTCTTGGATGCGGTGGTAGCTCAGAACCGCACCCTGGCGCTTAGCTTCCTCCCGCACGCGCATCCAGTGGTCGTCTAAATAACCAAGTGTTAGTCCCATGTCGGGCCCCACCTCAATGAACTCCAGCGTCCAAACGGGTTTTTCCGCGATACCCGGGTTTTGAGCGTCTCCCCGAACATTGAAACAAATAGCGCAGAGAAGAAGACTGGCCAACTTCAGTAGTCGCATGACTTACCTCCCCATCTTTTCAGACGCAATGCCATCGATGAGAAGGCTATCGTATCAAGTGGAAGTTGCGCTCGAAAGCCCAATTCTATTGTTTCTTGTCCACAAGTCCCAAAAGAGGTTTGGTGTTCCCGGCCACCATTCGGCACTTGTCCGGCGGACTTGAAGCCGCCTGTTACCCATCGAACGCCCTAACACTCAGACCCGCCCGACGAATTTCTTTGTAAACAAACCGCCGACCGAAGCTGCTTCCGGCCCCGCCGCGTTCAAGTCGCCTTACCGGACATCAAGTGGAAGTTGCGCTCGGAGGCACAATTCTATTGTTTCTTGTTCCACAAGTCCCAAAAGAGTTTGCCGTTCCCGGCCACCATTCGGGACTTAGGCTGTTGACGACTGACGCGCAGGATTTTTCTTCGACCGTCTAGTGCCGGATTCCGTATAACAACATCACGGGTTCGGAGCGAGTGTACGGATTCGCCCTGGACTCATAAACGGAGCCCCTTGTGGGAGCCCCATTACTCTACGGAAGTCTCTGCAACATGGTTGCAGTCCTTCGAACGTTGGCATGTTGCGAGCGAATGCTCTCGGAGACTCTTTAATCATCTCTGAATCCATAATCGGGGCCTGGTATATGACAATGTGGGCGCAGCGGCCCGTCCCAAGCGGCGACTGGATTCCCGTTGCGCTTGGCCCTCCTTGTGGATCGTTGAAGAACTTGTAGATTTGCAGTCTGTTCGTGGGATCGTTTTTGAGATAAAAACGGAACTCGTCACCAACGGATTCAGCGCCCCTTGGTCGTTCCGAAAGTTTGGCAGCGAGTCCAGCCTCCGAAGGAACGCCAGGGGCAGCCTGTGGACTGGCGGAATCAACGATAGCGAGACGCAGAGAGCAGATACCATTCCAAGTCGCATATTCTGCCTCCCGTTCGGAATTTAGCACAAATTAAAGAGTTGTATGCGCTAAATCTCGGAGAAAAATTCCAGTTCCAGGCAGAGAAAAGGAGCGGTCAACTGTGAGCCTACTTGCAAGTGTGCCTGGCTCCGCCAACTTCTCCATCGGGAAGAGGGTCGGGTTGCGAATCGACTCGACTTCTGGACGAAGTGGTTTCACGGTTTCGAGAGGCCGGGCTCATCTCTTCGGCGCTATGACTTTCGGCGGGGATGAAGAGGCTTGAGAGAAACATATTTTCCAGTTACATGCGAACGGGATAGCGCTCTTTCCCAAGCTCGACGACCTTGGCGTTTTCGGCGAGAATCTCCCGCCAGACCTCGCTTAGCGTTTGCTCCGAAGGAGGGGTTCATTGCACGTTCTATGCGAGAGCGGATTATACTCCGGACATCTGGGAGCCGCGGTCGTGAGGACGAAACGTATGCCGTTCAACTCGCATGGGACGTGCCAGACGAGATTGGCCCGGAAACAGAGGAGGAGATCGCAGCTCAACCGTGGAAACAGGACTGAATGAGAATCTCGAAGTCCAAATTCGTTGCAGGAGTTCAGTGCCTTAAGCGTCTGTACTTTCAAGTGCATCGTCTCGAACTGGCGACTGGTTCGACCGAAGCTACCGAAGCCGTCATGGAGCAAGGACACCAGGTTGGCCTGGTGGCGCAGAAAGCGTTTCCCGGGGGCGTGTTAGTCGCTGCCGATCATGAACACTTGGATGATGCTATTCGCGTCACGCGCAAGTTAGTTGGGAAACCAGAGGTGCCAGCGGTTTTCGAAGCGACATTCGAATATGGCGGGGTGCTCGTTCGAACAGACGTTCTGGAGCGTCGCAGCCGCGCGGCTTATCGGCTAATCGAAGTCAAATCTGCGACGGGTTCGAAACCCCACTACGCCTACGACGTTGGAATCCAGAAGTATGTGCTGTCGGGCGCAGGGGTCAATCTCGAAGGAACCCGACTGATGTACTTGAACCGGGAATACGTTTTCGATGGCCGAGAGTATGACATTTCACGCTTGTTCGTCATGGCGGAAGTCCCCCAGGAACAAATCATTGGCGACGCAGAGATCTCGAGCCGCGTGGAGAACCAACTGCGAGTTTTGGGGCAGCCTGCGCCGCCTGACGTGGAACCCGGGAGACAGTGTACAGAGCCGGTGCTCTGTGAGTTCTATGATCACTGCAATCCTGACTTGCCCGCCGATCATGTCAGTTTCTTGCCCAGAATGCGCACAGAAAAGGTGGACGATCTAATTTCCTCGGGCATCACGTCCGTCCATCAAATTCCTGACGAATTCCCGCTGTCGGAGACACAGCGCAGAGCCGTCGATGCGGTGAAGAGCGGAAAGATGTGGATCAGCCCCGAATTAGGTGGCGAACTCTCCACTTTGCGCTACCCAATTTGCTTTATGGACTTCGAAACGATATTTCCGGCACTGCCGAGATTTGCAGGGATGCGGCCTTACGATCATGTCCCCTTTCAATGGTCTGTTCACCGGCAAGAGCGAACTGGCGCAACGATGAAGCGGTATGATTTCCTGGCGGAGAGCGCTTCCGATCCGCGAATCCCGTTTCTAGAGTCGCTTTGCCAGGCGGTCAAAGCGGCCGGTAGCATCGTAGTGTACAACCAGGGATTCGAAGCCTCTCGCCTAGATGATCTTGCGAGATGGTTGCCGAGGCATCGGGCGGAGATCGCCCAAATCAAGGCCAAGCTATGGGATCTCCTCGCAGTGGTAAGGTGCAGTGTCTACCATCCGGCTTTCGGCGGTTCATTTTCTTTGAAAAGAGTTGCAGCGGCAATTCTACCTGATATGAGCTACGACGGTCTGGGCGTAGCAGATGGCGTTCAAGCCGGTATCGCATGGACCCGATTGGTCGATCCTGCAACGTCTCCGGAGGAGAAAGACAAGCTCAAGCGAGCACTCCTGCAATACTGCGGGCAAGACACACTTGCTCTCGCCCGTATTGTGGACGTACTTGTGAAGCAGTCGCGTGCTCCCCGCTCGCCTGCCGTATAGGGTCACCCTCTCTGCCGTCCCCTTCTTTCAATCCAAGAAGCTCACGGTGCGTCCTAAGGCTTCGTACAACTCCTGGCTCAATAAAAAAATGCCCCTGTGCGTACCAGGTATGATTATCTTTGGCGGCATGCCATTTGAAAGTCTTCGTCATCTACGAGAGCGACCTTGCCCTGGATGAGGGGGATCTGCACTCATTCGATCTGCTGCGCCCAGTCCCATAGTAATACCCGCCGGCCTCCCCTAAGTAGCAAGCGAGCGTGCTCCGCGCCTAATCTTTCGTCAGAATGGGTCGCCGGAAGTGGCTTCGTCTTTAACGGCCTCGACGCCCACCAGTCCTCGCTCGTGCCGACCCAGCTGATTCAAGAATCATTTGGCCGCTTGGAATCTGAAATGCACGGGGGATCCGCCGGTCCAGGGTCGCAAGAATTACACCCTTTGCTTTGGCCAATTGCGCGAGATGGCCATCGGTCGTTTGTTTTGCTGTCTTGACCCAAGCGGGCAGGCGTGAGATGTCGTGATCGTCGGGAATGAACTTCAAAATTCTTGTGGCTTTCAACCGCAACAACAGGTCACGGGCTTGAGAAACGGTAAGTCCGCACTGCGGTGCTTGCACAAGAATTCGGACGAAACCGAGCTCCGTAATGGAGCAGGTTGCTAGTTCCACAGTTCCCTTTACTACTGACCTGCGTACCCACCCCGCGACTCGCTCGTGGAATTCATGCTGGAGGAAGCCGAGCGCCACGAGCGCGTTTACGTCAAGCAGGTATCTCATGGAAACTCGGACAGAATCTCGCGCACCTGCCGACTGGTCAAAAGCGGCGCTTCCGCTCCTGCACTTAGAACTGGAAACCCGGTGATTCGGTCAACGACGATTCTTACTTGCCGAGAGCGCCTCCTCCGAGGAGTCAACATGACGCGCCCTGCTTGCACTCTTGCGTCGAGCGAGTCGCCCGGCTGGAGGCCCAGTTGACGGCGAATTGGGCCAGGCAATACAACTTGCCCTTTCGTGGAAAGTTTGGTTTCCATGGTAAGACAATCTTACCCTCTAGGCTGGCGAACCACAAGGACAATTTGGTGGACGTGGCTACACGATTCGAAACTCCGCGATTCAATATGACGCTGCTCGCCATTTTTGCCGCGATTGCTTTGGTCCTATACCACGGTCGGCAGCTAAGGAGTCATTTCCTACGTGTTTCCGGAGCCCACCCATGAAATCGGCATTCCCATGCCTCTCGGCCCACGCGCCTTCCGATATTCCCGGCCTCGTCCATGGACAAGCAATCGTCATTGTTGTCATCGCTCTTGCGCTTGGATTCGGTGGTTCGCTACACCTTAAACGGTCGGAGCCATACCGTAGGGCCGGGTTCGATTCTATTGGTCGTTCATACTTTTTATGAGGAACACAACGAAAAAAGGCTTGATCACCGGCCCAATGTGACAGCCACCCGTCGCTCCAGACACACGTGGGAGGCAAGTGAAGTCCCTATGAACGAAGCGCCTTGAGCGGGTGGCGACCACAACGCCCCAAAGCAAAAATCTCAAGACTCGCGCACCATAATAAGTCTTCAGAGGATTCACCAGCAGCGGTGCTGAGGTACCATTGCCCATGACCCCGAGCCGGTCATCGCACCACGTGACTTAGATTGATGCGAAATTCTCTCATTTGACATCAGAGTTGGTTTGGAGCATCATACGTGCATGAGAACCACTCTTTCGCTGGACGACGATGTTTTTCGGGAAGTAAAGGCGTACGCTGAAAGCCGGGACGTCGCCATCGGTAAAGCGGTATCGGAACTGGTGCGCCGGGGGCTGCACGCACCCTTACAGACCCGCCTCGTCAACGGCTTTCACGTCGTCGAACTTCCACCTGGCTCGCCGCCCGTAAGCACCGAGGATGTCGAAAGATTCCAGGACGAATTGGAGTGAAAGCCGCTTTTTTGCTGGACGTCAATGTCCTTATCGCGATGGCTTGGCCCACCCACCGTGCTCATGAGAAAGTCCAGGAATGGCTCGCGCGCCACGCACGCGAAGGATGGGCAACATGCCCACTGACCCAGACCGCCTTCGTCCGCATACTCTCGAATCCCGCTTTCTCTCCAAACGCACTCACCCCCGCGGATGCTCTCGCCCTGCTACGAGCCAACCTTGGCCATCCCGCGCACCGCTTCTGGCCCGATGAGGTCAGCTTTGCCCACGCACTTGAACCATTTGCCCAACGCGTGACGGGCCATCAACAAGTGACTGAT
This sequence comes from Acidobacteria bacterium 13_1_20CM_58_21, assembly GCA_001919715.1. Taxonomy (GTDB): domain Bacteria; phylum Acidobacteriota; class Terriglobia; order Acidiferrales; family UBA7541; genus Acidiferrum. The sequence goes on from MNIJ01000024.1 coordinate 7,592, forward strand.
GCCTACTTACTAGGACTTGCGATGCATAAGAAAGGAAAGCTTGCCACAATGGATCGTGCAGTTCGAGCGCTACTGCCGGACAAAAGTCTGGAAGGCGATTTCTTGATAATGATATGAGTACAATCTAGGTATTTTCTTCCTGGTTCCGAACAGTTGTTCCCTGATGATGAAGAAATGAGTTTGGATGCAGGCCCGAAGTTGTGAATTCCTGGAGATTAGACTTCGGGAAGCACCTTAGGCATTTTCGTCTTGTCAGATTGTGCGATGACGAGAGGGCCGGATGGGGTGATTACGCGCCACTCCCGAGTTGAGTGCCGGAAGGCCATTCCGTGGTACCGAAGAAGAATCGAAATCTTTGCCAGTTGAACAGGCAAAACAGATTTGCTGTGTGGATTGATCTCTGAAAACATCGCTCTAGGTTCAGGAGATTGGGGAGGCCGGAAGCATTCTCCCTCGTCTCCGCCAAGTGGTCGGTGAACGGAGGAACCGCAAGTCGGATGGTTGCACGACCATTCAAGGCTCGTTGAATATAATAAGACGCGCTAACCGGGTAACCTCCTTTGGAACCCGAGGTCTTCGGCCCACTCCCGCTCCAGATCAAATGATATGCTAAGCCATCCAGCCTGAAGCGATCAGCCATCTCGTGCTTTTGAGGACGGACATGCAAACCTTGCTGAGAACCTGTGTACGCAGAGGGGTCCACTTCGGGATTTGGTTCACGGTTCTTACGTCTTTGGCGATTAGCTTGCCTGCACAGGAACGCGCGGAGCGCGTAACAGCAGAAATTGACGACACCGAGCGTACAGCAATTCAGGGCTCGCAACCGCCGATGGCAAGGCCGGAAAACGACGCGGGGCGAATGGCGGTGGGAACGAAGCTGGAGGGCATCAGCATTGTCCTGAGCCGTACCGTTACGCAGGAAGCGGCTTTACAAGCACTGATCGCCGCACAACAGGACCCCACTTCGCCGTCCTATCACAAGTGGCTCACCCCGGAAGAATTCGCGGCACGCTTTGGCGTGGCCGATACTGATATCGCAAAAATACAATCCTGGCTCGAGAAGCACGGCTTTACGGTGGACAGCATCTCGCGCAGCAAGAACCGCATCATCTTCTCCGGCACGGTCGAGCAGGTGGAATCAGCCTTCGGCACCGAGTTGCACTACTACAAAGTGAATGGCGAGGCGCATTTTGCGCCCTCGCGCGATATCAGTATGCCGGTGGCAGTTTCTTCCGTGGTGCAGACGGTCACGAATCTTTCGACATTCCGCCCAAAGCCTCATGTGAGGTTCATGAGCCCGCAGCCAGCCGTCAGTCCAAATTTCAGTTCCGGCCAATCCGGGAACCACTTTTTGACGCCGAAGGATGTCGCCACGATCTACGACATAAATCCAGCCTATCACGCAGGTTATACGGGAACGGGGCAAGCGATTGCGGTTGTCGGCCAGTCATCGATCTTGTTGTCGGACATCGAGCACTTCCAGACCGCCGCGGGCTTCACTCCCCTCAAGGATCCAACGCTGGTCCTCGTGCCGGGTTCGGGAACGGCAATGGTCAGGACCGGCGATGAAGGCGAATCGGATCTCGACCTGGAGTATTCGAGCACGATCGCCAATGGCGCAACGATCTATTTCGTATACGTGGGCAATAACGCCAACTACAACGTGTTTGACGCAATCCAATATGCGGTCGACAACAAGATCGCACCGGTCATCAGTGTCAGTTATGGCCTATGCGAGGCTGGTCTCGGCCAGACCGGGTACTCGAGCCTCAACCTCTTCCTGGCGCAGGCCGCCACTCAAGGCCAGTCTGTGATCGCCGCGTCCGGAGATAGTGGCTCGACGGACTGCTATGGTGTAATGGGCCTAACTACCGCCCAGCAGGAGGCATTGGCCGTCGACTTCCCGGCGAGCAGCCAGTATGTAACTGGAATGGGTGGAAGCGAGTTCCTTGCGCCGGATGTTGCGGCCTCGAACACCACGTATTGGCAAGCCGGCAGCGGCAGTGACGTCGTTAGCTCGGCTCTCTCCTACATTCCCGAGCAGGTGTGGAACGATGATTCTTCGCAGGCAGGCCTGTCCTCCGGCGGCGGCGGAGTTAGCGTGCTGACGGCCAGGCCCAGTTGGCAGACTGGCGTGACCGGGATCCCCTCCGGCAACTTCCGCCTCATGCCCGATATTTCGTTGAGCTCCTCGCCGAATAATGCCGGGTATCTTTATTGTTCGAGCGATTCGACGACCAGAGTTACAGGAAGTTGCGCGAATGGCTTTCGCGATAGCAACAACACGAATTTGACGGTCGCGGGAGGAACCAGTTTTGCGGCGCCAATCTTTGCCGGGATGTTGGCGATCATCAATGGAAAGCTGAACTCGACCGGGCAAGGAGTCGTCAACCGTACGCTGTACGCTCTTGCCGCAAACTCAACCACCTACGCTGCAGCTTTCCATGACATAACTAGCGGCGGCAATCAGTGCACCGCAGGGACAACGTACTGTTCGACGGCCGGCACTTCGGAATACCCGGCCACGACCGGCTTTGATGAGGCGTCAGGTTTGGGCTCAATCGACTTCTTCAATTTGCTGACGGTGTGGCCAGGGTCCTCCACAGTATTGGTGCCTTCGAAGACAACGCTTTCGGCGGCGACCGCCACGCCCGCAGCCGGCGCGAACGACGCCATAACGATTACGGTGGCTTCCGGATCGAGCTCGAGCACGGCTACGCCAACCGGGACTCTGACCATCGCGGTCGATGGAACGACCCAAACTTCGTCACTGGCGCTGGTGAACGGCGCTGCCGTCTACACGTTCTCTTCGATGACCACGGATTCTCATACGATCACGGCAACCTACTCGGGAGATTCCGTCTATGCGTCTTCAAGCAGCTCGCTGACCGTGACGGTCGCCGCAAACAAAGCCTTCAAGCTTGCTGCCACCAGCGTGACGGTGTCCGCAGGCAATGCGGGCACCTCGACGGTTACCGTCACACCGCAGAGCGGCTACACCGGTACCGTCGCGTGGACTATCTCCAGCAGTCCTTCGCTTTTGAATGGATGCTTCGTGCTGCCGAATACAACCGTCGCTGGAACCAGCGCGGTTGCAGCGACGTTGACCTTGTATACGATCGCCTCGTCATGCACCAATTCCGCGGTAGTGTTGGCAAGCAGCAGGCGCGACATCCTTCTTGGCGGTGTGCCAATCGCCTCCAGGGACGAACTGCTGCTGTTTTCCCCTCTTCATGCAACACAAGCCAGCATGGCAATCGCAGGATTGCTTATTGTCGGGCTGCTGGGTCGTCGTTCCCGCAGGCTTGCTACCCTGGCGGGAATTTGTACTTTGGCCGTGGTGGGCTTAGCGGCATCAGGTTGCGCCGGCGGCTTGTCCGGGGCGCCGTCGAGTAGCACCCCAAGAGCCGCGAAAGGAACCTATACCATAACCATTGTTGGCGCCGATACGGCATCGCCGTCTATAACGGCAGCGATCACCATGACGCTGACGATCAACTAACCGGGCGAGTTTGGGCCTAAAGCAAGCCCAAATCCCCGATCAGGTTTTTTGTGTCCGCGGGCGGGACAACCTGGGAAGTCCACGCATGCCTTAAGCTGCGTTGAGCATACCTTTACACGTTTTCCCATCATGCAGAAGAGCAATGTCACCTACCAGCGACCGCCCGCGTCTGCTAGATCTTGTGCAACCGGTCTAGCCGGCTTCGGAAACACTTCAACAGCGAGATGATCAGCGCGGGCCCGGTCGCGGACGATGCGTGCAATGATGCGGGCGACCCGCCCATACTGGGTTTGGTGTCTCTGGTGTCTGTTTAGGGCCCCAATTTTGCCAAACGGCGAGACCATAGAAATCCCAATGTTCATGCGGTTTTCATGCGTGTTGCTGAAAAAGCCGCAGGATGGCGAAAGAGACTGGGTTAAATGGCGGCTCGTTCGGCTCATGGGGCACGCCGTGCGATCACGCGGATGCGGTTGCTGCCAGTATCGGAGATGAAAATTCTGCCGGAGCCGTCCCGGGCACAATACATTCCCGCAGGCGAGCCGAGACTCGCGTTGCTGGCAGGCCCGCCATCCCCGGAAAACGCCTGAACGCCGTTACCAGCTAAGGTGGTGATGACGCCGGTGGCGGCATCCACCCGGCGGACGCGAAAGTTGCCAACATCGCCGATGAAGAGGTTCCCAGCAGCGTCTACGGAGACCCAACTTGGATTGTTCAAGCTTGCCACGACGGCCTGGAGGCCATCGCCAGCATAAGCTGGCACTCCGTTGCCAGCCACAGTGGTAATGATTTGAGTCGCGGCGTCCACACGCCGGATGCGATTGTTATTTGAATCAGCGATGAAGAGGTTACCTGCTGCGTCCATGGCCAGGCCACGCGGATAAAACAAGCACCCATTGATGGCCGGGCCACCGTCACCGCAATACGGGGTAAAGCCGCCGCTGGCAGATCCGGCGCCTGCGTAGGTGGTGATAAGCCCGGTGCCGGCATCCACGCGGCGAATAAGAGCGCCGGTGGAAATGAAAAGGTTGGCCGGACGATCGAGGACTACATCCTGGGGTTGCGCCAGGGTGGCCAGGGTGGCCGGACCACCATCGCCGGAATTTCCGCCCCGCCCGCCGCTGCCCGCCACAGTGGTGATGATTCCGGTAGCGGCGTCCACACGGCGGACCCGAAAGTTGCTCCAATCGGTGATGAACATGTTGCCGCCGGCATCCGCGGCCAATCCACTCCCACGGAAGGTAGCTTGCGTAGCGGGGGCATCGTCTCCCAACCCATCGGCAGGATTGCCGCCTCCGGCCACCGTGGTGATGTCCCCAGTCGCGGCATTGATTCGGCGAATGCGGCCATTGTTGGTGTCATAAGCCAGTAGATTGCCAGACGGATCCGCGGTTAGCCCTTGCGGTGCGCACAGGGAGGCAGCTAAGGCCGTGCCGCCATCACCATAAAAGCAGAATTCGCCGTTGCCCGCCAGGGTAGTAACGATATTCGTGGATAGATTGACGCGGCGAACGCGCTTGCTGTCTGCATCAGCAATGAGGAGATTGCCCGACGACTCAATGGCCACACCAACGGGCGACATGTCTACGCTGGTAGCCAGGCCGCCATCGCCGCTGATGCCACTTTGGCCGCTGCCCGCAAAGGTGGTAATGATTCCCGTCGAGGCATCCACACGACGGACGCGATGGTTATACAGGTCGGCGATGAAGAGGTTCCCATCGGTATCCACGCGAACTCCGATGGGAAGCCAGAGAGAAGCGGCGATTGCGGGACCACCATCGCCACTAAAGGAAAACTCTCCGTTGCCGGCTACGGTGGTGATGATTCCGGAGGAGGCGTCCACGCGGCGGACCCGGCAGTTGTAGGCGTCGGCGATGAAGAGGTTGCCGTTGGTGTCCAGGGCCACGCCCGCGGGATGGTTCAGAGAAGCAGCGGTGGCAAGGCCGCCATCCCCGCTGAAGGTAAATCCACCATTGCCGGCGACAGTGGTAATGATTCCAGTGGAAGCATCCACACGGCGGATGCGGCCGTTCTGCGAGTCGGCGATGAAGAGATTGCCGTTGCTATCAAAGGCGATTTCACCCGGGAGATTCAACCGGGCGCTGGTGGCCGGACCGCCGTCGCCGCCGTAACCGCCGCTGTAATAACCCCCAGGCCCGCTGCCAGCAAATGTGGTGATAATCCCTGTGGTAGTATCCACGCTGCGGATTTGATTATTGAACTTATCGACAAAAAAGATGTTTCCTTTAGCGTCTACGGCGATCCCGTTGGGCAGATTGTTGAGGCCTATGTTCAGCGAAGCGTTTTTTGTCGGGCCATCATTGCCATTAAACGCCTCCACTCCGCTGCCGGCCACCACGCGTATCTTGCCGGACCCGTCCACCGCAAATACTCGATTCCCCCCGGGAGCAGCGATATAGATATTCCCGGCAGAGTCCGTCGCCACCGCGGTTGGCATTGGCAGGTTCGCCGAAAGCGCCGGAATCTGGTCGGGCCCGCCCCCGGCGTAGGTATGGATAATATCTTCGTAAACCCGGGCTGTTGCACGGGATTGTGCATGGACCTTCAAAGTAGAGAGCAACGCGAGGCACAGAAGCAGCAGAACATTTCGCTGGCGCATATTTCCTCCTTGGATCAAACGGCTGGGATGGGATCTGCCGGCCTCCGTTGTGAATCGGCGGCCCACGTCTACGGCGCGCTGAAGGGACTTCTGAATCGGAAGTTATGCTTGTGCCAGGCACCAAGCACACGCAAATTTTCTGGAGAAATGCGGATTTCCAAAATCGCAAACTCCAGCTCGTGATTTTTCAGTTCTTAAACACACCCTCCAGGTTAACCGGCTCAGCTAGACCTGCTCTCGGCTGCGACCGGGTTACCGGCCACTCAAGGTATGCCGGCAGGTGCAAAACGGCAATCCGGTACTGACCGCAAAATCTGCGTGGGAAATATCGCAAAGGAGAAGGCGTTTCCCCCTACGGAGTTTCCTCTTACTGCCAGCTAAATGTCTCATCGCGCGCGAAGAGCCAAGGCGAGGTGCGCCAGCCGAAAGGCATTTGCAGCTCTCGATCTTGAGCGATTCCGAGACCGGTTTCGGATCGTTGGGTCCTTCATGGCTCGCTGCTTTCAGCACGCCGATAAAAGGGTGGTAAATTATTCATTGAGGCGGGGGATCACCCTACACTCTCTGGCAGAAAGCCGTTACTCTAAGGTTTGATGATCCTTCGCACGGTTGCGCAGGTCCGCCGAGTCTTCCTGGTCATTGCCGGTTTTACCTTGCTATTAGCAGGAGTCGTGATGCTGGTCACGCCGGGGCCGGGAATGTTTGCTATTTTTCTCGGGCTGGGCTTGCTGGCGGCGGAATTTGTATGGGCGCGCCGGCTGATGGACCGAATCAAGCGCGAAGGCGGCCGCGTTCGCGACGCCGTGTGGAAGGGAAAGAACTAAGGAATCGAAGGGAACGGATTGGTCAACGGCAAGTGCAGTCCAAATGCAGCCCGGAATGGTGAAAAGATGGCGGCAGAGTGGCGCGGGACGTGGGCCCTGGTGACCGGTGCTAGCTCCGGAATCGGCGTGGCCCTGGCGCGGGAGCTGGCCGCCGGTGGCACGCATCTCGTGCTCACCGCTCGCCGGAAAGACCGATTGGACGAACTCGCGAAGGAACTCACCACTAATCATCGGGTGATGACCGAGGTTTTCACAGCCGACCTGGCGGATTCGCACGCTCCCGAAAAGATCTATGACTTCACGAAACAAAAGGGACTAGAGATCAATCTGCTGATCAACAACGCCGGTTTCGGTCAATACGGCGAATTCCCCTCGATTGAGAAACAACGCTTGCTCGACATGGTGGAGGTGAATTGCGCTGCCGTAGTCCATCTCACCCGTTTGTATCTTCCGGAAATGGTCGCGCGTCGGCGCGGCGACGTGCTTATTCTCGCCTCCACCGCATCTTTCCAAGCCGTTCCGTACATTTCAACCTACGCGGCGACCAAAGCCTTCGATCTCCTGTTCGCCGAAGGACTGGCCGAAGAAATGAAGTCTTTCGGAATCCGTGTTTGTGCCTTGTGTCCGGGCTCGACCGAATCGGAATTTCATGTTGTCTCCGGCCAGAAAAAATTTAAGCGCAGAGCCGAGGCTGCAGAAAAGGTCGCTCACCAGGGCTTGAAAGCTCTGGCTGGCGGCAAAAGTTACGTCATTTCCGGCCTCGGAAATTATCTCGGCGCTCACGGCCAACGCCTCGTCCCCCGCCGCCTGGTAACTAGAATTGCTGCCGGCATGTTTAAATCTGGCAAGAAATAAGAGTGCGACTTGGCTCAGACAGAAACCGAGTCTCTACTGGTCCAACCCTGGTTTGAAATCATGGTCCTCCTTTGACACGCGATAACCCTGCTCTGCGTCTAACCAACTGTGAAAGCAACAACTTCCAAGCCTTCTTTCCGGCACCTGGCGCCACCTGGGAACCTTTTCGCCGGGCGCCGGGAATTGCTACATGAAACCCGGCAGAACGTCTTGTCAGGAGAGATGAGCATCGCCGAGCAAGAGAGAGACGACGTTCTGTTGCGGCGGGCCGCCAAGGCCGATGAGGGGGCTTTCGTGCTCCTCTACCGGCGGTACCAGGCGGCCATGTACCGCTTTGCCCTGCGCATGACGGGAAACACCTGGGCCGCGGAAGAGATTGTGCAGGACGTGTTCATGACCCTGATGCGTGATCCGAAAAAGTATGACGCCACGCGCGGAGCGCTCGGAGCGTTCCTGTACGGAGTGGCACGCAACCGCGTGATGAAGCATCTGCAGCGTTTGCCGCGGGAGATACCGCTCGAAGAGAAGAATGAAGACGGCACGGGCCCTGGAGTTGTTTTGCAGGACGCGTCCACGCCGTCGAGCTGGCTGGAAAAGCAAGAACGCATGCAGCGAGTGAGGGCCGCCGTGCTGGAATTGCCTGCGCAGTTTCGCGAAGCAGTGATGTTGTGCGAGCTGGAAGAAATGAGCTACGAGGAAGCGGCGCAAATTGCCGGGTGTCCGATTGGCACGATTCGTTCGCGGCTACATCGCGGCCGGGCTTTGTTGATGGCCAAACTGGAAATGTTTCGCAATGTGCCGCGGCGTGCGAGTGTGGCGCGATGAAGAAAGTTTTGAGCTTTGGGTGCCGTATTGCGGTCGCCAAGTTGCTGGCTGTACGGCGGTCGCAATGAATACCGGATGCACGGGATGAACTGCGAAGAATTTGGAGCGATGGGGTTGGACGCGGAGCGCGACGCCACCTTGAGCGAAGCGCAGCGTGCGGCCGCGCGGGAACACGCTTGCAGGTGTTCCCGATGTGCGGCGCTGCAGGACTCCTGGCAGGCGGCTCGGGTTGAACTCCATGCGTTCGCGGAGGATACCGCCATGGCCCAGGCGCCCGCGCGCGTAGAAATGCGCTTGCGGCAGGAGTTCCGCACGCAGCACGTGACATTGAAAGCGCGGCGCGTGGCCGTAGTTGCTGCGTGGGCGCTGGCCGCCGCGGCCGCGCTGGTCGGCGCGACAGGGTGGCGCAATTGGCGACACAGTCAGCAGGAAGAGACTACCAGCCATCTGAATTCCTTGCCGGCCACCAACAATTCCCCGAAGAATAGTTCCGTTGCCGGAGCGAATCGTGAAACTCCTGCCGAGGTTCCCAACGGAGTGCAACAGCCGGGTTCGACCCGGCCGGCCAGTTCCGAGACGCTCATAGCTGACAATGAAATCAGCGGATTTACGTTTCTGCCCGGAG
>MNIJ01000155.1 GCA_001919715.1 Acidobacteria bacterium 13_1_20CM_58_21
CTGATTTTGTTGATTTTCTGGTTAGTGCGAGTCCGCTTCACAAAGGCATACAACGGAAAGTCGATGATCCCGGGTAGACCTGCGCGATTCGTAGAACAAAGACCGGCACTCTGAAAACCGTGGGGCGCGCCACCCAGCACACACGCATTTAACAAGGAGAATCCAATGAAGCCCAACCTCATGTTAACCATCGTGTCTCTGCTCTAGATCCTCTTCATGACGCTTCACCTGACGAGCTATACCGTCCACGCCAGGGTCGGGACGGCCGAGGCAGGGGGCTCAACCCTCATTGCGGTGCCATCCTGGTCGTCTGGTCGTACGGAACGTTGGTGCTCGCCGAACGGCAGTCGGAGTACATCATCATGCTCGTCGGGTCGCTGCTTGCGTCGGGCATCCCCGTCATCCACGTGACGGGAGCGGGAGGCGTTTGAAACGCGCCGTCGCTCTCGGAACGTGCACTGAGACGCGGAGCGAGTCGCCGCGGAGTCGATAATCCTGTATGGCCTGCTGGGCACTATAGCCAGCGCCCTGTTTACTTGAAGATTCGACAGCTTGCGCATAGGGCGTGAATAGTTCGACCACAAAAACATGAGGCCCGGACTCAGGGACCGCCATTGAAGCTGACACGATTGACGTTGTTCACTACCACCGTGCGGTTGTACGTGTTGTGAATCACCGTGACGTTGACGTTGGTCACGGCGCGATTGTAGACAAACTCTCTGCCACGCCATTCGCCGCCCCAGAACCCAACGCCCGTGTAGCCATACCCATAATTGATACCGCCATAAAAGCCGACGTGCGGCCCCCAATAGCCGGCGCGCCACACATAAACACTTTCCGCGAAGCCCCAATAACCCGGCGTCCACAGGAGACCAGGCTCCGGCGCCATTACCCACGTTCCCGGCACCCAATAATATCCTTCGTCTCCGTAAGCCCAGTATCCGGGAGTCCAGATGTAGCCTGGCCCTGGGCAGATTGGCTGGGCATACACCGGGAGAACCGGCGGTCCTACCCGGACCGAGACGCCCACAGCAATTTGTGCCTGGGACGGGGCAGGCACGGCCAGCATCGCACCAACCAGCAGCAGTAATCCCAGCGACGTAATAATTCGCATGATCCTCACCTCTAGTGCAGCTTTTACCTGTTTGCTTAACCCCGGAGCGCGCAAAATCGGCCTTAGCTCTGCTATCCCTAATCAACCCATTATGGCCAGAAAAGTCGTGCTGCGGGTCGGCTGCGCGCTATCTATGCGCCCTATACGTAACGAGATTTCTGTGCCGCGTGAGATTAGGATTCAGTGATAAATGAACTGAAGTGTGGCTGAGCCCTTTCCTTTCTTTCCGCCAAACCACAAAAACAACACTTGACTTCTACATATTGTAATAGTAGATGTACAAACGTAGATAGTAGATAAAATGGGCGAACCCAAGTTAACGAAGCTCGAACTTCAGATGATGGAAGCGCTTTGGACGCGGGCCCATGCCTCCATCCGTGAGATTCAAGAGACTTTCCCCGAAAAAGACAGACCTGCTTACACAACGATCCAGACAACCGTTTATCGGCTGGAGAGGAAAAAGGCCGTGCGCCGCGTGAAGAAGGTTGGCAACTTTCACGTTTTCGAGGCTGCCATGACCCGCAATGCCGCTCAGCGCAGACTGGTCGACGACCTTGTGGCACTGTTCGGCGGGCGCACGCAACCCGTTATGGCACGCCTGATCGAATCCGGTCGACTCACGCTTCATGACGTAAAGGAGGCTGAGAAGATTCTCCGAAAGGACAAATCGAAATGACTTCTGACTATTTGTCCACGATGGGGGCAGCCATAGCGCCAGCGCTCGGTAACCACCTATGGCAGTCGACACTACTCGCGATCGCATCAGGATTATTCACATTGTTTTTGCGCAAGAACCAGGCGCGAGCTCGCTACTGGCTCTGGTTTGCAGCGTCGGTAAAATTCTTGATTCCCTTGTCATTACTGGTCGCAATGGGGAGCCATCTACCGTGGCCACGAGGCTCGGCGGGAATGCATACCGGGCTGTACGTCGCGATGGAGCAGGTCAGCCAGCCCTTCACTCCGTCGACGATGCCGGTGATCTCTCCACTCGCTCCCTCGACAGTCTCCCAGAGTGCGACTCATCTGCTTCCAGCCCTTTTTATAGCGGCGTGGCTCTGCGGATTTGTGATGGTTCTTTACGTATGGTGTGTGCGTTGGAGTCGAATTTCCCGAGCCATTCGTGAAGCGGTGCCCTTGCGGGAAGGGCGCGAAGTGGAAGCGCTGCGTCGGATCGGATGTATTACAGGAATTCGGCAACGAATCGAACTGCTATCCTCGCGAGCTTCTCTGGAACCTGGAATTTTCGGCATCGCCCACCCCGTCTTGGTATGGCCGGAGGGCATCTCCGAACGTCTTGACGATGCGCATCTGGAGGCCATTCTTGCTCACGAACTGTGGCACGTACGCCGTCGCGACAATCTGGTCGCTACGATACACATGGTGGTAGAAGCCATCTTCTGGTTTCACCCGTTGGTCTGGTGGTTGGGAGCCCGGCTGGTGGAGGAGCGCGAGCGCGCCTGCGATGAAGAAGTCTTGGAATCGGGCAGCGACCGGCAGGTCTATGCCGAAAGTATTTTGAAGGTATGCGAATTCTGTGTGGAATCTCCGCTGGACTGTGTGTCCGGAGTTACGGGTGCCGATGTGAAGAACCGGATTGTTCGTATCATGACCGAGAGTGTCGCACGCAGACTGGATTTCAGGAGGAAACTTTTGGTTGGCGCGTTTGCATTAGTAGCCGTCGCGGCACCGGTTGTGTTCGGCCTGGTAAGCGGAACGGCAAGCCGAGCTGGGTCGCAGCCCCAGACCAAAGGCGCCAATGCAACTGTATATGAGGTCGCTTCGATCAAACCAAACAAATCTGACAACGGATTGTTCAAAATGATGTTCGAGCAGAATGGGTTCAGTGCAACGAGTGTCACGATGATGATGCTTATTCGAACGGCATACGGAGTCAACGACAATCAAATCTTCGGAGCGCCGAATTGGCTCAACTCTGAAAGATACGATATTGAGGCAAGAATGGACAGTGCTGTGGCCGATGGATTGCGCAAGCTTAGTGAAGATCAACGTAACGTTGAAAGGCGACGCATGCTTCAGGCGCTTCTAGCCGACCGCTTCAAGCTGACGCTCCACCGCGAAACCAAACAGCTTGGCGGGTATGTACTGGTCATTGCAAGGAATGGCCCCAAACTTAAGGAGGCCAAACCCGGCGACACTTATCCGAACGGATTCCAAGGGGCTGACGGCGGCAGCGGAGCGGGCATGTTCAAGCTGGGAAGGTTCCATGGAGGAAGGGGCGAGCTAATAGGTCAAGGTCTGCCGATGGCGAAACTGGTACGACTGTTGTCGGAAAACATTCTGAACCGAGGCGTTCTGGACAACACGGGGCTCACGGGCAGCTATGATTTCACACTGCAATGGACGATAGCAGACGAGAGCCAAGGTCCCATGTTTAAGGGGGCGGGAGAAGACCAACAAGGTACCGGCAGCACTACCCGCCTGACTCCTCTGGGCCTTCACTCTTCACGGCGATTCAGGAGCAGCTTGGGCTGAAACTGGAGTCGCAAAAAGGTCCTGGGCAAGTTCTCGTCATCGATCATGTCGAAAAGGCCTCGGAGAATTAGCAGCGGGTAGGAGCAACGATGTTAGGGACAAGCGAGAGAATTCTCCGGAGATTTTGAGAGAGAGGAAAAAGCGCAATGATCCTGAAATATTTGTCTGCAATGTGTATGGCCATTGCGCCAGCGCTGGGCAATCACTTGTGGCAATCGACGCTCTTTGCCATCGCGGCCGGATTATTGGTTTTGTTTTTGCGAAAGTACCACGCGCGGGCGCGATACCGGCTCTGGCTGGCAGCATCGCTGAAATTCCTGATTCCCTTTTCGTTGCTGGCTGGCATTGGCAGCCACCTAGCCTGGTCGCGCAGTTCGGCAGGAACGAACTCAGGGCTATATTTTGCGATGGAAGAGGTCAGCCAGCCCTTTACGCAGCCGGCGACGTCTATGATGTCTCGGACCACTCCCTCGACAGTTTCCTCGAAGCCGATCCAGCTGCTCCCGGCTCTTCTCGCAGCGGTGTGGCTCTGCGGATTCGTTATAGTCGTTTCCGCATGGTACCTGCGTTGGCGTCGGATTTCCGCAGCCATCCGAAAAGCGGTGCCCCTAGAAGAAGGACGCGAAGTGCAAACCCTGCGACGGCTGGAGCGTATGGAAGGGATGCCGAAGATGACCAAAATCTTATTGTCGAAGACTTCTCTCGAACCAGGGGTGTTCGGCATAGCCCGGCCGATTTTGGTATGGCCGGAGGGAATCTCTGAACGGCTTGAAGATGGGCATCTAGAGACCATTTTTGCGCACGAACTGTGCCACGTGCGCCGTCGCGACAATCTGGCCGCCGCGCTCCACATGGTGGTGGAAGCCATCTTCTGGTTCCACCCGTTGGTGTGGTGGTTGGAGGCGCGGCTGATGAAGGAGCGCGAACACGCCTGCGACGAAGAAGTCCTGGAATCGGGTAGCGACCGGCAGGTCTATGCGGAAAGTATTTTGAAGATCTGCGAATTCTGCGTGGGATCTCCGCTGGCTTTTGTGTCGGGAGTTACGGGCGCCGACCTCAAGAAACGGATCGCCCGTATCATGATTGGAGGTTTTGTGCGCAAACTGGATTTCAGCAGGAAGCTGTTGCTCAGCGCGCTCGCATCGGCGGCCATCGCTCTGCCAATACTATTTGGTTGGCTACAAGCAACACCAGCTCGGGCTGAGTCCCAGGCCCAAAGCATAGGCGCCATTGTCCCCGCGTTTGAAGCCGTTTCGATCAAATCAAACAATGGCACGCCTATGGCTGGGTTTTCCATCGCTGGCAAACCTTTCGCCGGGATTATGTGGAAGGCCGACCGGTTCATGGCAACGAACTTCACGCTGCATAAGCTCATTCAAAAGGCTTACGATGTGCAGGATGACCAAATCCTAGGAGGGCCAGAGTGGGTCAACTCTGAGGGATATGATATTGATGCGAAAGTGGAAAAATCTGTAGTTGATGAGTTGCAGAGGCTTGGCCCGGATCAACGCATTCTTCAGTCGAAGCACATGCTTCAGGAGCTTCTGGCGGACCGCTTCAAGGTCATGCTGCACCACGAAACCAAAGAGGTTCCAGCATACGTGCTGGTCATCGCGAAAGATGGCGCCAAACTTCAGGAAGCGAAACCTGGAGACACTTACCCCGATGGATTCAAAGACCCTCACGGCCGCCCGCTAGGTGCGCGCACACTATTGCAGCCGGGACCGTGCAAGTTAGTAGGTCAAGGGGTCCCGATCGCGGACCTAGTGGGGGCTTTGTCGGAACGGCTGAGCCGGAGCGTTGTGAATGAGACTAGTCTCAAGGGTAATTATGACTTCACGCTAGACTGTCACACGGCTTTCATGGAACGCGGTGGTTCGCTTTTGACAGTCTTACCGGAGCAGCTAGGCCTCGAATTGAAACCTCAAACAGCTCCGGTTGAGGTTCTTATCATCGACAATGCCGAAAGGCCTTCCGAGCCGCAGACCCAAAACACGGCGGACATTCCGCCTGTATTCGCCGTAGCTTCAGTCAAACCAAGCAAAGGTGGAGTAGGGGTGATCAGTGAGAAGTTGTTTGAAAAGACCAATGGTTTCACGGCGACCAACTTGACTCTGCAGATGCTCATTCGACAGGCGTGGGGAGTCGAAGACAATCAAATCTCGGGAGCACCGGACTGGCTCAACTCGGAAAGATACGACATTGAAGCGAAGATAGACAAATCTGTGCTTGATGCGCTGCAGGAGCTCAGCGAGGATCAGCGCCTGCGTCAGCGGAAGCACATGCTCCAGGAGTTTTTGGCGGATCGTTTCAGACTGACGCTCCACCGTGAGACCCAACATCTTCGGGTATATGAGCTGGTGATCGCGCAGAACGGTCCCAAACTTCAGGAGGCAATACCTGGCGGCATTTACGCCAACGGATTCACAGGTCCTGACGGCCGTGTAGGAGCAGCCATGATGAGATTTGGAGTTGGCGAGTTGACAGCTCAAGCGGTTCCTGTCTCGCTCCTGGTGCGGCATTTGTCGCGGGAGTTATCGCGAGAATTCGGCGGTAGCATCATCGAGGATAAGACCGGCCTTAAGGGCAATTATGATTTCAAGTTGCAATGGACGCCAGGCGTGAGCCAAGCTCCGACTGGCGGCCAACAAGGAGCTGACAGCAGCCCCTCGGGCGATTCTTCCAGGCCTTCGCTTTTCGCGGCGCTCCAGAAGCAGCTTGGCCTGAACCTTGAATCCCAAAATGGCCCTGGGGAAACTCTCGTCATCGATCATGTCGAGAGACCATCGGAAAATTAGAAGCGTGCGGGCTATTCGATTGCGTACCTTCGATGACCGCTGTTTCCGTGTAGAATGCCGACTTCAGATTCGTTCGGCGTTCGCATAATCAAGTGCCCGTCACTGTCCGAGGCTGTAGGCAGTATTGGCCGGCCACTCGGAGACCCTGCGAACATTCGCAGAGGCCCATTAGTGTGCAGGGTCAGCTCTCGCGTAGGAATCCACATAATTGCATAACAATCCTTCTTCAACCATTCCGTAAATCAGCGGCACTGGCCATCTGGTCAGGTATGCAGTTCGTGACCGCTGCGTGGTTGTCTAGTGTTTTCAGCGATGCCATCTCCTTAAACTTGAACTGCACTTTTCTAGGAGATCCAATGAAACCCTCCGTTCGCCGACACTTCGCACTCATCATCCTGGTCTTCAATTTCGTGACGCTGGCAGCCGCTGAAGAAAAACCGAGGCCTCTGGCCGATCGCGAATTGCTCGCGTTAGTCGTGGGGAACGCCCTGAGCGAAAACATCGTCCATGAAATACAGTCGCGCGGCCTGGCATTTCGTCCCACGGACGGATATCGTTCGCAACTTACCGATGCCGGCGCTGACGCTCGCGTCCTCGCTGCGGTGGGTAAAGGAACGGTCTCCAATCAGCCCGCAGCCGCCGATAGCAAGGAATCAGCGAAATTGCTCCAGCGTCTAGCGAGCGCCGGGAAGTTCATGCGAAACAAGCAGTATCAGGAAGCAGCGCAGGAACTTGCCAGTGCTCTGGACTCCGACAGTGGCCCGGAAGCGGGCTTTGCTATGGGAGAACTCCTGCGTCGCCGCGAACAGTGGCTCATGGCTGCCTCCCTGTACGAGGAAGTCTTGCAGAAAAATCCTGACTTTCCCGAGGCACACACGAAGCTGAGTTACCTGATGTATCGGCTCGGTCAGTCAGAAGAGGGCCTGCGCGAAACCAAAGCTGCACTGGCGCGAACTCCGGACAACCCAGAAGCTCACAAGAATGCGGGGTTACTGCTGCAAGACATGCGCAAATTTGACGCCGGTGCGGCGGAATTCCAAGAAGCCCTTCGACTCAAGCCAGACTATGAGTCAGCTCGCTATGACTTGGGGCTGCTACTTTACAACAAGAGAGACCTGGACGGTTCCATCGCTGAATATAAAAAGGCCATCGCTCTCGACCCGAACGACTCGGACGTACACGACAATCTCGGCAACGCCTATCAGACTAAAGGCGACATCAGTTCGGCTATTCAAGAGTATCGCGAAGCCAAGCGCCTGAATCCCAAGGATCTCAACGCGCGGCGCAATCTTGGCTCCGCTCTCATCGAGGGTCATTTCAGTGCCCAAGCTGTTATCGAATTCCGCGAACTGGAGGGTATGGCTCCGGACTCCGAAATATGCCACCTCTGCCTCGGCGGCGCGCTCTACGGATCGTCGGATTTCAAAGGCGCGGAGAAGGAATATGGCATTGCGGCCAAGCTAGATTCCTCCGATCCTCAACCGCACATTCGTCTCGGTGATCTTCATGCATTCCAGCAAGACTACACCGCGGCATTGCAGGAGTACAGCCTGGCCGTGCAGTTGGATGAAAATTCAGCTGCGGCACACCTCGGCACCGGAAAAGTCCTGCTAGCCAAGAAAGATTTTGCCAACGCCCTGCCGCAACTGAAGCAAGCCGCGGATTTCGAACCAAGTGACGCGGCCACTCACGATCTCTACGCTCAAGCACTCGAAGAAACCGGGAAAACCGACGCTGCCATTGCCGAATTCAAGCAGTCCATCGCGCTCGACCCCAAAGACACGGAGGCCAGGCTCCGATTCGCCGCCGCGTTGGAGAAGAACGGCGACTGGGTCGGCTCGCTAGACCAATACCGACGAGCTTCGCTTGCCGGCTCAAACGTGCCGCTCGGAAACGGCGTATTTCGGGTCATTTCCCCCAACCCGCAACTCCAATACAAATCCGCTCAAGAACGCTTCAACCTTCATCTCGCATCCCTCAAGGCCGCGGGCAAGTCCGCGGAATCCGCAAAATTGGAATCGAGCGTTGCGGCACTACGGGCGGGCTCTGGAATCTCAGAAAAAATAGACACCGCCATGCAAGCCGGCTCCAGTGCGCTCATGCAACGGCAATGGCAGGACGCCATCACAAACTATAAGCAAGCGGTGGAGCTAGGCGAAAAGCTGCAGCCGCACGACGGCCGTCTGGCCATCGCTCTCGGAGAACTCGGCAGAATCACCGTGGGCCTACAAAACTTCACCGAAGCAGATACCCTATTCCACCGGCAGCTGAAGGTCAGTGAGGAAGTCTACGGCGCCCAATCTCCTATGCTCAGTGATCCGCTTCAGAATCTCGGTATGATGGCTGCTTATCAGCACGACTCTGTTGCCGCGCAGAGCTACCTCAACCACGCTCTCGAGCTGAATGAAACGACCTACGGCGAGAACAGCCCAGGCGTGGCCACCAGCCTCCGCATGATGGCAACTCCCTACTTTATTGAGAACGATTTTGCGAAAGCAGAACCTCTCGTGCTCCGCGCCGTCAAAATCGACCAAACGCTCTACGGTCCCGATGGTGCCGAAGCGCTACCGAATCTGACGGTTCTGTGCAGCATTTACGATCGCTTGGCAAAGCCAGAGAAAGCCGCGCCCTGCCAGGGTCATCTCCTCGCCATCCTGGAAAAACAATATGGCACGGACAATCCAATCGTCGTCCCCACACTGACCAGCCAAGCTGCCGCACTACGCGCCCTCGGTCGCAACGAGGAAGCCGCGAAGATCGAGCAGCGCATCAAGTCCATCCAGTCCACGGCCATGAACCAAAACTGATGGATGCAACAAAATGGCGATGTAGCAAAGCTGGAAAATCGACCTGGCAAGACAATCGTCTTCGCATTCCAGCCAGCAGAGAAGGCAAAGAGTTCGCTCTTGGTTACCGGCCTGAACGGATTGTCGTGATGGGAAAAGCCAAACTCATCCTTGGATTGGCGGTTCTTGCATTGCCCGGCGTCGCGAGCTGGCGGATCGCTTCGTGCGAGCTGGCCAACATCGAGCTGCGCGAAGAGATGCGGGACCTCGCGGCGCAAGTCGGAAGCCGAATCGGGTTGACTCCTCAGAGCACGGATGAGGATTTCCGCAGAGCGGTCATCCGCAAAGCCGAAGAGCATGAGATTCAGCTTGAACCTGAGCAAGTGACCGTGCAACGCACCGGCACCGTCGAAGCGCCGATCATGTACCTTGCGGCGGACTATAAAGTGCGCGTAAAGTTGCTCGGATTTTCGTTTGCTTTCCACTTCACTCCATCGAGCGCGAAGTGAGCCACTACCTGGTCTCTCGACTAATTCCTCTGTCGGATTGTCGCACTATGTGCAAGTGATTCTGAGGTTAATTTCACTTCGCTGATAGCGCGTTATCAGGCGTTACGCTCCAACTGCCATTGCGATAGAATCCCGACAAAGTCCTCGCATGGGGATGAGTCGGACGGCGGCAGGAGCTCCTAATCGAGTTTGAGCGGCATGAACATGCCAAGCTTCATGATGCCAATGCGGATTAACGCCCGTGAAAATGCACGATGAACGTCGCTTCCTGAGTGTTTGGATTGCCATCGCACACAGCAGGCGTGAATACCCATTGCTGAACCAGAGCCAACGCTTCGGCTCCTAAATCAGGGTAC
>MNIJ01000219.1 GCA_001919715.1 Acidobacteria bacterium 13_1_20CM_58_21
CAAACTACCAAAGAACTGGCGCATTCTTTACCGCGACGGGGAGAGCTGGAAGGAGGTAAGCGCCAAGGGAGACTATGCCGTTCTTGCGGACCAGGACAGTAAAGTGGCCTTTCGGCCAGTCACTACTTCGGCCGTGCGTGTCGAAGCGCAATTGAAATCAGTCGACCCTGCCATGGTGTTGCCGGCGTCGCCAGATGGAGCACTATCCCTGGACCCCAATTCCAAGTGCGAGTTCGAAGAGCGGTGATTGGAATTGCCGGGATTGAAAACTCAGAATGGACAGTTAATGCATAAACGACCTGACCGCCGGCAAGTTTTAAAAGGTGCGACCGCTGCCTGTGCCGCGTTGCTCTTGCCAGGAAAGACAGAATCCGCGGTGCCCGGTCTTCGGATCGCCGGTCAGGATGCCGAGATTCAAGTGGCTCCCGTCAGCGCACACACCGCGCGACTCACGATTCTCCTCATTTCTGCGCTTGAAGATGGCCGAACAATGGCCGTCGCGGGAGACGGTTCGCTGGTGCAAACTTCATGGGGGGCGCCCATCGTGAAGCTGCGTATCCGGGGACGCGCGCGAACAGCAAAGATGGGCAATCTGATCGTGAAGGTTGCTTCCGATCCCGTGACTTTCACCATTGAAACGTTGAAAGGCAGGAGGCTCCAACATCTGAGCGTGGACAAGGACACTGGCGTGGTCTCATTCTCCACGGGCGATGCACCGTTACTTGGACTCGGTGAGGGCGGGCCGCAATTCGACCGCCGTAGGTCGACCGATCGGATGCGCAGCGGCCAAGGAGGTTTTCAGCTTCACACTCATGGCGGACGGGTTCCCATTCCCTGGCTCATCGGTACCGCCGGATGGGCCATGTTCATTCACCAGCCTTTTGGGACGTTTGACTTCACGGGAGCAGAAAGCAAGTTCCAGCCAGCTGGCCCCGATGCGGCGCTGCCCCTGGACATTTTTTTTGTCGCGGCGAGCGAACCCGCGACGATCATGGCCGAATACGCGCGCCTGACAGGTTATGCCGAGATGCCTCCGCTGTGGAGCTTCGGTTATCAGCAGTCTCACCGGACGCTCGCCAGCCGCGAGGAAATCATTGCCGAGGCGAAAACGTTTCGGGAAAAGAAATTGCCCTGCGACACGCTGATCTACCTCGGGACCGGGTTCTGTCCCTCGGGGTGGAATACTGAGAACGGCTCATTCTCCTGGAACTCCCGAGTATTCCCCGACCCCAAGGAAATCCTTGACGAACTCCACAACGAAAATTTTCGTGCTGCACTCCATGTGGTGATCAAGACAGACAAACTCCGTGGTACCGTGCACGACCCTTGCGAGCTGGGTTGTGTCGACCAGGAGAAAGCGTGTTGCTACTGGGATGCGCATCGCCAAGACTTCGCCATGGGCGTTGATGGCTGGTGGCCGGATGAAGGTGATTCACTGGACATCGCCTCGCGGCTCGTTCGCAATCGGATGTATTGGGAAGGTCCACAGCTTGAAAGGCCGAACCAGCGGCCGTACGCGCTGCACCGCAACGGCTACGCCGGTATGCAGCGCTACGCGTCATTCTTATGGTCAGGAGATGTCTATTCGACTTGGGAAACGTTGAAGGTTCACATTCCCGTGGCCATCAACACGGCGCTCTCGGGCGTTCCGTACTGGGGAACGGATATCGGTGGATTTGTGCCCACAAAAGAACTTACCGCGGAGTTGTTTTTGCGCTGGTTTCAGTTCGCAGCGTTCTGTCCTCTCTTCAGATCCCATGGCCGGAACTGGAAGTTGCGCCTCCCGTGGGGTTGGAATACAGGCGATCCCGGGCCACTCGAGATCAACAATTACAATGGCGCGGCCATCCCTGATCCGAGCGAGTTGCATAATGGACAAGTGGAACCGATCTGCCGCAAGTATTTGGAACTGCGCTACCGCATGCTGCCTTATCTCTACAGCGTCGTGCGAGAGTGCGCCACCACGGGCATGCCAATTCTGCGGGCTTTATGGCTCCACTATCCCCGCGATCCTCAGGCGGTAGCGTGCCAAGACGAATATTTGTGGGGGCGGGACCTGCTGGTCGCGCCCGTCGTCGAGCAGGGTGCCACCTCGCGCAGTATCTATCTTCCCCGCGGAGTTTGGTACGATTTTTGGACCGGCGAACGTGTGCCGGGCGGAGCCAGGATCAGCCGCAAGGTCGACCTTGAGACCACGCCGCTGTACGCGCGCGCGGGGACCATCTTGCCTCTTGGTCCGGTAAAGCAATACGTGATGGAAAAAGTGGATCAACCGCTCTCCATCTCGATCTACCCCGGCGCCGATGCTTCGTTCTTGTTATACGAAGACGACGGCATTTCCTTCAGCTACCGCAAGGGCCAATGGATGGGCGTGCAAATGCTATGGCATGATGCCCGGCGTGAGCTGAGACTTTCTCTGGCGGGCGGATCGCGCATGCTGCCGCCGTCGCCGCGCAAGTTCGAAGTTACGCTCGGCCAAATCACGCGTGCAATTGTCTTTGACGGACATCCGGTCGGAACGTCGCTATGAGCCAAAGCTTGCATTTGCGGTCGGAGAGAAACATGGCTTCTCAGTCGGCGACAAACTTCTCCTGGTTGCCGGCTGCGGCTTGAGCGTTCCGCACCAGCCCGGTGGATTCACGAACCATCAGTTCCGGGTCGATTAGAATCTCGCGCCCGGTGAACTGCTCTTTCTTTGCATCGGGAACCAGATTCTCGAAAATAATCTGACCGATCTGCTCGCGGGGAATGTGCGCGGTGGTAAGCGCCGGAGAACAGAATTCGGCGAGCTTAATGTTGTCGAAACCCGTTACGGAAATATCTTCCGGGACTCGAACGCCCTGATCGCGAAGTTCCCGCAGGACTCCGACGGCCATAAAATCGTTCACGCAGATAATCGAAGTTGGATGGAAGCCGGAAGAAAGCAGTTCGCGAGCCGCCTGCCGCCCTCCTTCCAGGCCGTCCGTCCCGGCAACGATGTGGGTTTCCGCGCTGGGCGAACAGTGCGCCACGGATTCCAGAAAAGTCTTTCGTCGTTCGTTGATCGGCTCCAAGGTAGAGTGATGCCCAACAAAAGCCATTCGTGCGTGGCCCAGCGAATAGAGATACTCCACGACCTTTTTCATCCCTTTCCGGTAGTCCACCCTGACGTTGGTGATATTTTTTCTGGGTGTTCCGACATCGTAAAAGACGATGGGGATTCTGGTATCGGTCAGGACTTGCATGAGATCCGCGTCCATCTCGGAGACGATCGCTGCCAGCCCGGCAACCCGCCAGCCGATCATCAGACGCGCGCTGGAGACGAGCTGCTCGGAGCGGTAGTCCGTGTTGGCGACAACCACTTCATAACCGCGGGAGTGCGCTGCCGATTCGAGCGCGCGGAAGATGTCGAAGAAAAAGGGGTTTTCCATATTCGAGACTAGAATTCCCAGAGTACGGCTCTTGCCTCGGGCCAGAGAACGTGCGTGCAGGTTGGGATGATACTTCAACTCCTCGGCGGCTTTTAGGACGCGAGCGCGGGTGGAGTTCTTGACCACCTTTAAGTCATTGAGCACGCGAGAGACAGTGGCGGTGGAGACACCGGCCTTCTTCGCAACGGCATTCAGGTTCATGAGTTCGGCATGCTTGGGCATGGTCTTCGGTGGAGGAAACCTACCGCCATCGATTCTAATGTACCGCCAACGTCTCCTCAAGTTGACCGGCGTGGCGAGTCTGAGCCCAGCACTTCAGGCCAGGTTAAGCGAGCACTAAACAGCTGAAATAGTGCGCGCAAAGTCAAGGCATGGTGGCGTTGGTGATCAAAACCGCGCAACCCGAATCGCAAGACTATGCGCATCATCGCGGACGTGCCGGAGGTGGTTCCCGGTCCTCGTGGATTTCAAAGTTGCTGGGCGGGGTCACGCCTAGAAGGTTTCGAACGAAATAGTCCCACCGTCGCCGCACCAGATACAAATTGCCACCTTCGCCGTGATACATGTTGGGAACGATGAGCATGTCGAAGTCCTTGTTGGCCTTAATAAGCGCGTCGGCAAACCGCATCGTCTCGACAACGTGGACGTTATCATCGATGTCGCCGTGCTCGATCAGCAGCCGTCCCTGGAGCCGGTCTGCCATCGTGACGTTCGACTGTTCGGCATAGTCGGGCCCCACCGGGAATCCCTGATAGAGCTCGTTCCACCAGGCCTTATCTAATCTCGCATCGTGATCTCCGGAGATGGCCACACCAACCTTGTAAAAATCAGGGAATACCAGCATGGCATGAGCAGCGCCGTACGCTCCGGCGGAGGTCCCGAAGATTCCTACACGTGTCGCATCCATGTAGGGATATTGAGCGATCATTTGCTGGATCATGACCAGGTGATCTTCGAACGCTCCGCCCAGATTTCGATACGAGAACTCGTGGAATGCTCGAGAGCGCCCCGTGGTGCCGCGACCGTCGACCATCACTACGATGAAGCCGAGCTCCGCGACCGATTGCAGGCCCCGCATCGCCGCGCCAAAAGTCTTCGGAACAAAGAATGCCTGGGGAC
This sequence comes from Acidobacteria bacterium 13_1_20CM_58_21, assembly GCA_001919715.1. GTDB lineage: Bacteria > Acidobacteriota > Terriglobia > Acidiferrales > UBA7541 > Acidiferrum. The sequence goes on from MNIJ01000219.1 coordinate 4,530, forward strand.
CCGTATAGACCATTTCGATGATGGGATACTTCTTTGCGGCGTCGAAGTTGGATGGCCGCCAAATCAAACCATAAAGATCCGTCGTGCCATCCTTGGCCTTGCCGTGAAATGCCTCGGGGAACTTCCAGTTCGTTTTGAGCAGTTCGCTGGCGTCGGTTTGTTCAAGGACACGAATTTGGGAGCCGTCTTTTGCATTTCGGAGGACGACCTCTCCGGGAAGGTCAGGCCGCGAAGAGTTATCGACAAAACAAAAATGGTCAGGAGATATGCTCACCGTGTGATTGGCGTTCGCGGGAGTCAGCATCATCAAGTTGTTCCCGTCGAGGCCGACGCTGTACAGGTGTGTTTGATAGGGATCTTCGCCCTTCTCGCGCCCGTTCGCCAAGAAATAAACGCGCCGCGATTTCTCGTCGACGTCGACGATCTGACGGACAACCCAGGGCCCATGGGTTACCTGGTTTTTCAGGGAGCCGGTTTTCTGGTCGTATAGGTATAAATGATTCCATCCGTCCCGCTCCGATGACCAGAGTACTTCTGCGGAGTCGCGCAGAAATCGGAAAAAGGTCTGGCCCGGGTCGACGTAACGATCCGACTTTTCTCGAACCACAACCTTTTGTTCTCCCGTTTCGGAATCCACGGTGCGCAGCTCGATGGCCTTTTCCCCACGGTCGTCGGCTTGGTAATAAATAGCCTTGCTGTCTGGAAACCATTCGAAACCTGGCCCACCCTGAAACTGAATTTCCAGGGATGCGGTCTTCACATCGATGGCCTTGCCCTTCTGAACATCAAAGATGATCGGATCGGCTTTGGGCAGCACTTCTCCGGGCAAAGGGTAGACGACGGTGAATGCCTTGGGGCGCAGCTGCCCGCTTGGAACGAATTGCAAGTTCGTGAAGCGTCCCGCGCTTCGCGTGTCCATCCGGTAGGTCACCAGTTTCGAGGAATCGGGCGACCAGAACACGGCAGGCCGTTGCTTCACATCCTGAGTGCCTTGCGCCACCATCGGTCGCAGCGATGGAATTGGCGTTGCGTAATCCCAGGATTCCGTGCCATCGTGCGTGAGCCGCACGATTTCCCCCGTCGGGGCATAACGGAGATACAAGTCGTGCTCTTTCACATAGGCCACCCACTCCTTGTTCGGCGAGGCCTCCTCATACTGCCCTGCCACGGGTTCGGGTTCTTTCTTGCACTCATAGTTTTCGAGCTGGCAGGTCCACGGCATCCCGTCAACTTGAAGCGAGATCGACCTTCCGTCCTTGGCGTAATCGAAGGTATCGAACGGAAGCTCCGTTGGCTGGTATTCGCGTTTCGCCGCCTTTGAAAGTGACGCCGCTAAGCGGGCGTGATCGAATGCCGGGCCCGACGCGTTTTGTTGGGCATCAACGAGTATGAATTCCGTCCCTTTCGTGCCGGCCTTGCGATACCAGAAGCGGTTCCTCTCGGCGATCCAGTGTGGAATGACATCCGCGACATAGACACGATGCCCGAGGTTCCCCGGCAGAAATTGTTGGGCGCGCTGGTAGTCCTCGCGTGTCCCCTGAGCCAGACCCGCCGGTAATGGAAGAAACGCAACCACTGCGGCAATGGCCAAAGTTCTGCAGCAAGTTGTCATCGCTTGTTCCGCCTTTCAAGAAAGGTTGGTTTTGAAAAGGGCCAGCTTCGCGCGCTTGGTTCCTATTCCGGTTGCCGTTCAGATGGCTGAGCAGGAGCGCCTACAGCGGTGATTGGAGTTATGCGGCGTTCGGCCAGAACGCGGTTAAACTCCGGGACATCTTTCTCGAGTAAGGTTCGAACGCCGTTTTCGGCCTCGGCAAGGTCTTTCTCAAGCATCCGGAGTAAAGTGACTGAGGTGTCCGTCGGACCGGATCCAACGCCACCGGCCACGTCCCCGCCACCCGTTCCCACTTCCGCATTCAACCAGATCAGATTGAGATAGATCTTGTCTGCAGAGGAATAATATTTGTCGTCGCTTAGTGCTTCGGCCTGTGAAATGAACTTGTACTCCACGTTTTGCATCTTCTGATCCATCGTTTTGAGAGACTTGAGCAGTTTGGCATGCGGATTGGAATTGTCTATATCATCGTCCTGTTGGTTCTTGCTTCCATCTTCACCATTGGAAGCCGGACGCTGCTCGCCTTCGCTACGCAGCATCGCTTGGATTACCGCCATTTGCTTGCGCATCCATTCGATGCGGTTCACCGACTCGGCAGTCTTGCTGATGTCGTCCCGGATTCGTACCTGCATCCTAAAGGAGGCTTCCAGTTCCGCGTCGCTTGCGGAGTTCTTGGGGTCCTTCACGATGGTGAGGGGCTGCGTGTAGGTCTGGCCGTCGATTGTTAGGCGAACAATATATTTTCCCGGCAGCGCAATCGGCCCGACTTCCGCCTCCTTAATACCCCAATGGAGGACTGGTCTGCCGTCTGTTCCGCGAAATCGCGGCTCTTCCCAAATGTGGGGGTTCTCGGCCGGCGCAGTGCGCAAGGCCACGAGCTTGGGGGCTTCATAGCGGAGGTCCCATTCAGCTCGATTCATTCCCACGCGGCGGGGCCCAGCGAGTTTTCGGATCAACGCGCCATGGGAATCGAGGATCTCAATTCTTGGAACTGTTTTTGGCGCTGACTTCAACGAATAGTTTATTAGGCCGCGTCCCCCGGGAAGCAGTGCAAAAGTATTGCGCGGCTCAAACAGACGGACCTCGGTGTCAGATACTGCTTGCGCCATTTGTTCGAGCGGTGTGATGTCATCCAAAATGTAAAGCCCTCGCCCGTACGTGGAGATGACCAGATCGTGGAATTGCCTCTGTACGACTGCCCAGGTAACCGGCGCGTGCGGCAACTCACCGCTTAGGGCCGTCCAGTGGACACCGTCGTCGAGCGAATAATAAATTCCATTTCCCGTGCCGGCAAACAACAACCCCTTGACGTTGGGGTCTTCGGCAATGATTCGAACGTAGGCCAGTGGATGCTGGGGCAAGCCCCCTACAATCGGTTTCCATGTCTTGCCGAAGTCGGTGGTCTTGTAAATGTAGGGATCGCGGTTGTCGACCAGGTGGAAATCGACGCTGACGTACGCAGTTCCCGGATCGAAGTGTGACGGCTCGATGCTGGTAACCGTGCCCCATGCCGGCATGCCGGCAACGTTCTTGGTGACGTTCGTCCAAGTCGCACCGGCATCTTTGGTGTACCAGATCTGCCCATCATTGGTCCCCGCCCAAATGAGCCCCTGTTGTAACTGCGACGGAGCGATCGCGAATACGACCTCACCGTAGAATTGACCCAGATTGTCGCCAACGATTCCGCCGGACGACACGATACGGGAGGGATCTTGTGTCGAGAGATCGGGACTTATGACCGACCAGCTCTGCCCTCCATTGATGGTCTTGAAGATGACCTGGCATCCGTAATAAACGGAGTTGTGATCGAATGGATCAATGGCCAGCGGAGGCGTCCAGTGGCAACGGTACTTCAATTCGTTCGGAGGTGAATCCAGAGTGTGAATCCAAGGACTCACGGAGCGTGCGCGTTTGATTCTTGCGTCCCAGCGCGTCACTTCGTTGGCATAACAACTGGACCAAACAATATTCGCATCCAGCGGGTCAGGAAGCGTGAAGCCCGATTCGCAGCCACCCATTCTGCGCTCCCAGCCCATTTCGGCAAAGCTACCCAACGGCAAGCTGGGACCGCGCATGTTCGGTCCGTCTTGCATGTTGCTGTACACGTAGTACGGCACCTGGTTGTCCACGGCGACGTGATACATCTGGCCGATCGGCAGTGTCACGCGATGAAATCCCCGCCCGTGAACGGTCGTAATATTCAACCCGCCATCGTCGGTAATCACGAAGCGATCCGGATTCAGCGGGTCAATCCAAATATCGTGATTGTCGCCACCCCACGGCACTTCTTTGAATGTTTCACCACCGTCCAACGATTCCAGAAAGCTGCTATTGGCCACATAAACTTCGTTTTCGTTTCCGGTAGAGACAGCGATTCGAATGTAATACCCGGCGCGTCCGATTAACTGGCGCTGGTAATTTACGGTATGCCAGTGTTCCCCGCCGTCGTCCGATCTCCACAGCGAGCCTTGATCATTCGTCTGGATCAAGGCAAAGAAGCGGTCCGAATTCGTCGGAGCAATCACCACGTCAATCTTTCCAACCGGCGGCTTCGATAATCCGTGCCCCTCGAGTTTCGCCCATTTCGTCCCGCCGTCCTTGGACAGGTAGATCGCGCTGCCAGGTCCTCCGCTGAATTCTCCCCATGTGTGCATTTCCAGTTGCCACATGCCGGCAAGCAGAATCCGGGGATTGTGAGGATCCATCGTTAGGCCGGAGCATCCTGTGTTCTCATCGGCGAAGAGCACTCGCTCCCAGTGCTGTCCCCGGTCGGTTGTGCGGTAGACACCGCGCTCTTGTTGCGGACCCGTGGCGCGCCCCAGTGCGCAAACATAGGCCACATCTGGGTTCGTTGGATGAACAAGAATCCTCCCAATTCTGCCCGTCTCATCGAGGCCAACGTGATTCCATGATTTTCCGGAATCGGTGGATAAATAGACGCCGTTCCCCATGACGTCGCTGTCGCGAATGGCCCAGGCTTCCCCCGTCCCGGCCCACACCATGCTTGGGTCGGAAGGAGCAACCGCAATTGCTCCAATCGCGGCGGCCGGCTGTTTATCGAAGATGGGTTCCCAATTGTTGCCTCCGTCAGCAGACTTCCACACACCGCCGGATGCGGCTCCGGCATAATAGATGTTGGGGTCTCCGGGAACTCCTGCCACGGAGGCGATTCGATTCCCGACTCGCGGTCCAACAAATCGGAATCGAAAAGTCTCTTTGTCTTGGGGTGCGACGTTTGGTTCCTGGGCATAGGCCAATCTCACGGTGCACACCCCCAAAGCCAGAATTCCGATCTTCAGGCAAAACTGCGGAATACACATTTTTCGGCACCTCTTTGCATCAGCCACCTGCAAGAGTCAGAAACGGTGGCGGTTAGCGCGAGTCAGAAATAAAGTTGGTGCGCCGTCTGGATTATGTATATTGTATGCATGGCGGCTCGTCAACCCTTATACTGAGTGGTTTCTTGCCGTGCTGCGGCCCGTCCGCTTTCCGGTTTCTCTGACTTAGTGGGGCGCACGAGTGCTGTCGCCTTGTTGTTAGGCTAGCTGGGTTCTTCGCGAAGAGAGCAAAGTCGCTAGGATTTTCGGGTGTCGGTGGTGAGTCCCGGTGGGAGCGATTGTAAATTATGTGTACCTATAATCATCTGAGTGCCGTGGCGCTTAAGTTTTCTAAGAGATTGCTCGATGTTTTTCAGAGTTGATATCTTTGAAGCGAAGTTGCCAGTATCATGATGTTTGTGGGTTTTGGCCCAATTATGGAGACGGTCACCCCAAAACAATCCGCACCGATCCCCCGACAATCCCTTTCTGCTGCTGTTGTCGAGAGGCTCACAGAAAAAATCCTCAGTGGCGAATTGCGCGAAGGAGAACAACTTCGGCAGGACGCCATTGCCACCGAATTTCAGATCAGCCGTATTCCTGTGCGTGAAGCTCTCAGCCATCTGGCGGCTGAAGGGCTCATTACCATTGTCGCAAATCGAGGCGCTGTTGTTTCGGCTCTCTCTCCCGGCGAGATCATGGAGCTGTTTGAAACACGCGCGGTCCTGGAGTGCTACATGCTGCGCTGCGCGATCCCTAATATGAAGGAAGATGAGTTCAAGCGCGCTGAAGACATCCTTCGCCAGTACGAACAATCTCTTGAGAATGATTCGGAGGTGAAGTCCTGGGGCCGGTGGAACTGGAGTTTCCATTCCGCACTCTATGCACCCGCCAATCGTCCGGTCATGCTGTCGTTCTTGAAGAAACTTAACATCAACTGTGACCGATACACTCGTCTCCATCTGGTCTTCACGCGTGACTTGCACCGCGCCGGCCAAACGCACCGCGAACTTCTGGATGTCTGCAAAACGAAAGATCCCGAATTAGCCTCTGCCGCTCTGTGGAAACATATTACGGACGCCGGCGAATACTTGAAGGAATTCATCAAGCGCCATCGCGAGCAGCACTCCTGAACAGTGCTGCGGTTTGTTCCTTGCAGTGACCACAAGTTACGTCCTTTGGGAGCATCCAACCAGCGTAGCGCCAGCTGCCAATGGTAATTGATTCGCCTTGGGATAAAAGGCGGGAGGGCAGATCGATGGACCGTCGACAATTCTTGAAGGACCTTGCGGTTGTGACTGCGGCCACTCATTGTCTGCCGGACGGTGTCAAACCAGGAGAGACAGCGGGTGAGACTCCCGATCTCCCCACATCTTCCGACCGGCGCTCGACTTTGGGAGCTGCCCCGGATATCGATGGTCACACCTTGATTTCTGAATTCAAAATTGACGCGACGACGTGGAAAGTATACGAAGACTTGCGGACTCGCGAGGGAGCGATCACGTATGTTTCTTCAACGGATGGGGTGCGCGTTCTGAGGAAGAGTGCAGAAGCTACATTCCCGGGGGCCGACCCAGCCTATCTGGGATTGAACTTGAAGGACATCGGTACCACGGGCGCGGATCTTCTGGCAGAACGCCTTCTTGCAAGCGGGGGTGACCCAGATCCTATGATGGTGAGGTCGGCTGCTCCACCTCTCGGATCGAACTCATCAGAGCGCTCGGGTTGGAAGCTGCCCTGGGACACGATTGTGGGGACAAAAGAGTGTTTTGACACCATGCCGGTGTTCCCAGCGGGCAGCACGAGAACTTACCATCCAGTGCAGTACTTCCCCGAGCTAACGAACCAAGCGGCCCGAAAACGATTCGATGGACTCATCGGCGGCTGGATGCCTGCAGTGCGAAAGGTCGTGACAGTTTCCGAAACCGCTTACGACGAAATCGTGGTGTTCGGCGACGTGCAGGCGCGCGACAAATTCATCGTGCAGACGTGGCATCGCACAGCGCGTGTCGAGAATGGCAAGATCACAAAAGTTGTTTACGGCCATACCTACCCAGGTTTCCCCCCGCGGCGTGAGGACCCCAGCCCTGAACAGTTCTACCGCGCGCTCGCAGCGTTCACTGGTTACTGGGAGAAGTTGTTAAGCGATTTCTCAGCGGCTTCCGTACCCGAGAATGACTGGATCGACATGTCTAAACATGCGTTTGCAAAAGAGCTCATGGTGCGGCCTGGCGGCGTTTATCCGAAATATGGGGCGGTCGACCGCGATTACTATGGCTCCGAGTACGACGGGTTCCAGGATATCTTCACGATGAGTGTTTACGCGAATCTCGAATGGGGGCGCTTCGAGATGGCAAGCACGGTGATCGACAACTTCTTTAGCGATTTCGTGGACGTCACGGGGGTGAACAACATGCGTGGGCCGGAGATCGCGCAATTCGGTCTTACGCTTTCGCTGCTGGCACGACACTTCAACTATACGGGAGACGATGCCTTGTTGCTGCGACATCGCGACAAAATCGCAGCGACGGCGGCTCTGCTTGTGGATCTTCACGAGGAAAGCCTGCGCTTGCCAAAGGACGATGCCGGCTACGGGTTGATCCACGGCTGGAGTGAATCGGATTCTTGCCTGGCCCCGAAACCCATGACTTGGTGGCTGCCTTACTTCGCGAACAACGCATATTCTGCGAGGGGGCTCAAGGATATCGCCCGAGCGTGGACCGAAGTTAGCCGATCGAAGCCCTCGCCGGCCATGGAGAAGATGGCCGTCGATTGGATGGAGCGAAGCAAGGTGCTTCAGGACGCTCTTGTGGCCAGTATGGAAAAGAACGTACGAAAGGATCTGCATCCGCCATACGTAGGGCCTTTCCCGGGAACCACGCTGACATTTTGGGAATCGATGCAGAATGAAAGGCCGAGCCCGCAACAGTGGGCGCACCGCGCCTATGCCGAACTGCTGCAGGCTGATATGCTGCCCACCAATCTCGCTAACGTGGTGATCGACTGCATGCGCGCTTACGGCGCCACAACGCTTGGAGTCGTTGCCAACGTAGAGCGGCCGCATCCTGAGGGCCGCGACATTCTAGGTTTCATTTCATACGGCTATGCGCAGATGCTGCTGCGGTTGGACCGCGTTGAAGAATACCTACTGTTTCTCTACTCACACCGTTACCACGACCACACTCGGGGGAGTTGGACTGCTGGTGAAGTGGCTGGCATTAATGGAGACACCGCGCTGTTTTGCATTCCCGCGCAGCAAACCATTCCGCTGTTGATTCGCTGGATGTTGGTTCTCGAAGACTCCGATGAAGAGAAACTGTACTTGGCAAAAGGAGTTCCTCGTGACTGGCTGGCCAGCGGGAAGGAAATTCGAATCGACCGGGCGCCGACGCGCTGGGGCAGAATTAGTTTCAGAGTGGTAGCGATGCCTGCGGAGAAAAGCCTCGTTGCTAGCGTGCAGCTATCCCGCCCGGGGTCGCCCAAAGAGGTACACTTGAAACTGCGACTGCCCCTAGAGAACAAATTACTGAAAGTCAGAATCAACGGCCGGGTTGCGAATCTTCGCGGTCCCGGCAATGACACTGTGCTGATCCAAACTCAAAACGAGAGTCGATTCGAAGTTGTTGGCGAGTTCAACTGAGTTGAACCAAGATGAAGAGGGCGTTTGAAATGGCGTGCATGCACAGGCCTGTAACACTGTTCCGCAGCAGCTCAAGGCGCTCTTAACAGCCACGATCGAGGCGGGGTTATCGAAGTTGGGCTCGGCCAAACCACACGCGCTGTCGTCTTCGAGGGAAAATCTATCGAGGTTATCGCCCTAACGGGCGTTCGCCTCGCTGGTCAAAGGTTTTGAAAAGGCGGCCTAAGCGTGAAAACTGAGTTTCGTACCTCACGATCCAGGATATTTCCGGTGATCTCCAGACGAGGTTTTTTGAAGACTGCAGGCGCAGTTCTTGTCGGCTCGCATGGAAGTCTCCGGGGCGGCGCGGCGGTAAACGCGGTTAGATATGTCGACGTTGCGCGCTCCTCGGGTATTTCTTTCCAACATGACAACGCAGCATCCCCTGAGAAATACTTGATTGAAACGATGGGTTCGGGCTGCGGATGGATCGATTACGATCAGAATGGATTGCTCGACCTTTATCTTGTGAATGGAGCATCTCGGCGAGCGAACACGTCCAAGCATGCGCTGCGCAGCGCCCTCTATCGCAACAACGGAGATGGAACGTTTACAGACGTCACCATAAAAGCTGGCGTGGACGCGGAAGGTCTGTTTGGAATGGGAGCTGCCGTGGGCGATTACGACAACGATGGATGCCCTGATCTATTCGTTCTCGGTTATGGGCGGTGCATCCTGTTTCACAACAATGGCAATGGAACGTTCACGGATGTGACTGACCGCGCTGGTGTCGGAAACATCCGGAAATGGGGCTCGAGTGCTGCGTGGTTTGATTACGACAACGACGGCCTGCTGGACTTGGTGATCGCTAACTATGTGGATTGGTCGCCGGAGCAAAATTTCTGGTGCGGAGACAAGGGACCGGGATTGAGAAGTTATTGCCACCCAGACGTATATCGCGGCCAGCCGCCGACGCTATATCACAATAACGGCGACGGTACGTTTTCCGACGTGAGCAAGCGCTCCGGAGTGGGAATCAGGCCGGGGAACGGGCTGGGTGTGGTCACTTTTGACTATGACAACGATGGGTGGCAGGACATTTTTATCACCAACGATCAAATGCCGAATTTCCTGTTCCATAACAATCGTGACGGCACATTTCGAGAGATAGGTTACTCGGCAGGCGTAGCGGTCGGCATCGATGGACAGTTTGAAGCGGGGATGGGAACGGACGCCGCCGACACAACCGGGAGCGGCCGGTCAGACCTAATAGTTACGCACTTGGATCAACAACTCGCGCGCCTCTACCAAAATGTTGGCGAAGGGTATTTTGAGGACGCCACCTTCCGATCAAAGATTTCGTATGCCACATTTCATCTGAGTGGGTTCGGCACGCGCTTTATGGACTATGACAACGATGGCGCGCGCGATCTGTTCATGGCCAATGGACACGTTTTGGACAACATTCAGCGCTACCACGCCGAGACAACGTACGCGGAACCCAAACTCATGTTCCGCAATGTCGGTCATGGTATTTTTGAGAATGTCAGCGACCAGCTCGGACCTGATTTTCTATTGCCGCGCGTCAGCCGCGGTGCGGCCATCGGGGATTTTGATAACGACGGAGATCTCGACATCATCATTAGCAACAATGGGCAGGCCCCGCAGCTTCTCCGCAACGATGGCGGCAACGCCAATCACTGGTTCCAGCTTCTTCTCATCGGCACGCGTTCGAATCGCGACGCTGTCGGAGCTCGCGTGAAAGTCACTGCCGGCGACCTGGTTCTTTACGATGAAAAAAAAGGGGGCATGAGCTACCAATCCGCGCAGGATCCGCGGCTGCATTTCGGGCTTGGCCAGCACCCCACCGTCGAAGAAGTCGAAATTAAGTGGCCGAGCGGCGAGCTGACCAAACTCACGAACATAAAATCCGATCAGATCCTGGCCATCGAGGAGGGCAAAGGGTTGGTCTACCGGCCCTTTCCCCGCGTCCCTGTCAGATCCGCTTGAACCGGCTTCCGGAACCGCGATAGTTCTTCATTCCCTCTGCTTGCGGTTTCTGTTCGCCTCGACTCGCACCTGAGGCGCCTGGGATTGGTTTGCTGTCGCCGGGAGCTGTCCGGATTCTTTGGGCCTGCTCCTGATTCAGTTTGGCAAGTATTCCCAGCATCGCTTCCGCTTGGCCGGGCTGCCCGCTCTTCCGATACGCCCCCGCGAGCAGCGAATACACCGCAAGGTTTTGCGGGCTGAGCCGTCGACCGGTTTCCAAATGTTCGATCGCTGCTTTCAGCCGTCCATCCAAAAGGTCCACATGGCCCAGCGCAATTTGTGAGCTCGCGTAATTAGGTCGCGCAGCGACCGACTTTTCCAGCGCGTCGCGCGCCTCCGCAAATTCGACTTGACCAGGGCTTGCTCCAACGCGGATCAGCGCTTCCCCTAGAATTGCCAGCAATTGGTAATCTTGTTTGCCTTGCGCGGTGGCGGTTCGCGCCACGCGAATCGCTTCTGCAAGGTTTCCGCCAAACAGGCTCTCTTGCGCTTTCGCAAGATATCCGATCTCGGAGCCCGGTGCGATTTGCGCCGCCCGCTCGAAGTCCATCCTCGCACCGTCAAAGTCATCGAGCATCGAAAGCAGATAGCCTCGTTCGTAGTGCAGTCGTGCGGATTCGGGAAGATGTTGGAGACCGAGTTCGATCACTCGAAGACTCTGTGCAGGCTCCTCACGTCCCAGGAATGCGCCGGCAACGAACAAATAGAGCTTTTCATTTTTCGGTGTAAATGCCGTCGCTCTCCGTAGCGCTTCGAATGCCTGCCCCTCCTGACCGTCGCCCGCATACGCCTGTGCGAGCAAATTCTCAACGCTGGCGTTCTCACGCCCTTGCCCACGCAACCTGATAAGAACGGAAATCCCCTTTTGAAATTGCCCGGTGCCGACGTAGCAAAGCGCTAAGTTGAATTCGGCCGCGTACTCGTTCGAAACGCGCCCTTGCGCCTCGAGAAGATGCGCAATCGCCTCCGCAAAATGACCGCCCCGGTTTAGCTCAATGCCCGCTTGTACCTCGGACTCGGCCAGAGCATTCTGGTCCGTTCCCGATGGCTTCGTTGCGGCCGCCGGCGAATCGAGCCGCGCCTGTGCCCGCGTCAACTCGCAAGTGCCCAAAATGAAAAAAATGCCTGCAATCGGGGCCACCCGGATTCCTTGCGACATGAATCTTATTCCGTACATCTTCAACTCTTACGTCCAGCCACCATGGCCCTCCACAATTGTAATGTAACGATCGATGGGAAGACCCGTGAATCTCTCAGTCTTCCCGCTTGGATTCGGCCACTTCACTTCCATCCAATCAATCTTGGCCTGTCGGCCCAGTCCCAGAACGATGCGAGGATCATGGGCAGAGAGGTAGCTACCCCCACCCACTTTCCAATAGTGGCGCAGAAGATCGCCAGATTGGTAAACCACCTTCGTTCCGATGGCGTCTATATTGGCTTTGCGGCCGATCAATCGCAGTCCGAGCCAGTGATTCCGCCGGCCAGCGTAGTTCCGCAACAGGAGAGGCGATCCCCCATTCTGCGCCACCAACACGTCAACCGAACCATCGTTATCGAAGTCTCCGAGCGCCAGGCCACGCGCCGCCAAATTCTTTGAAAAAATTGATCCACTCTCAGCGCTCACATTCTTAAGACCTGACCCGCTGTTTCGAATCAAAAGCATTGGCTCACGATAGGTCACATCCTCCATGCGCTTTTCCACCATGGTGTCGGGGTGCCCGTTGCATAGCAGCAAGTCTAGATTACCGTCGTTGTCATAATCGAAAAACTTCAGTCCCCAGCCGCTGAGGCGGCTCGTCAAGGCATCCATGCCAGTCTGAATCGCCACATCAGTAAACGATTCATCCTTGTTGTTGTGAAAGAGCGCGAAAGACTCGTGATCCACATTTGCGACGAATAGATCGAGCCAGCCATCCTGATCATAGTCCGCTGCGTCGACACCCATCCCCGATCGCGCCAGGCCAAATGAGTTGTAGCCCACGCCGCCCAGCGACCCAATCTCCTCAAACCGACCCTTGCCACGGTTGGCGAACAGAAAATTCGCAACCGTGTCATTGCTGACGAAAAGGTCCATCCATCCATCGTTATTGATGTCCGCCGCCACCACACCCCAACCTTTTGCCGGCGACCCGCCAATCCCGGATTCCTTGCTAACGTCGGTAAATGTACCGTTGCCGTTGTTGTGGAAGAGCCAGCAAGGCATCGGCTTGTACGGAGTCGGCTTGCAGTACCACCGGGCGTTTGTTGGTCCATAACCGCAGAAAATGTTTTTTGACTTGTCGAAGTCCACGAAGCGGCAGACAAACAAGTCCAGGCGTCCATCATTGTCGTAGTCGAACCACACGGCGCTCGTGCCCCAGCCCGGTGCGCCGACGCCGGCCTTCGCCGTAACATCTGTGAACGTGCCGTCCCCATTGTTGTGATAGAGGATGCTGTGCGGATATTGGGTCACGTAGAGATCCGGCCAGCCGTCGCGATCGTAGTCACCGACCGCAACACCCATGCCGTAGGCGTTCCCCGGCACGCCGGCCTTCTGCGTCACGTCCGTGAATGTGCCGTCGTGGTTGTTGCGATAGAGCGCGTTGCGGAGTGGAGTGGCCGGGGTGTAGAAATCGCACGGTCCGCTATTCACAAGGTAGATGTCCATCCAGCCGTCGTTGTCGTAGTCGAGGAACGCGCACCCGGGACCTACGGTTTCCGGCAAGTACATTTCCGGCGACTGACCACTGACGTGAACCCATGATATACCGCTGGTCGCGGGCGGAACTTCTTCAAACGCGGCAAAGGAATCCGTGCCTGCTCCGGCCATTGCTCCTGGGTCTATATGGCCGAGCGCGGCACTCATCCCAGACCACCCGAGAATCTGCAGGGTGCGCCGCCGAGAAATTATCTGACTCAATCGCATTTTCCCGCCTGGTTTACGTATGCAGCGCAGCGCCGCACGCTTCGGCTACGGCCGGACCCCGCCTGGATTCTTCTCGGAGACTTGCCGTTGAATGGTCATCTCGCGAACAGCGTCCTCTTTACGCCCGGTGCGCGCATAGGCGATGGAAAGCTGGTAATGTCCGGCAGGGTCCGCCGACAGCATCTTCACGTAGCGCTCCAGAGGGGCGACGGCTTCCGAAAAGCGTTCGGCGGAATTCAACGACATGCCCAGGGCGAGGAATGCTTCGGCAAACCCCGAATCCAATCTTGCCGCGGTCCCGAAGTGCGAAATTGCTTCATCCCATTCTCCGGCGCGCCGTGCGATCTCTCCCAGCCAAAAGGTGGCTGCCGCGTTGCTCGCATCAATCTTTAACTCCGCTTCAAACTCTTTTCGGGCTTCTTCGGTGTTCGCCGCAGACTCGGTCTTCGAAAGTGCCACGCGCCCCAGCCGGTAATGAATCCCCGGCAGGTTGGGGTTCTGTTCAAGAATCTTTCGATATTCATTTCCGGCGGCGTCCCAGTTCTGCTGCGACTCGAGGGATTCCGCTTCAAGTTCGTGGGCCTGATAGGAAGTAGGAGCGACGTCAGCCATTTCCTGAGCCGCCCGCGTAGCAAGCTGCGA
>MNIJ01000201.1 GCA_001919715.1 Acidobacteria bacterium 13_1_20CM_58_21
GCCCTGATATTTGGCCTTACGCGCTTCGTCGGAGTACTCCGGCTGCGGGCAGTAGATGCACTGCGGCGAACCGACGCCGTTCAGGCCAGCGCGGAAAAGTCCGCCGCCCGTGCCGCCGCCTTCGCCGGGACCAAGACCTCCGCCGGAACCGCTTCCGATACCCGTGCCATTGCCATTCCCGAGAGAATCGGTGACGCTTTTGGCCAGAGGATCACCGAAGTTTGCCATATTGGGACTGGGGACTTTCAAGTCGGGCGGACCCAGCAGCGAGGGGTCCATTGCCAGCTTGGGGTTCAGATTCTGAATTTTCGCCTGAGGCGGCGTGAACTGCGTCCACTGAAACTTGGGGAGCTTCCCCTTTGAGGTGGGAGTCAGGGTATGGTTATTTCCGCCGCCGCCGCCGCCGGCTTTGTTCGCACCCGAGGGTAGCTTCGCCATGTAAGGCGAAATGTCCAGCGGCACAACGCCGACCAGCTTGTTCTTTGCTTCCGTTGAGGCGGGCAGGACATTCGTAAAAATGGGAATGACCAGCAGTGCGATCACCGCCACGTGCAAGCCAATCGCGATCACTTGACTCCAGCCGAAGTTTTCATCCTTGGACCAGATGTCCTTCACTTTGATCGGCTTGACGGCGAAGGGCAAGGGCGCCTGCTTCGGCGGCGAGAAAAATTCCTTGATGCGGGTGCCGAAGCCCCCAAAATTCGATCCCCACGCTACCGCCAGTTTGCTATTCACCGGTCCCTTGGCGGCCGGGCTGGAGCTGAAAAAATCCTTCAGGTTATCGCCGACGCCGCTACCGAAGGAGGTCTGCGTGAAGGGCGCATCCTTGCGCTCGCGCACCCTTACAGGGCGCTCCATGAGGAATTGCCTCAGGTTGGACCAAAAATTATCGGGGATGAGAATGTCCGGTCGATCGAATTTGGGTACAGCCGAGGCGGGTACCGGAACTGCTCTCTCACGGCCGGCCGCAGACACTTTCGGTTTTGTGATTTCAGGGGACAGAAGACTGATGATTTTGTCCGGCACCGGTTACCTCTTCAATTAGACGCAGATTCCCTAGGTTCGGTGTACCCAGCCAATAAGATTCGCTCTGGCTGGGAAAGGTTGCGCGCCCCGAGCGGCTGACACCGGCCGCCATTCATTGTAACATACGTGATTACACTGCTTTCCGATGTTTCCCGCCGTATACCTGTACTCAAGGACGGACGGCATAGCAGGGGTTTACAAACGCTCTAATCATGGCCGAACCACTCGAACTGAAGAAGACACTGAACTTGCCGAAAACGGATTTTCCGATGAAGGCCGGCCTGCCGCAGAACGAGCCGAAGCAGCTCGAAGCCTGGCAGGGAGGAAACCTCTACGAGCGCATTCTGGAGACCCGGAAAGGCAAGCCGCTCTTTGTCTTGCACGACGGACCGCCATACCCTACCGGTGAAATTCATCTGGGCACGGGCCTGAACAAAATCCTCAAGGATCTAGTCGTCAAGACCAAGAGCATGGCCGGGCATTACGCGCCGTACGTGCCGGGGTGGGATTGCCATGGTCTGCCGATCGAAACGCAAGTGGAAAAAGAGCTGGGCGGAAAGGGAAAGGTGCCGCCAGCGGAATTTCGCAAACTGTGCCGCCAATTCGCAGTCCGTTACGTCGAGCAGCACAAGAAAGATTTCAAGCGGTTGGGCATTTTCGGGCGATGGAACGATCCTTATCTGACGATGAGCCATGAGTACGAAGCCACCATCGCAGGCGCGTTTCTGGATTTTATGGAGAAAGGCTACGTTTATCGAGGGCGTAAGCCGGTCTATTGGTGCATCTACGACAGCACGGCACTGGCGGAAGCGGAAGTGGAGTATGAAGATCACTCGAGCCCATCGATCTGGGTGAAATTTGGAGTTGTGGGCGGCGGCAAAGGGGATGCCGCGGGCACTGGCAAGGTGCCACTTGAACAAAAGATTGGGAGCGATGTCAGCGCGGTGATATGGACGACCACGCCCTGGACGATTCCTCACAATCGCGCGCTCGCATTTCATCCGGATTTCGAATATGCCGTGGTCGAAACCGAAAAGGGCGCGCTGCTGCTGGCCGCCGACCGCGTCGCCGCTTTCAAAGCCGAGTGCGGAATCAAGGAATCTCGCGTGCGCGCCACGTTTAAGGGACGCGATTTCGAGGGCATGATATTTCAGCACCCCTTCGTGCCGATTCAGGTGCCGGGCATTCTCGCCGATTATGTCACGCTCGATCAGGGCAGCGGCATCGTTCACACGGCTCCGGGGCATGGCGCCGACGATTTTTATTCTGGGCAGAAATATGGATTGGAGATTTACGCGCCGATCGACGACAAGGGCGTCTATCTTGAGGGGTTGCCGGAATACCGGGGCAAGGATGTTTTCACGGCGAATCCGATCATCGTGAAATTACTCGGCGATCGCGGCGCGCTGCTGGGTCACCACGAGTACAAGCACAGCTACCCGCACTGCTGGCGCTGCCACAATCCGGTGATCTTCCGCGCCACGGAACAGTGGTTCATCAAGATGGACCAGGCCGCGCATGGAAGAGAGAAAACGCTGCGACAAGAAGCGCTCCAAGAGATTCACCAGGTAAAATGGTTTCCCGCCTGGGGCGAAGACCGCATGTACGAAATGATCGAGAAACGTCCAGACTGGTGTGTCTCGCGCCAGCGGTTCTGGGGCGTGCCCATTATTGTTTTCTATTGCCAGGGTTGCGGAAAGCGGCTGGAGGATTTCAAGGCCCTGCGCAATGTCGTGAAGTGGTTCGAACGGGAAGGCGCGGACGCGTGGTACCAACACACCCCCGAAGAATTGCTGCCCGCCGATACCAAGTGCGCGTGCGGAGGTTCGAAGTGGCGCAAGGAAAACGACATTCTGGACGTGTGGTTCGATTCAGGCTCTTCGAATCTGGCGGTGCTCAAGGGCGCGGAGTGGCCGGCTGATGTTTATCTCGAGGGGCCCGATCAATATCGCGGCTGGTTCCACAGTTCGTTGCTTGTTGCGACGGGCGTGCGCGACGCTTCGCCCTACCGGGGGGTTGTCACGCACGGCTGGACGCTTGACGAACAGGGCCGGCCGATGTCCAAGTCGCTGGGCAACGCGCTGTATCCTATCGAAATTTGCGAGAGGTGGGGAGCGGATTTGCTTCGCCTCTGGGTTGGCTCGGTGGAATACCAGGCCGACGTAAAAATGAGCGAGCGCGTGATGACGCAGCTCAGCGAAGCATACCGGAAAATTCGCAACACGTTTCGCTTCGCCCTGGGCAACCTCGGTGATTTCGATCCGTCACGTGACGTGCTTTCGAACGAGCAACTCGAGGAAATCGATCGCTGGATGCTCGACCGCACCGCCGAGCTCCTCAAGAAATGCCGTGAATGGTACGCGAATTACGAATTCCACCGCGTCTACCATGCTATCCACGATTACTGCGTCGTGGATCTCAGCGCGTTCTATTTCGACGTTCTGAAGGATCGCCTGTACACCAAGGCACCCAGAAATAAATCTCGGTGCTCGGCGCAAACCGCGGTGTGGAAGATCAGCAGCGCGCTGGTTCGACTGGCCGCGCCCATCCTTGTTTTTACCGCCGAGGAGATCTGGAAGTATTTGCCGAAAGAGCAAAGCGAGTGCGAAAGCGTGCATATGACATTGTTTCCAGAAGCGGACGCGCTTGCTTGCAGAATCGCCAAAGACGCCGCGGAAAAGTGGGAACGGCTCGCGCAGGTGCGCTCCGCCGTGCTGGTGGCCCTCGAGCAAGCCCGTGCTGCGAAGACTATCGGCGGTGGCCTCGAAGCGAAAGTCCAACTTCACGCGGGACCCCAAGCGGCGGGCCTGCAGAGGCTGCTCGAGGAAAAACAGGCTGTACTACCCGCCCTTTTCATCGTTTCTCAGGTCGCGGTCCAGCCATCCGCCATCGCCGGATCTATTCCAGCCGAAACGTTTCCGGGCCTGGCGATCAGGATCGAACGTGCCGACGGCTCAAAATGCGAACGCTGCTGGAACTATTCCGAGCGCGTCGGCGAAAATTCCCGCTATCCGACCGTCTGCGAGCGCTGTTCCGAAGCCCTCGCCGAAATCGAGGGTTCCCTGGGCCAGGCATCTAGCCACCAGAGGCACAGCCTTTAAGTGGTGCGCCTTTTGCGATCCGCGTAGGTCAGTAAATTCGGCGCTGCACGAGTAGGAGAGCAACATTTGACGGTCCCCGCAAGACTGCGCTGGCTTTGGCTCACGCTAGCCATCGTTCTCCTCGACCGCGCCACCAAAGCCTGGTTCGAAACGCAAACACTGGAAGGCTGGCGACACGAGTTGATCCACAACTTTGTTTATCTTGTACACAGCCGCAATCCCGGTCTCGCTTTCGGCATCCTGTCGGATTCCGCCTCCGCGGGCACGCGCATCGTTTTGATTCTGGGGTCCATCGCGGTCATCGCCGTACTTGCCTGGCTGCTAGTCACGAGCCAGACTAGCGGCGCTCTTGCCGTCGCCGGTCTCGCTCTCTTCGCGGTGACGGATTTCTTCGAAGTGTGGTTTGGCACCTACCGCTACCCCGCCTTCAACGTCGCCGACTCTGCCATCGCCATTGGCGCCGCCCTCATCCTTCTGGACATATTATTTGGACGGCGGCCCGAAACATCAAAATAAGTTCCTAGGGCCGTCTTCACCTCCTCCGACTCTCTCCGTTTCCTTGCTGGCGCTCAACCCCACGAGCGTTACTGGCGGAAATTCCTCCAACGGGACGATGACGTTGAGCGGGCCGGCTCCCGCAGGCGGAGCGCCGCTTTCCAGCAGCAACACAGCGGTGGCCAGCGTGCTTACCAGTGTTCCCGTTCCAGCCGGAGCTACTAGCGCGACGTTCCCGTCGGCACCAGCGCCGTGACTAGATCGACCGCAGTCACAATCTCCGCGTCTTTCGACGGGGTGATCAGGGCCGCCCCGCTCACTCCTGACGCCCGCATCGCCGCCGCCCCCCAATCCCACGAGTGTTATTGGCGGCTTGCAATCTTCCACGCCAACGGTGCGACCCGGACGGTAGGTCTTCTAGTGCTCTTGTAGCGGGGAGCCTTCACAGGCGCGTGGTGCATACAGCGGCTGAGTCACGACGTGCACCGCCTTGACCCTGCTTCCAAAGACGCGCGACGCGCGGGTGGTCGGAACCAGAGACCCGCTCGCCGTCTGGGTGACGAGCCCCAAGCAAATGTGCCTGCTCGTCACTTCTTTAGGAACACATTTCAGAACGCCGCGTTCTGTTGCTATGCTACATTGGCGCTCAGGGGCGGATAAATACACGACTCGTTGCGGCTGCTCCGAGCGAGGCCCAGCCTTGGCGTCCGCCGAACAACTCGTTGCGCGTCTTGCCAGCAACCGGGAAAAGATCCTTCGCTACGCGTGGATCCCCCAATTGCTGACGGGACTATTTCTCCTGGGCCTTTCCTATTTCATGGGCCACGCGCACTTTCATCTGATCCGTCAAGGGGTCAGGGCACCCGGAAGAATCATCGCCTATGAGCAGAAGAATTTCCGCGGCTCCTCGGAATCGTTTTCGACGACTGGCTATATGCCCATCGTCGAATTCCACACCAACGATCGCTTCGTCCAATTTCAGGATTGGCTGGGAAGCAAAATCGCAGGAAGCAAAAATGTTCCCGTGATTGTCTTGTACGACCCTGGCAATCCTACGCGGGCTATGATTGATCGGCCTGTCTGGAACTGGATCCCCTGGGCCCCCGTCTTCGGAGTCGCGCTCCTCTTGGTTCTTTCGGCCATCAACGGTTTTTTTCGGTCCCGGCGCTCCGCTGAAACCTCATGACCCCATGGTGAGCGCAAGCCCCGCAGCTGTAAGAGACAAGCAAAGAATGGGGCGAGAGTTGTCAGTTGGCCGCACTCGCCAGTGATTTCAGCCGTTCCTTGTTGATCTTCAGCACCATCCCCGCGTTGCGGTCCGCCACTTCGCTCACCTTGTATTCCGCCGATGTGCCCAGCACCTGCGCCACCTCGGACGGAGTCAATTTGTACTCATCCGCCAACCACTCCGCCATGTTCGCCGTCGCACTGCGGAACGCATCATCCAACGACCCGCTCAGCCCCATCGCCATGATGTGCGTCGGCGACTCCACACGCGGCCCCATGATGCGTTTGCCCGGAATCACGTCCACCGTGAACTCCACATCCATGGACGTTTCCAGCGCGTTTCCATTGAGCTCCCCATCGCCCTGCAGCGCGTGTCCATCGCCCACATACAGCAGCGCGCCAGGCACACTCACTGGCAGATAGACTGTCGCCCCCTCCACGATCTCATTGAAGTCCATGTTGCCGCCGTAGCGCCCGGAGTCTCCCGTCCCCGGAGGCGCTTGCGCCACGTTGGGCACGACCGCCACGCAACCGAGCATCGGCCGCAGCGGCACCGAGTATTTCGTCAAGTGCTCCGCAGGCTTTTCCGGCGTCGCCACGCCGTGTTCCGCGTCCAGATGCCAGCGCACCGTCTTCCCGGCGTCCTTCATCTTTACGGCAAAGTCACTGTCCAGCGCGCGGCCCACGACAAAGTCATCGCTTTCCGCCCAGTCGCGATTCAGCCGCAGCCGCGTCAAGTGCACCACCAGCGTGTCTCCTGGCGCTGCCGTTTCCACATAAAAAGGTCCCGTCTCCGGATTGCCGCCAAGAACACGCGCCACGCCCTTTTCATCCATTCCGCCGGCATCCACAGTGGTCGTGTGCACGCTGTCGCCCGGTGCCACCGTCAGCACCGGCTTGTTGGCCGCCGAAAATTGGCGGTAAAAAGTGGCGGGCACAAATTCATGCCGCTGCGGCGTTCCCGCGCGCCGCGCCGGAACGAGTTCTGCCGTAAACTTGTGCGTCTGCGGATGCGCAGCATCGTCTGCGTGGCTAAACACAATGGTCCCGGTGATGGTCGCGCCTTCTAGGGTACCCTTGCCTTCATCCGTCCCGCCCTGCTCGTCCTTGGCCAGGAGATAGATTGAGTTGCCTTTGAGTGTTCCCTCCAGCTTGTCCCCATCAAAATTCCCGCTCAGCTTTTCTCCCTGCTGCTTCAGCTCCATCCGAAAGTAAATCGTTGAGCCGTAAAAATCCGTATTCACCACCCATCGCCCGGAAATACCCGCGTTGGCAGGACGCGCCGGTTCTTGACCGCTCTGCGCCGGCAAAACTCCAAGCAACAGCAAAAACAAAACTCTGCGCATGGTTCTCTCCTCGTCGCCACATTCTAGACGAGCGCACATGGCCTCAGTTAGCTTCTTCTTCGAGACCCTCCCTCCCCAAATGGCCCGCCGCTCCTCCCGGCATTTTGTTGCTGTGCGGCCGGGGCCGGGAAGTCGAGAACGAGAAATGGGCAGGCCGAAAAAAATGGAACAAAAGTCCCCTGCCGAGGTTGGCCACCCTTCTCTACCAATCGGCGTCAGAGCTTCCAGTAGGATTTGATCTATGAGAGCCGTTCCCCGCCCTCGCTCAAGCACGCCAATCGGCCAGGCAAGAAACTCCTGCGGTCCGCACACAACCGCTACCACAACCCGCCGCCCAACAAAGCGAAGTCCGCACCAAAATCAGCGTCAATGCCGATCTGGTCGTGCTCCCGGTCATCGCTAAAGATCGTCAAGGCAATCTTGTCCCTGATTTACGGAAAGACGAGTTCCGCATCTTCGACGATAACAGCGAACAACAGACCGAGGTGTTCACTGCCGAAGCCTTTCCGCTCTCGCTGGTTGTGCTCATCGACGACGATCTGAAATCGCAGGACGCCGCGCAGGTGGCTCCCACTCTGCGCGCCATCACCGCTGGAATCGGTCCCAGCGACGAAGCCCTGATTTGCCGCTTCGATCTGTCGTTTTATCCAGGAGAAGGATTCACCGGCGATCTCCACAAGCTATGGGCAGACCTGAAGGACGCTCAAGACCACAGCGGCCCTTCCACAGCTGGCCCCGTACCCTTCGTTTCCTCGCCATCGAGCCATCCTCTCGGCGTAGGCGAACCACCCCTGGCGGCGGCGACTAACCTGGGGTCCCGTCCAACCAAAGCCCTTGACGATGCCGTCCATTCCGCCGCTGAGTTGCTTCATGACCGTGGAGCGAGTCGGCGCAAGATCATCCTTCTGATCTCCGATGGTCTCAACGGACTCCAATTCAACCACCATGCGTATGCCGACACTCTCGAGGCTCTGCTACACGACAACATATCCGTATACAGCTTGGCTGTCGGCCACTCCTTAAAGCGAAAGTTCTCTCGCCTACTCAACTACGCAAATGACTCCGGCGGCGATATTTATTACGCCGTCCAAAGCGCAGCCATAGAAAGGCTCTATTCGCGGATAACCGAGGAAGCTCGCCACGAGTACACCCTGGCATACGTGCCTCACGGCAACAACCGCAACGCTGGCTATCACACGGTGGAAGTCCGGACCACGCGCGAAGGCGTCACCATCAAAACCCGGCAAGGCTACTACACAGGTCCTCGCGGCGTTCCTCATAAGCAGTAGTGGGTGGACACAATGACTTGCATAGATTCCTTAGAGTTCCAACGCCCCATGTCCAAGGTTCAACCTCGGAAATCTTTGACTGTCGGGAACGCTGAACGATTGCACTCCTTGATCTTCCCCCGGCATTTCCCTGCCGGAGCTACGCCTCGGCGCAGCCTGCTACAATCGGCTCGTGCCGGCTGGAGCCCAACCCGAGATTCATGAACTTCTTGCGGGACCTACAGACGCCGGTACGCGGCTCGACCGGTTCGTGGCCGCCCATTGCCCGGAACTTTCGCGCTCGCGCGTGCAAGAACTCATCGACGGCGGCCTCGTCCTCGTCAATGGCAAACCCACAAAATCTTCCCAGAAACTTCGCGGTGGGATGCTCATCACCGTGCGTGCCCATCCGCGGGCGGCGATCCGTGCCGAAGCCGAAACGATTCCGCTCGATGTGCTTTACGAGGACGACGACGTCATGGCCATCAACAAGGCTGCCGGGATGACTGTTCACGCCGGCGCGGGAAACGTCTCCGGCACGCTCGTCAACGCGCTTCTTGGGCGCGGGCAATTGCTTTCCCGGGCCGCCGATCAGCTGCGGCCGGGAATCGTCCACCGCCTGGACAAGGAAACGTCGGGCGTGATTCTTGTTGCCAAGAACGACGCAGCGCACGCGAAACTTGGCGAAGCCTTTCGCCAGCGAGCCATCAAGAAAACGTATATCGCGCTGGTGCAGGGCATGCTCGCGGAGAAGAGCGGCCGAATCGAGCTGGCCATTGGGCGCGACCCCATCCATCGCACGCGCATGACCACGCAAGGCAAGTCCTGGCACGGCGGGACAATCACGAATCCGCGCGAAGCGTGCACGGATTGGAAGGCTCTGGCAAAGATCGACAGCACCACACTGGTGGAAGTCCAACTCCACACCGGGCGCACGCATCAGATTCGAGTGCACTTCTCCGCGCTGAAGCACCCGGTAGTTGGCGATACGCTTTACGGCGCCGCGCGGCAGTTGAACGTTGGCGTAGGCTCCGACCAGGTCGGAGCGGCAGGGGCGCTGCGGCTAGGCAAGACCGCCTTGGCGCCGCTGGGACGTAATTTTCTGCACGCGGCAAAGCTCGGCTTCGCGCAGCCGCGGACCGCTGCGTGGATCGAAGTTCGCGCTGCCTTGCCGGGTGAACTGCGCGATTTCTTGAGAAAACTTTGTGACGCTGCAGGAGAGCCGCAGAGCACAATTGACGCTGCGCTCACCGGGTACCTATAATCGATGCAAATGCGACGGATCATCACTTCAATTGTTTTGGCGTTGGCTCTGTTGCTCCTTCCGCTGACTGACCAGGCGCAGCAATCTTCACCGGACAAGCCTCAAGCGCCCACACCGGCGCCGTCGTCGGCCCCCAAGCAAGAGCCTGCCCAGAAGAGCAATGAAACGATTATTTCGGTGGTCAACCTTGTCGATGTGCTCTTCACGGTGCTCAACCGCCGAAACAAGCTTGTTCCCGAGCTCGAAAAGGGTGACTTCAAGATTTGGGACGACAAGGCTCTGCAGGAGATCCGTTATTTCAGCAAGCAAACCGATCTGCCTCTGCGCATCGGCATGCTGCTGGACACATCGAACAGCATCCGTGATCGCATTAAGTTCGAGCAGGACGCTTCGACCAATTTTCTATTTAGCGTGCTGCGCCGCAACAAGGATGAAGCTTTTGTGATGACCTTTGACGACGAGCCGCAAATCGTCCAGCCCTTCACCGGCGATGCGGGGGCGCTGCGGGACCAGATCACCAAGACGCGCGCGGGCGGCGGCACCGCAATTTACGATGCGATTTATGAAGCGTGCGTGAAAGAACTGAGCCATCCGCCGCGCCCGCCGGGTGATCAACCGGATGTGGTGCGCCGCGTCATGATTCTCATCAGCGACGGCGAGGACAACTTATCGACGCACACGCGCGGGGATGCCATCGAAATGGCCCAGCGCACCAGTGTAGTCATCTACGCCATCAGCACCAGCACACAATGGGTTTCCCTCTCGCAGACCGATCCGAACAAGATGGCCGACCGCAAATATCACTTGACGGACGGTGACAAGA
>MNIJ01000222.1 GCA_001919715.1 Acidobacteria bacterium 13_1_20CM_58_21
GTTGGCAAACTTGGCCTGGTTGATTTTGACGTCGTCGACTTCACCAATCTCCAGCGTCAGGTTATCTTTGGCACCAGCGACGTCGGCAAGCCGAAGAGCGAAGCCGCGCGCGCCCGCCTTCAGAACCTTAACCCGGACATACAGATTCAGTCATTCGAAACGCAGCTGACCAGTGCCAACGCGCTTGAACTGTTCAAGGACTTTGATGTCATCGTCGACGGAACCGACAATTTCCCCACGCGGTATCTTGTCAACGACGCTTGCATTTTGCTCCGAAAGCCAAACGTGTACGGCTCGATTTTCCGGTTTGAAGGGCAAGCCACCGTTTTCGGAATGCCCGATGGTCCGTGCTACCGCTGCCTCTATCCTGAACCGCCTCCGCCAGGGTTGGTGCCTTCTTGCGCGGAAGGCGGCGTCCTCGGCGTTTTGCCCGGGATCGTCGGCTCCATCCAGGCAATGGAAACGATCAAACTGATCCTCGGTCGTGGAGATCATCTCAGGGGACGCTTGCTACTTTTTGATGCTCTCGGGATGAAGTTCCGTGAACTCAAGCTGCGCAAGAATCCCGACTGCCCGATGTGTGGAACGCATCCCACGATCAGCAAGCTCATCGATTATTACGAATTCTGCGGCGTGCGCGGCGAAGAAGCTCCCGGCCCGTCCGTCGTCGTGCCGGAGATCGCGCCACGCGAGCTCAAAGCCAGGCTCGATCGTGGAGATGATTTATTCATTCTCGATGTGCGTGAGCCCCACGAATACCAGATCTGCAATCTCCAAGGACATTTGCTCCCTCTCGGAGAGCTGACGCGGCGCGTCCACGAACTTGATTCATCGCGGGAAATCGTAGCGCACTGCCGCAGCGGGAAGCGTTCTGCCGAGGCCGTGGACTTCTTGCGAAAGGCTGGTTTCCGCAAGATCCTCAACCTGAAAGGCGGCATCCTCGCTTGGTCCGACGAGGTTGATCCGTCTGTTCCAAAGTACTGACTCGTCCTAGAGGAGGTGGGATACTCTAGTTTTGCTAGGGAGAAAAAATGGCGGCCACGAAAATTACTGTCAATCACAACGGATCCCTGCGCGTGGAAGGCGATTTTGAGATCGTGGATCCCGAAGGCAAGCCCTTTGGCTTGGCCGGACGCACCACGATTGGGCTCTGTCGTTGTGGGCATTCCGCCAACAAGCCGTTCTGCGATGGCTCGCATAAGACCTGTGCCTTCGCCGACACCGTAGCGGCCCGGGAGTTGCCTCCCCCAAAGCCCAAGCCTTAGCGCATGCCGGGCCGGTCGAGCTAAGGGTGCAACGGTTGAGACTGTCTCAGGCTGAGACAGTCTGGAGTTTTTCTTTGATACTGGCCATCCGCCAGGTAACTCTAACGAAACAAAAATGATAATGCCCAACTCCTTCAGATTGTGGGCACGTGCAGTGTCTCGCAACAGTCCAAAGATCCTCCTCCCCTTCGACGTATCTATCTAAGTTATTTACTTGCAGCTAGTTACGAGCACAATTTTCCAGTCAGAAAAGGGCACAAACTTGCATTCCTTGGTGGTTGACTGTTTTTCATCGGTATTTGGGGGATTTTGTGGGTAGTTGGGGCAAGATCATCGGGTTTCTCCGCAGCGAAGGCGATCCGGTCGCCGCTCGCAAGGCCCGTAGGCCTGTCCTGATCGCCACCGCCGCCGTCTCCCTCTTCTTCTTTCTTGCCGCAGTCTTCTACTTGCGGCAAATCAGCGTTGCAGGTTCGCCACAAAGCTATTTATATCTAGAAGTTGGCGGAACGTTACTGTGTTTCTCCTATGCCGCCAACGCCCTGGTGCGGTTCCGCGGCACCCATGATCGCACCGCATTGATTCTGGCCTTCGGATTTGTGCTTTCTGGGATCATTGAGACGGTCAGCTGTTTTGGTCTAAATGGCTCGCTGATCTCTGGCGCCCTGGCGCTCTCGCGAATCCCCATGGGTTGGATGGTGAGCCGCACCTTGCTTGCCGTTCTGTTGCTTGCCGCCATCGCCGTCGAGCGCTACATGCCCACCGCCCGGCAGCCCAGCAAGGAGACGGCCGCAGCGTTGCTGGTTGTTGCCCTGGCGGCCTACATGACCAGCGCCGCGTTGCTGGCCGCACCGGCCGCGCCCGTGGCGCACGCCGCGAACTTGCTGTCCCGTCCTTGGGATCTGCTCCTGGCGTCGCTGTTCCTGATTGCCGCGGTCTGTTTTCGCCAACGCCTCAGGAAGGACGGTGACAAGAGAAGCACCGCCAGCCTGTTCGATCACTCGCTGTTTATCGTGGCCGCGCTCAATGTTGTCTGCCACGCATCGGCGGCTTTCTCCCGGCAACTCTTTGATGGCCCGTTTTTTCTGGCGGAGTTAAGCAAGATAACCAGCTATGTCGTTATGCTTTCCGGAGCGTTGCTGGATCAGGCTCGCCTCTTCGAGCAGGTGCGCACGATGGCCGTCACTGATCCACTCACGGGGTTGTCGAATTATCGGCGGCTCATCAGTGTTCTCGAAGCGGAGCTGGACCGTTCACGCCGCACGCAGCGCCCATTCAGCATCGTGCTTCTCGATATGGACGGCCTCAAGATCATCAACGATCAGTACGGACACCTGACCGGCAGTCGTGCGCTGGTGCGTATCGCCAAGATTCTGCGCAACCATTCCCGTGCGATTGACACCGCCGCGCGGTACGGTGGCGATGAATTCGCGCTGGTACTGCCGGAAGCCGGCAAGGACATCACCTCGCGCGTCGTCTCTCGAATCCGCGAGCGTCTCTCCGCTGAAACGGAGCGCCCTGCGCTTTCTGTTAGCGCGGGCGTCGCGGCATTCCCGCAGGATGGCGACACGCCCGAGAAACTTCTCGGCGCTGCGGACCGCGCGCTCTACGCGATGAAGAACCATGGCAGAAGCAGCGTTCAAAATCTCGCGCGCATTGCCGCGTGCCTGTGAGGATGATCAACAACATGGCTCACCGGAAGAGATTTGTACTTAACAGAACTGAACGACGCATTTCGATGGAAATCCCCGTTTTGATCGAAGGCCACGGCCGTGCTCCTGGCTCAGAGTCGACTTTTACTGAAAATGTGAGTGCGCGCGGCGCGCGTGTGCTAAGTGTGCGCCGCTGGGAACAAGGCGATCAATTGGTGCTCGCCTCGCGCACTGGAGAGTTTCGTTCCTCGGCCCGGGTTGCTTACTGCCAACAATTGCAAAGCGACGGCTTTGCCATTGGCGTGGAGTTCCTCGAGCCAAAGGGGCGATGGGTTGTTCAATCCCCAAGATAGCTTGACGAAAAAACGGCGAGCGGATAGGAGGGAAACGCCTGGAACAAGAGAAGACAGAAAACTGGTGCAATAGTTTCTAGAAGTCCTGAAGCGCTTGGCGGAGCTCAAAAGATCCGCCAGGCGCTTCATGTTTTTATTTCCGCCGAGCCTCACCGGAGCGAAGGAGCAGCTCTGGAGCGCCGGACTTGATCAGCCCTGCGTCGTTTTCTCGAGGATATCCTGGTAGACAGCAATCGTGTTTTCCACCATGCGTCCTGCCGAAAACCGTTCCTTCACCTCGCGCCGGCCTGCCTCGCTGAGTTGTTTTCGAAGCGCTGCATCATTGATCAGCCGCAGTATGGCGACGGCGAATTCCTTGCCATTTGGCTCAACGACCAGAGCAGTTCGGTCGCCATCCACTACTTCACCGAGCGCCCCTCGCTTTGTCGAAATGCAAGGCAGGCCTGCCGCCATCGCTGCTTGCAATGCGGTTCCCAGACCTTCGAACTCCGACGGAAATGCGAACGCATCGAGGGCCGCGTACACTTCGGCGACATCCTTTACGAATCCCGGGAAAAGCACCGCTTGGGTCTGTCCGTGACGCTTTGTAAGGGCCTCCAGTTCCGCACGGCAGGCGCCGTCGCCCGCAAGCAGGAGACGCACTTCTGGATGCAACCCTCTCACTAGGGGAAGGGCCTCGATCAAGTGCCGGTGTCCTTTTTCCGGGACAAATACGCTGACGCACCCCAACAAGAATTCATTTTCTCGCACGCCCCAGTGCTTCCGTGCGTTGCTTCGTTGCTCCGGTGTACGCAATGGAAAGATTTCCACGCCTTCATTGACGATCGAGATTCGCTCGCCCGCGATGCCTGAATCGACCAGGCTTTGTGCCACATCTTTGCTGTTGGCTACGAACCGTTCCACGGCCCGGTAGCGTGCCTGCGATACAGCGTTTTTCTGAAGCGGGAACCCAATTCGGCGGGAGAGCAGCAGCGGAAGCCGCTTGTGCGTCCCGGCCAGCCATGCCGCGGTCAGCGCGTGCGGCTCATTAAGATGAACAACCTCAAATCGTCCGCGGGCGATCAAACTGCGCATGGCGCGAGCCGCCCACACGCGCAAGCCGAATCGCGGAACTTGATGAACCGTGATCCCAGCTTCCAACACGCGATTCGCAAGCGGCGAATCGCGCGCCGCCAGTAATTCGACCTGGTGTCCCCGCTCACGCAATCCCACAATCGTCAGCAATGCCTGGCTTTGCCCGCCGCGCCATTCCCGCTCCAGATCAGCATAGAGCCCCCTCATGGCGTCCGCGCTCCGCGCGCTCGGCGCTCCGTCTCGACGAGCTTTCCGAGCTTCTTGAATTTCAGCCACGTCCCCCGCGCCGCCATCCGCGAGATGAGCCATCCGCGATAGCCGTCGAGAAACCCGAGGTACAGCACGTAATTCTGAAACCAGCTCCAAGGCGCCGCCAACCACATCGCTGCGCGCCAGCCTCGGCGGCCTTCTGCATACATGTCTTGTGCGATCCGCGTGGTGTAGCTCTCCACTTTTGCAACGTGCTCCTCGACCGAGCGCAACGTGTAGTGGAGAAGATCACCATCGAGGCGGCCTACCGGCCCCTCAAATCGAGGCCTGGCATGGAGCAAGGGCTCAAATTTTGCCTTGTCCCGCCGATAGAGTTTCCGCTGGTAATCTGGGTACCACCGGGTGTGCCACACCCATGCGCCGAGATACCACGTACGTCGTGCGACTTCGTACACCGCAAATTCCGGTTCCTTCCATTTCCACCTGAGCAAGGCTTCGCGCAACTCGGCACTCAACTCCTCGTCTGCATCCAGCGACAAGATCCAGTCGTTGCTCGCCGCCGCCGCCGCTCTGTTCTTCTGCGCTCCAAAATTGCTCCACGGGTGAGTGAGTACCTTTGCGCCGTACTCCCGCGCGATGTCCAAGGTGTGATCGTTGCTTCCGCAATCCACCACCACAATTTCTTCGGCGATCCCCTGAATGGAATTCAACACTCGCGGCAGATTGTGTTCCTCATTGTATGTAATCAGGCAGGCGGAGAGACGATTCATCGGACTCCGGACAATTTTGGAATCGGCGCTAGTATCTCACAAAGCCGATCTGAGGAATCGAGCGAACCCACCCTGGGGAGGAGCGCAGGCAAGCTACTTCGGCTGGAAATTCACGCGAATCAAGCTTCCGCCGATGCGAAACTCGGTGCCGTCCTGCAACATGGCCGCGCGCACGCGTTCTTCGTCGAAGAAAGTGCCGTTGGTCGAATCCATGTCCTTAAGATTGATGTACGTTTCTCGCACTTCCAGCAGGCAGTGATGCCGAGAAATTTCAGGATCGCTTAGCGGAATGTCCGCGCCTTTGCGGCCCAGCACGACACGCGCTTTTGCCAGCGTATGGCTCTCGCCTTTCGATGGGCCCGACAAAACGCTAAGCACAACCTTCGTTTTTTCAGGCAGCCGCAGCCCAGGATCGGGCGGCGGCAATTGCAGGTTTGAAGTACTGGCGTCCGCGCGAGCAAAGGAGGGAAGCGGTGACATGACCACGGTGGAATCCACGCGCCGCTTGATCTCCACGATCGTGGTCTTACCGCATTTTGAGCATTTGAACTGCACCTTCGAATGGATGCCGAACTGCCCATCTTTCAGCAAGTGCTCCGTGCCACAATGAATGCACGCCGTCTGCATAGTCTAAAATTAGCACCATCTGAGGCGCTTTGGAGATCGCCGGGCATTTTTCGAGCGCAAAGGTAATCTGCTCTTTCGCGCCCGCAGCCTGGGCTAGCGAACCCGCCGGCGAGGGGGATCCTGTGTTACGATTATTAGTTCCAGGTCAATCGGGAGAGCGTCTGTGTCCGATCATATTTCGCGCAAAGAGCTGAAGCAGGACAAAATCAAGGAAACCATCGAGCATGGCGCCGAAGCCGTCATCTCTCACGCGCAGTTAACGCTCATTGTGGTGTCTGTCGCGTTGGTGGTGGCGCTCGGCTATGGCGGCTGGAGGTTTTATGTCGATCGCCAGACGGTGGAAGCCTCAGCCGCCTTCGATACCGGCATGCAGGCTTACCAGGGCCGCATTGGCGCGACTCCTGATCCGGCCGATCTCCGCGCGCCCGTCTATCCCGATGAGCCCGCGCGCGTCCAAGACGCTTTGCAAAGGTTCACCAAGGTTGCCAACAAGTATCCACACACGAATCCCGGAAGACTCGCGCACTACTACTCCGCGCTTTGTCTCGAGGACCTGGAGCGCCACAATCAGGCAATCGAACAATTGAAGAAGATCAGCGGCGGCGGCGACGAAGAGCTCACCAGCATGGCGCAGTATCAGACGGCGGTCATTTACTCCCGCACCGGCAAGCCTGATGATGCCGTCAAAATCTTTCGTGCTCTGGCGGACAAGCCCAGCGTCCTCGTTCCGCGCCCATTTGTGCTGCTGGAACTTGCCGGCATCCTTCGCAACTCCGATCCAAAGGAGGCCGCCAGCATCTACCAGCAAATCAAGAAGGAATTTCCAGACACCACCATCGCGGATCAGGCCGACCGCGGCCTGGATCTACTTTCGCCAAAATCCTGACCTGCTCCGCACTTGGGTATTTCCGCGGATCAGCTGCAACGTATCGGAGCGGCCCATCGAACCCGTTCCCACTCCTGCTCCCTGGGCAATGCGAGCGGAACAATCCCGCGGCCGGCGCTATGCGGAACCCGCTCACCCGTACCGCAGTTGCTACGCTCGCGACCGCGATCGAATTATTCATTCCCGGGCTTTCCGCCGCCTCGAAGCCAAAACCCAGGTATTCACCACGCGCTATTCCGACCATTTTCGCAACCGCTTGACGCACACCCTCGAAGTCGCGCAGATCGCCCGCACCGTCGCCGGCGCCCTGGGCTTGAACGCCGAGCTCTCGGAGGCCCTAGCTCTCGTCCATGACATCGGTCATCCCCCCTTTGGCCATGCCGGCGAAAAAAAACTGAATGAATTGATGCTCGCCCGCGGCGGCCATTTCAGTCACAATCTGCACGCGCTTCGCATCGTGGAACAATTCGAGCAGCGCTATCTCGATTTTCCCGGGTTGAATCTTTCGTTTGAGGTTCGCGAAGGAATCATCAAGCATTCGCGCGATTATTCCGCCGCGGAATTTCCGCAGCTCGAAGAATACCTTCTCGATTTGCGCCCGCCCCTGGAAGCGCAACTCATCGACTGGGTCGACGAAATTGCTTACAACACCGCGGATATTGACGATGCCCTCGAAGCCGAGCTCCTCGACCTTGCCGTTTTGCGCAAGGAAGTTTCGTTTTTTGGTGAAATCTTCGCGGAAGTCGATGGCGCGCATCGCGGTGCGCGCACGAAACTCCTGTTCAACGAGGCCCTCAAACGCGTTCTGGATGCACTGGCCACCGATCTCATGGAAACTACCGAGCGGCGCGTTCTCGCCTCCAGCGCCTCATCCGTGGAAGACATACGTCGGGCAGCCCATCGCCTCGCCGGGTTCAGCGATGCTGCGACCGCGCGAAATGGTGAGCTCAAGCGCTTCCTCTTCGCACATATCTACAACCATCCGGTCATTGCCGAGGACCGCGAACGCTCCGTGAACTGTCTCCAGGAGCTTTTCAGCTACTACCTGGGAGCGTACGGCTCGATGCCGGCTCCCTATGAAGAACTCGCGCGGATGGAAGCACGCCACGTCGTCGTTTGCGATTACATCGCCGGCATGACCGACCAATTCCTTCTGCGCCGGCATCACGAACACTTTGGCGATGCTAGCCAGCGAAAATCGGCAACGCTTCATTGACGATCGGAGAAGTCATCTGCCAAACGTGAACGAAATCTTGGAAGCGTTGGAGAAAACGTACGGACCGCAGCAGGCAACCGGACCCACGGATGCTTACGAAATGATTGTCTACTTGAATTGCGGATACCCTGCCAGCGATGCATGGTGTTCGAAAGGATTTGATGTTTTGAAGCGGGAAGTGGGGCTGAGTCCAAGAGAGCTTCTGGCGGCTCCCAGGGCAAAACTGGCGAAGTTGCTGCGGCTCGGCGGAATCCTCCCGGATCAGCGAGCGGAGAGATTGCAGGAAATCGCCCGCAGAGTGAAGGGTGATTATGGCGGGGATCTCCAGGCCGCACTGACGGGATGCATGCAAGAGGAAAAGCAGCAACCTGGGAGGGGTGTGCGCGCCGCAAAAAAGATCCTCCGGGAGTTTCCTGTGATTGGAGAGCCCAGCGCGGAGAAAATCCTTCTGTTTTCAAAGTTGGCGCCCGTGGCCGCTGTGCCCTCGGCGTTCGTCGAGGTGCCCACACGGCTGTGGGTTGGCAAACCCGGGAAGAACTACGCCGCGGATTACCGCGCCGCGCGCGATACATTGAGTGCCGGGCTGGCGGAGACCCTTGAGGCGCGACAGCGGGCCTACCTATTGCTGAAAAAGCACGGGCAGCAGACTTGCAAACGGTCCGAGCCGAAATGCGAGATTTGCCCGCTGACCGGACAGTGCGCCTATATTCAGTTGCAAGCCGCGGACCGCCATGTAGTGTGAGGTCGGATCGCTCGAACAGCGCGCCCCATTTGCCCCCATCGACAAAGTGGGCCATCCCCTGACCCCCGCCTGAAGGAATGGGCGAAGAATCTCAAGCGCTGATTCCGGCGTTCACTCTTTGTCGCGGTCCTTGGACCGAGCCAACCCAGCCGCTTCGCTTGGCGCCACGCGTCAACGAGTAGGCGCCGTCCCGCCGCCCGTCCCGTGCGCTTGCGGCTAGAAACGGAGGAATGGTCCGAAGGCCACGCGCGGATTATGGTGCCTGCCGCCGGCGAAGTAGATTTCATCGCCGGCTTCAAGGCGTAGACCTACCGGGCCGATATGTCCCTCCAAGCCCGCGCCGGGGTAGAGGATTCCGGTAACGTTGTTCGCGCGCAAATTCTCAATTGAACTAATGGCTGCTCCCACGCTAGCGGGCCGGGGATCCAGCCGGAAATTGACAAATCCTCCCTTGACGGTGAGAAACGGGCGAATCGCGCTGTGCCCGGCCACGATCTTGGGGCCAAAGAGCCCATGCAGAACTTTGAGGTTGCTGTTCACTAGCGTCACTGTTGGAGTGGTGTTGAAATTCTCAGTGAAAGCCTGCTTGAAGTCATAGCTCATCTCGCCTTCGAGCATGGCGTGCGAAAATACCTTCAACCCGGCGCGCACTCCAAACCCCGCCATGTTAGTTTTTGTTTGCGAGATGCGGAAATAATCACCATAGCCGCCCACCTGAAAATGATCCTGCGCCGACGCCAGTGGCACCAGCCAACCCGCGAGAAGTACCAGAAGTGCGACACGTTTCATCGGTGTTCTCCTTCGACAGCTATAGTGGGAATGCAGAAAGCAGGGTTGGCTTCGGACGGGGAAAGGTTCTGCTTCTTGCACTTAGATGAGACCGCGCAACTTGGAGTTGCCACGCCCTTTGAGCAGGATTTCTGCTCATGTCGGAGCAATTCCTGCCGCCACGGTCATCGTGAGCGAAGCCAGGGATCTCCGCCCAGGCGCACTCGGCATGGCCATAAGCCGCGGCCTTGGTGGACTCTCACGATCCCCGGGCGAGCGTCAGAAACAGCGTCAGGTAACGCCTCAACTTCTGGGTAATGAGGAAATTCTCCTTGACGTGCTGATGCCCCTGCTCGCCGAGTTTTGTCGCGATTTCCGGACGCGAAAGCAAAAAACGAATCTGATACGCCGTGCCTTCCACGGAATGTGCAAGCAGCCCCGTGTGTTTATGGATGATCTGAACCGGGATGCCGCCGACGGCGGAAGCCACCACGGGCTTTTTCTTCCACAGTGCTTCGGAGACCGTGAGCCCGAAGCCTTCGCGCAAACTTTTCTGTATGACCACCGTCGCAGCGCGTTGCAGCGCGTTGACTTCTAGCGGTGCCCAGGCAGGAAGTTCCAGCACTTTGATATCGGGATCGCAGTCCGCTTCGCGCAATACTTCTTTTAACACCATGGCGCCCTCAGGATCGTCAGACGCACTGCCGCCAGCGAGGACCAGTTGGCAATCGAAATAACGCTTTACGATCCGATAAGCCCGGATAACCCCGACCGGATCCTTCAACCGGTCGAAGCGCGAGATTTGCGTGAGGATCGTGCGTTGGGGATCGATCTGATAGCGACCGAGGACCTGCGATACGAACTGCGGATCGAGGTCGCAGTTTTTTTCCGACAATGGGTCGATCGCCGGATAGAACAAATACTGCGGAATCGGAAGCTGCCGCGAGAATTCCGGCGAAGAAAACAGGGCGCAGTCGTATCGCGAGACGAATTTCTCGAGGAAGTCCCAGACTGTGCGATTGGGATGCGAAAGATCGATGTGGCATCGCCACACCCAATGATTCGCCCCGGGCGGGCGCGTCTCAATGAGTCCGGTGGGCTGCGGATCATGAATCACCACAAACTCGGCGTCCAGGGGGAGGGTCGCGCGATTGCGTTCGCTGTAAGCGAGAAAAATTTCGAAATCCTTCGGGCTGGCGTGATACGGCGCGCCGTGCAAGGCATTGTGGAAGGACTTGGTAACCTCAAAAAAATCCTCGCCGCCCTTCATCACGTCCCATTTGATGTTGATTTCCAGCTCTTCCGCGAGAGGCACCAGCCGGTTCAGAATTTCCGCGACGCCCCCGCCAACGGCGGTGGAATTAATCATCTCGATGCTGCGGCCGCGCAGAGGTTTCGCAAGAGCTCGAAGTTCCTCAATCTCGCTGGCGCCAAGCAGTTCGGCATATTGATCCAGTGGAATCCGGCTGAGGGCCAGGGTCTCACTCATGCTTTTCTCCCTTCGCGGTCGATCAGCCGAATCAGCTTGGCTCGCGCGCTGTCCAAAGTGTTGGTGTAAATGTCAATGTGATCGACGCTCTGTGCCAGAGATTTGAGTCCCAGGCCGTCGGCAAGCCAGTGCGAAAAATCATTAGTCCGCAGCTGCAGCCTGAGCCGCGAGGAGATGAAATGAAAGTAGAAGCCTGAGTGGCTGAGGTGCTCGATGCCTTCCCGGAATTCGTCGAGCGTTCGCGCATTTCGTCCGAGCGGTGCGGTCACTTCCACGCTCTCGCAGAAATAAAAACGCTCGAGCGCGGACTGGCTGGCAAAGTTTGGATACGCCGCACAATATTCACCGACAACACGGCAGAGATCGCTGCGCAGCGCCGCGATGGAAACGTAGTCGCGAATGTCCAGCGCCGCGAGCTGTTCGGCGAGATCGTTCCGGTTTGTGTCCGACAGCGCCCATTGCGCGAAATCGTTGGAAAAACCATCGGTAAGAAAATGATGGCTGCCCAGCGTCTGAAAGGTGTGATGAAAGATAGATGCGTCGCTGCAATGCTCGAGCCCCGTCAGCAGCTCCGCGAGTGTGCCCGCGGACTGGTTGCCGATCCGCGTGAGATAGGAAACGGTAACGAATTCGAACGGGGTTTCAGCGGCGTTCATACCAGATCTTCCGCCGGTTTGGTGGACGAGGCCGCAACCCCATCTCGTCGTAAGTGCCAAATAGCGTGCCAGGTCATGACAGTTGAGGCATCTCCGCACGTTCCGGAAGTTCAATGCGAATTTCGGTGAGATCGGAGAGTAGATGCGCGGCCCAGCGGTAGATGTTGCGCTCGCGCACGTTGTGACGCATCCGCTGCATGCGCGTCGATTGCTCCTCTTCGGACATTTCCAGCCCGCGATGGATGCTATCCGCGAGTTGCGAGACGTCGTAGGGGTTGACCAGCAGGGCATCGGAAAGATCGTGCGCCGCCCCTGCAAACGTGCTGAGGATCAGCGTGCCGCGTTCATCCTGGCGCGAAGCAATGAATTCCTTGGCAACCAGGTTCATCCCGTCATGCAGGGACGTGACCATGCACAAGGAAGCGGCGTGGTAATACCGTACGATCTCTTCGTGCGAATGGTGTTTCTTGAGAAACGCGATGGGTTTCCACCGCGAGGTTTGAAAGCGCGAGTTGATGCGTTCGGCTTCGGCGCTGACTTCAGCCAGGAAATTCTTGTAACGCTCGATGTCCGTGCGGCTGGGCGCTCCGATCTGCACGAAAGTGAATCGCTGCTGGTAAGCAGGATTCGTGTCGAAAAAGCGCTCGATGCCGCGGAAACGCTCGAGAATCCCCTTGGTGTAGTCCACGCGGTCAACGCCGATGCCCAGAAGGGAAGCCTCAATACCCATCTCGGTGCACAGCGCGGCGCGCTCTGAACCGGCGCTGCGCGACTCATGAACGCCTCGGGAATTCTCCGGAAACGCCACGCTGATCGGATATGGGCGCACGCGCGTGACGTGACCCTGTCGATTCACTGCGAAACGATCCCATTCGGTGATCGCCTCGAGTACCCGATCCACGGTCTCCAGAAAATTGTTGCAGTGCGATTGAATCTGCAAGCCCATGAGGTCGGCGCCCAGCAATCCATCGACAAGCTCGCGCTGCCACGGACAAATGCCAAAGACCTCCGGATTGGGCCACGGAATGTGCCAAAAAATCGCCACCCGCGCGTCAGGCCGCGCTTCTTTGACCATCCGCGGAAGCAGCGCGAAATGATAATCCTGCGCGAGAAGAATCGGTGATTCCGTGCCCTCCATTTCCTGCAAAACGGCGTCGGCAAATCGGCGATTGATTTTCTGATACTGCAGCCAGTCCTCGGGCCGGAAGACCGGTCGTGTATGCGCGATGTGGCACAGCGGCCAGAGACCTTCATTTGAAAAACCTTCGTAGTAGCCTTTGTCTTCCTCATCGCTTAGCCACACGCGGCGCAGCGTGTAGCTGGGGCGATCGGGTGGCACGCGCAGCCGATCGTGTGCATCGACGAATTCGCGGTCGGCGCTCCCGGAGCCATTGGCGATCCAGGTGCCATTGCAGGCGCGCAGCACAGGTTCGAGCGCGGTGACTACCCCGCTCGCCGGAACGATTACGTTAATGGACTTCTCGTTTTCGCCGAAGACGTGCATGTAGGGCTCGCGATTCGAAACAACGTAAAGTGGTTTTTCCCGAAGTTTATTGCGCAGGCTGACGTGCAGGCGGTCGGCAGTCCACAGAGAAGCGTTCGAATCACGCAACCGCGCTTCTTCTTCCGCGGCAGCGCGCGCCGTATCCAGGTCACGCGCGAGGTGCTTCACTTCGTGATGGATTTCGTCGAGAATCTCGCCATTCGAAACTG
>MNIJ01000202.1 GCA_001919715.1 Acidobacteria bacterium 13_1_20CM_58_21
CGCTCCGAGCGTGAAGAAAACGCCAGTGCTGTAGGGACCGAGGGCGTTTCCCTGGGTCATCGCGTGAGTGACAAATGGCGCCCACAGGCCCATTAGGATTCCAGAGACAACCGAGACCAGGATGCTCTTACGGGAAACTGACCGTGCCGCCCTGGTAAGGTTTCGGTAAGCCTGGCCATCAAGGATCACCGCGCTAACGGCGCACGCCACGCCGGCTGCGAGCAATGCCGCATTCCCTTTCGGTTGCAGCATGTAGCTCGCAACGACGCCAACCACCATGGCGATGCCGATCGAAACCGGAAAAGCGATGGCCAGACCGGCCATGTCAATGGCCGCGACCAGAAGGAGATTCGCAAGGTTGAAAACCGCGCCGCCGGCAAGCGTGTAAATGAAATTCCATCGATCCGCCGCGCGGATGTTGTTCAGAAAACTAGAGGCATCGTTCGCCGTATTGCCCATCGTAAAAGCCAGCGCCACGGCAATCAGGAAAATGCCGAGGGCGTAATCCCAGTAAAACAATTCGAAACGGTAGTTCTTTACACCTTTATAAGTGTTGGCCCAGGAGCCCCAACAGATCGCACTGGTGAATATCATTAGAAGCGCAATGCCGAAAGTGTGAGGAACAAACATAGGTCTGCGACTCCTTTCGAGGGTCAAGCGATTGGTCTTTTTTTTCCGCTCCAAGAACCTTGGTTATCATGCAGTTTCCGCAAATTGTGACTGTCGCTGCTAGTACTCCCGTTCGGGAAAATGTCAAGGGCATCGCTTGAGAATCTTCTGGAGCGGCATCCCCACTCCAGGCTAACGCGCGCGACAGTTCGTTTGGCAATCGAGAGTAAATGCGGTTCCCGGCCGGGTTCTTATATAATCCGCGCCGAGAATCACCAGAGGCGAAATGATGGCCAAGCCGTCCTTTATTGCAGTTGTGGGCAGCGCTAACGTGGACCTTACCACGTTCCATGATGTGTTCCCGCGGCCGGGGGAAACCATCTTCGGCAGGAAGTTCGATCTCGGCTTCGGCGGCAAAGGCGCCAACCAGGCGGTTGCGGCGCGTCTGTGCGGCGCGAACGTGGGCATGGTGGCAAAAGTAGGGAGCGATCTTTTCGGGCCCGCAACGATTGCGAATTTTGAGTCGCAGGGCATTGACGCGACCTACGTGCGCATCGCCGAGGGCGTTTCCAGCGGCGTGGCCCCGATCTTTGTGGATCCCAGTGGCCAGAATCGCATCATCGTCGTGAAGGGCGCAAACGACACGCTTACACCGGAAGATGTGGATGCTGCCGCGCCCCTGCTCCGCAAGGCAGACACCATCATCATGCAGTTTGAGATTCCCTTCGGCACCGTCTGCCACACCGTGAAGTTCGCCAAAGCCAATGGCATCCGCTCGATCGTGAATCCCGCCCCGGCGCAGCCGGTTGACTACCAGGAAGTTGGCGCCGCGGACTATTTCATCCCCAATGAAAGCGAAGCCGAAGCAATCACGGGAATGCCGGTGCATTCGATCGATGAGGCAAGAAATTGCGCGGAGTTTTTATTGCGGCAGGGAATGCGACGGGTGGTTATTACTCTCGGCGAACGCGGCTCTTTGGCGGCGGGACCGGACCGCATAGACCTGATTCCCGCGTTCAAAGTCCAAGCCGTAGACACGACCGGCGCGGGCGACGCTTTCATCGGAAGCTTGGCGGTTTTTCTGAGCGAAGGTTTGCCGGCGGAGGAAGCTCTACCGCGCGCAAGTCTCTACGCCGCTCTTTCCACAACAAAAGTAGGGACCCAGAAGTCCTTCTCGAAGCGGCCGGAATTCGACCAGGAGTGGCGGAATCGCGGTGGGCACCTGTAAACGGACTTTGTCCAGGTGCTAAGATAGGGCTTTGCCGATCGCTCCGCTGTAGGCATTGAAATATTCCATGACTTACGAACACCTCCGCATCGACACCTCCGCTAGCCTGGATGGCCAGGCTCTCGGAGGTCCGATTTTACCTTCCGATACGGCCATGGCCAATTACGCCGGGCGCGATCTCCAGCCCAACCGCGGTATCCCGCTGAATTTGGATTGGGTGAACGCCGTGCGCGTGAACACCAGCGCCGTCGAGCGCCGCGCCGAAACCATCTCCACACGGCGAACGGTAAAGAAGGATTGGCAGGCGGCTTGGCTGCTGCGCGCCGTCACCTGCATGGATCTGACCACACTCTCCGGCGACGACACCGACGAGCGTGTTCGCCGCTTATGCGCCAAGGCGCGCCAACCGATTCAGCAGGAACTCCTCGAGAAGCTTGGCGTCGAGAGCCTCACTATCAAGGTCGCTGCGGTATGCGTTTATCACACCTTCGTCGAAACCGCACGGCGGGCCATGGAGGGCAGCGGCATTCATGTTGCGGCGGTCTCCACGGGATTCCCGGCCGGTCTTTCTCCTTTCCCGGAACGCGTCGCGGAAATTCGGCGCTCGGTGGAAGCCGGCGCTGACGAAATCGACGTGGTCATCACCCGCGCGCACGTCTTCGGCGGTAAGTGGCAAGTGCTCTATGATGAGATCGCCGCGTTCAAACATGCCTGCGGGCCCGCGCATCTGAAGGTGATCCTTGGCACCGGTGATTTGCTGACGTTGCGCAACGTGGCGCGCGGCAGCATGGTAGCGATGATGGCCGGAGCGGACTTCATTAAAACATCGACGGGCAAAGAAGCCGTCAATGCCACGCTTCCCGTCGGCCTGGTCATGACGCGCGCCATTCGCGAGTACGCGCAGGAAACGGGAATGGCGGTGGGCTTCAAGCCAGCGGGCGGCATTCGCACCGCCAAGCAATCGCTCGACTGGCTTGCCCTGATGAAGGAGGAAGTCGGGGATTCGTGGCTAAAAGCGGAATTGTTCCGCTTTGGCGTCAGCGGCATGCTTGCGGATATCGAGCGGCAATTGGAGCACCATGCCACGGGACGCTATTCGGCGGATTATCGCCATCCCATCGCTTAGGCAGGAGAATCCTGGTTCGATAACGAGAGAAGCGAATGAGCATCGTTGAAAAATTCATGACCATGGAGTACGGCCCCGCGCCGGAGGATCCGCGCGAGGCTCTTGCCTGGCTGGACCGTCACGGCCGGCGCTTTGGACATTTCATGAACGGCGATTGGCAGGCGCCTGCGGCAGGGACTTATTTCGACACGGCGGATCCTTCCACGGGTGAAAGACTCGCGGTAGTGGCGCAAGGATCGGCAGCGGATGTGGATGGCGCGGTGAAAGCTGCACGGAGTGCTTTGCCAGCATGGCAGTCTCTCACTCCGCACGCGCGCGCCCGCTATCTCTATGCACTGGCCCGGCAGGTGCAGAAACATTCGCGCTGGCTCGCGGTTCTCGAAACACTGGACAACGGCAAGCCCATTCGTGAAAGCCGCGATATCGATATTCCGCTGGTAGCGCGGCATTTTTATCACCATGCGGGCTGGGCCCAGTTACTTGAGCAGGAGTTTCCGGGATACACGGCTTGCGGCGTCGTCGGTCAAATCATCCCGTGGAATTTTCCTTTGCTTATGCTGGCGTGGAAGATTGCCCCCGCGCTGGCAACCGGAAATACCGTGGTGCTCAAGCCCGCGGAATTTACACCCTTGACGGCGCTCGCATTTGCCGAGATTTGCCGGGAAGCTGGCCTCCCCGCCGGCGTCGTGAACATCGTCACCGGCGACGGATCGACTGGCGAAGCGCTGGTGAAGCATCCCGACGTCGACAAGATTGCCTTCACCGGCTCGACAGAAGTGGGTCGCGCGATTCGCAAGGCTACCGCCGAGAGCCACAAGAAACTCTCGCTCGAACTTGGCGGCAAGTCTCCTTTCGTCATTTTTGAGGACGCTGATCTGGACAGTGCCGTGGAAGGTCTGGTGGACGGCATCTGGTTCAACCAGGGGCAGGTTTGCTGCGCCGGTTCGCGCTTGCTGATGCAGGAGAGCGTCGCGGAGAAGTTGATCGGCAAGATTCAGGATCGCATGAACACGCTGCGAATCGGCCCGCCGCTCGACAAAGCCATCGACATTGGAGCCATCGTCGCGCGCGTGCAGCTCGAACGCATCCAGCGGCTGGTCGATCAGGGCATCGCGGAAGGAGCGACCTGCTGGCAGCCTTCCATTCCCGTACCGTCGCGGGGTCTGTATTTCCCGCCGACGTTACTCTGGAATGTTCATCCGACCTCGGTGGTGGCGCAGCAGGAAATTTTCGGCCCGGTGCTCGCGGCCATGAGCTTCCGCACTCCGCGGGAGGCTGTGGAGCTCGCGAACAATACAGTTTACGGCCTGGCCGCCTGCGTGTGGAGCGAGAGCATCAATGTTTCATTGCACATTGCGGCGCAGCTCAAGGCCGGCGTGGTGTGGGTCAACTGCACAAATCTTTTCGATGCCGCCTGCGGTTTCGGCGGCTACCGCGAGAGCGGTTACGGACGTGAGGGCGGGCGGGAGGGGCTTGTAGAATACCTCGAGCCCGTCTGGTTTAAGGACGCCCCACTGGTCGATACAACGCCACTCGCGATGGATCAACCGCCGGAGCAGCCCGCCGATTTCGCGGCCCCTCCAATCGACCGCACGGTGAAGCTCTACATCGGCGGCCATCAGGCGCGGCCGGATTCAGGTTACAGCAGCGAAGTGCACGGCGCGGACGGGCGTTTGCTCGGACAAGCGCCTGTGGGCAACCGCAAAGACATTCGCAACGCCGTCGAAGCAGCCCGCAAAGCGGAAGGCTGGGGCAGAGCGACGGCGCATAATCGCGCGCAAGTGCTCTATTACGTGGCGGAGAACCTTTCCGAGCGCCGCGAAGAAATGGCCGGCCGGTTGTCCGCCGTGGTGGGGAAAAAACAAGCGCAAGCCGAAGTCCGCCTCGGCATCGAGCGCATTTTTTCCTACGCCGCCTGGGCCGATAAGTATGACGGCGCAGTGCATAACCCGCCGTTCCGCAACGTAGCGCTGGCAATGAAAGAACCGATTGGCACGGTCGGAGTGGTGTGCCCCGCCGATGTGCCGTTGCTGGGATTTCTTTCTTTGGTGATGCCGGCCATTTCCGCGGGCAACACGGTCGTCGCCATTCCGTCGGAAAAATACCCTTTGATTGCCGGCGATCTCTATCAGGTCTTCGAAACCAGCGATCTGCCGGATGGCGTCGTAAACATAGTCACCGGCCGCGTTGCGGAACTGATGAAGACTCTCGCTGAACACGATGACGTCGACAGCATCTGGTGTTTTACGGATGAAGCCGGCGCCGCGGCGGTGAAGACTCTTTCGCTTGGCAATCTGAAGCAAGTGTTCACCAACGAAGGCCGCGTCATCGATTGGTTCGACGTGAAACAAGGCGAAGGCCGGTGGTTCCTCGACCACACCGTGCAGGTGAAAAACATCTGGGTTCCGTACGGCGAGTAGAAATTTTCGCAACCGTCGGCGGGCAAGATCAAAAACTCCGCAATTTGAATTTGCAATTGGACCCACCGGAACATTCGAACGGACAGCGAACTTTTCTGGCACGTTCTTCCGCGTTTTGGGACCGTCAAGTCATTCTTCCCGCGTCATTGTGTCTCTCGCGGATAGGCCCTACGGGGATCCCCGCGGTCTCCCATCAAGACTGGTAAACATTCTCTTTAGCAATACTCAACGCTCGGAGTCGGTGGCCCCCATTACAATTGGACGGCATTTTGCGGTGCTCTCGGGAACTGCGAATCTCCAGGAGTGCTTCATGGGTCATCCACTTCTTGAACTAGCGAACAAAACGGCGGTGGTAATCGGCGGAACCAGCGGCATCGGACTAGCGCTCGTTCGAGGACTGGCCCAGGCTGGAGCGAATGTCGTGCCGACCGGCCGCCGCCATGAACAAGTACGGGCCGCGGCCGCCGAAGTTGTGGCGCTCGGGCGGCGGTCGCTGGCCGAGACTTGTGATGTTACGGATAACGACAGCATCGAGGGACTCCTCCAATCGACATGCTCCGAATTCGGCAGCGTCGAAATCCTGGTGAATTGTGCCGGGCGGACCAAGCGCATGCCCACCCTCGATTTTCCGGAGGCCGAATGGAAAACCATCC
The DNA here is from genome assembly GCA_001919715.1 of Acidobacteria bacterium 13_1_20CM_58_21. GTDB lineage: Bacteria > Acidobacteriota > Terriglobia > Acidiferrales > UBA7541 > Acidiferrum. The sequence goes on from MNIJ01000202.1 coordinate 6,037, forward strand.
TGGAAACGAATCTGTACGGAACTCTGCGCGCCTGCCGGGTCTTCGGCCGGCACATGCTTCGGAAGCGCTATGGCCGGATCATCAATGTTGGATCGCTTTCTTCGTTTGTGGGGCTGTTTGAGGTGGCCGCCTATGGGGCGAGCAAATCAGCCGTTGCTTCCCTCACCAAGACGCTGGCAATCGAATGGGCGACCTCCGGGGTTTGTGTCAATGCCCTGGTTCCGGGCGTATTGCGCACGGACTTGAATGCGGCTCTGCTCGATGGAACCGAGCGCGGCCGGGAGTTTCTGATGCGCACGCCGATGCGTAGGTTCGGTAAGATCGAAGAGCTGGCAGGCGCCGCGGTTTTTTTGGCCTCCGATGCCGCCAGTTTCGTAACCGGCCATTTATTGGTGGTGGATGGTGGAATTCTGGCCAGTGGCGTCAACCAATAACCGAGACTTCCAACTCAGCCCGACCCTGGGGGCTCGACTTAGTGGCTGCCTTTGGCAGCGATGCCTGAGGTGGCCATTTCAGCTCGCGCGGCGGTCACGATGGCAAGGAATTTCCGCGCATTCTCCACAATGACTTCCGGCTTGTTGGACCTCAGCGCGTCGGCCTGCACCAATTCTCCGCCGATACCCAGGGCCGCGGCGCCCGCCTCGATGAATTCAGCCGCGCTGTTTAGATTGACGCCACCGGTCGGAACCAGCGGAACTTGCGGGAGCGGGCCCTTTAGTGCCTTAATGTATTTCGCTCCTCCTACCTGGCCGCACGGGAAAATCTTGACGAAGTCCGCGCCGGCCTCCCAAGCAGTAATGACTTCCGTGGGCGTCAGCGCCCCGGCGATGATCAGCTTCTCTTCCCGAACCGCAAATTCGACCGTCTGAAGGTTCAACCCCGGGCTGACCAGAAATTGCGCTCCGGCGTCCAAGCACCGGCGCGCCGCCTCCCGGTTGAGCACAGTTCCGGCTCCGACCAGGACATCTGAACTGTTATTTTTTGCCAGCTCGCGGATGACCTCCAGGGCGCCGGGCACGGTCATGGTGATTTCTACGATGGGAATGCCTCCCTGGCAAACGGCATCAGCCGCGATCCGCGCTTCGGCCGGCGACGACGCGCGGACGACGGGGACGATCCCAATCTCCAGGATCCGATCGCGAACCTTTTTTCTGTCCATCGGCGGTCACCTTTCTCCGGCAATTTGTCGTCAGCGCGCGATGCGTGCTCCGACTCCCTTCATCACTTGCATGACTTCCTTGAAAGTTGCCATGGAAGTGTCTCCCGGCGTGGTCATGGCGAGCGCCCCATGCGCGGCGCCACACTCCACGGACCACTGCGGCTCCTGTCCCGCCAGGAATCCGTAAATCAGGCCGGAAGCAAAGGAATCGCCTCCTCCAACGCGGTCGAAAATCTCAAGATTTTCGCGGTTTTTTGCCTGGTAGAACTGGCCATCGCAAAAACAAATCGCGCTCCAGTCATTCAGTGTTGCAGTTTTTGCCTTCCTAAGCGTGGTAGCAACCACCTTGAACGGATAATCCTTCACCACCTTGGCAATCATTTGCTTGAAACCTTCAACTTCAAACGTGGCGTGGTGCTCATCCATTCCCGGCACGTCGTAGCCCAGCGCCGCCGAGAAGTCTTCCTCGTTGCCGAGCATGACGTCTACGTGAGGGGCGATGCGGCGGTTGACCTCCTGAGCCTGTTTTTTGCCGCCGTGAGACTTCCACAATGATGCACGGTAATTCAGGTCGTAGGAAACGACCGTGCCGTTCCGCCTCGCTGCTTCGATGGCTTCCAGGGTAACTTCCGGGGTTGTCTCGGAAAGGGCGCAGAAGATGCCGCCGGTATGAAACCAGCGCGCGCCCGACTTTTCAAAAATCTGATGCCAATCGATGTCGCCTGGCTTCAACTGGGAGACCGCGGTGTGACCGCGGTCGTAGCTTCCGAGCGCCGCACGCACGCCGAAGCCGCGTTCCGTAAAATTGAGGCCGTTGCGCGCCGCGCGGCCCACGCCATCGTGTTCCACCCAGCGCACCAGCGACTGGTCCACGCCGCCCTGGTAAATGAGATCCTGAAGAAGCCTGCCGACGGGATCGTCGGTGAACGCCGTGACCACCGCGGTGTTCAGGCCGAAACAACGCTTCAGGCCGCGCGCGACGTTGTATTCCCCGCCACCCTCGCACACTTCAAAGGATCGCGCCGTCGCAACGCGCCGGTCGCCCGGGTCGAGCCGCACCATCACCTCGCCCAAACTGACCAGGTCCCAGTGGCATTCTTTTCTCGGCTTGATGGTCAACCCCATGCGCTCACCTCGACCGCCCTGTGCGAATTCCCGAATTGGCGTTCAATCGATTGTCCTGGTTGGTGTTGAAAGTTTCTGAGATGCGCGTTTGCATTTCTCAATTCATCCTGGCTGGCTCCAGCCTGGGGACCAGCGCATGAATGATGACGAGTGCCAGCAAGTATGCCGAACCCGCAATGAGGAAAGGAACCCGGTAACTCCCGGTCCACTGAAGCACGTGGCCCACGACGGTGGCGATGAACAAACCCCCGATCGCGCCGGCCATTCCGCCGATCCCCACCACCGAGCCCACCGCTCGAGCCGGAAACATGTCGGAGGTCAACGTAAACAGGTTGGCTGAAAATCCTTGATGACACGCGGCCGCCACTCCGATCAACAGCACGGCGGACCAAGTGCTCTCCACACGGTAGGCGAACACCACTGGTACGACGCCCACTGCGCAAATGAGCATGGCGATCTTGCGAGCGGCGTTAACCGTGCTGCCGCTCTGAATTAGCCGGGATGACATCCAACCCGCAGCCACACTGCCAACATCGGAGATCAAATAGATCACCACAATCGGAGCGCCAATCCGCGTCAAAGCTAGCCCATGTTTGCTCTCGAAGAACCCCGGCACCCAAAAGAGATAAAACCACCACACCGGATCGATCAGGAACTTCCCTAGGACAAACGCCCAGGTCTGCCGCAGCGGAAGCAGGGCCACCCATTTGGTTTTCCCCACCGATTCTTGCGGATCGCTGCGGATGTAGTCGAGTTCCGCCCTGGAGACGAGTGGGTGCTCTTCTGGTTGGCGATAAATCAACAGCCAGAACACCAGCCAGAGGAAACCCAGCGCACCGATGCCAATGAAGGCCCCGCGCCAGCCCCACCGTGCGTTGATCCAAGGCACCACCACCGGCGTGAGCATGGCGCCAAAACTGGTGCCGGCATTAAAAATCCCCGTGGCCAGAGCGCGTTCTTTCTTCGGGAACCATTCTGCCACCGCCTTAATGCTGGCGGGAAAGACAGCCGCCTCCCCGAATCCCAGAGTCAGCCGCGAAATAGCAAAGCTTGTGAGGGAACTCCCCAGCGCGGTCCCCATCGACGCGAGGCTCCAAAACACCATCGCTAACGCATAACCCAATCGAGTGCCAAGCTTGTCGACGAGCCGGCCGACCACGACCATCCCCAGTGCATAGGCCCCCTGGAATGCCACCACAAGATTGCTGTAATCGATTTCACTCCAGCCGAGATCATGTTGAAGCGTCTTGTTAAGCACTCCGAGAACATTGCGGTCCATATAATTCTTGGTGGTGCCGAAAAGAAGGAGTGTGCAGATCACCCAGCGAAAATAGCCGGCGTGGGACCAACGAGAAGGCCACGCCTGTTCATTGACCATGGCGGCCTCGATATCGACGGACGAGGCCAAGCTACCGGAGGTGGGGCGCGCTGGGTCCATGGTGTGAGCGGAAAGCTACTAGTTTTTGCGGCCAGCTTCCAACCCGGAAGTTCCCTGGCTGAATCCCGGCTGTACGTTGACCACGCCGAATTGACGGTCGGCAACCTCGCGGTGAGCCGCCATGGCCCACAAGAAACAAATACGATGCCCGGGAACGGAAACATTGGGGTGATATCCATCGGGCATGAGCACAGCGTCGCCATCGCGCACCACGGTCAGCAGTTCCGGATATTCCGTATTATTGTAGACCAGTTGAATACCGAAGGCGGGATCCGGCATATCGAAATAGACGTACATTTCTTCGAGCATCGCGGCGTGCTCGTGCGGCGGCCAGCTGGTCCAGTTTCCGGGATCGGCTTCGGTGATCCCGGCGATGAGTCTGCCGGCTTCAATGTTTTTAGCCAACAGCATCTGCAGGTGACGCGTGCACCCTGGTCCGCCGGTCGTGAACTTCAATCCGGGGTCCTTGGAGATCTCCCGGGACCGTACGACTTGCAGCGGGTAGCGGTTGGCGACGTCGGCGGAAAACTCCGCGATGTCCACGCCGGTCTTTGTCGTGATGGCCGCGGAAGAGCCGCGGGGAATATAAATCGCGTCGTACCGCCCAATCTCGATGTCTTTTTCGTCCACTGCCACGACTGCCTGGCCTGAGAGGCAGATCAGTCCCGTCTCCCGATTTCCCGTTGAAAATGACTCCGTGGATTTTGAAGAGTCGAGCCGGATGCGGCCGTACGCGAGATGGCGCATTCGACTATTGTTGGGAGTGATAGAAACGTGCCGGCCCGCATGCGCGTTGGTTTTGCGGAAAATCATTTTCTCCACCGCGGCTTGCTTCTCGGTGGTCATGAGAACTCCTTCTCCGGAACGATTTGACGCGATTCCAGCGGCGAGACACACTCCTACGGGCGATTCATCACGAACTATAAGAATTGCGCGCCCGGGAGTCAAACCGTAAAAACTGAAGATCCTCTTCAACGAGACTCAACAAACGGGGAAGGCGGGAAGCAAGTAGCGAATGAACTTGCCCCGCCTACCAACTGTGCATGGTCCCATCGCGGTTGCGATTCACCGGCAGGTACGCCCGGCGATAGGGGTACTTGGCTGCCAGGGTTTCATCCAGGTCCACGCCGAGGCCGGGCGCTTCGCCTGGATGCATCATTCCCGCGGAAAAGCTATAGGAATGTGGAAAAACGCGATCGGTTTCGTCGGTGTGGCGCATATATTCCTGGATGCCAAAATTATGGACACTCAGATCGAAATGCAGCGCGGCAGCCATACACACGGGGCTCAAATCGGTCGCGCCGTGCGAGCCCGTGCGGACCTGATAGAGCTCCGCCAGACTGGCGATTTTCCGCAAGTGTGAAATACCCCCGGCGTGCACCACGGTAGTCCGGATGTAATCAATGAGTTGTTCCTGGATGAGTTGCTGGCAATCATAAATGGAATTGAAGATTTCACCGACGGCCAGAGGTGTCGTGGTGTGCTGCCGGATGAGGCGGAAGCTTTCTTGCAGCTCCGCCGGAACCGGATCTTCGAGCCAGAATAGATGAAAAGGTTCGAGGCTCTTCCCCAGGCGCGCCGCTTCAATCGGCGTAAGGCGATGATGTGCATCGTGCAGCAAGTGAAGATCCGAGCCGAATTCCTGGCGCAGCCGTTCAAACAACCGGGGCGCGAAATTCAGGTAGAGCTCTGAACTCCAGACATTCTCGATGGGCGAATCTTTTTCCGCAGGCTCATAGTACATCTTGCCGCGGCCAACCCCGTATGTGCTTGGCAATCCAGGAATACCACTCTGCGCGCGAATCGCCCTGTATCCCAGTTTGAGATAGTCGGCCACGGCCTTAACTGTTTCTTCGATGTCCTGCCCGCTGGCGTGTCCATAAACGAGAACGGCGTCGCGGGAAGCACCTCCCAACAATTGATAGAGGGGCACTTCCAAAGACTTGCCCTTGATGTCCCAAAGCGCGGTGTCCACCGCAGCAATCGCGCTCATGGTCACCGGGCCACGGCGCCAGTACGCGCCCTTGTAAAGGTATTGCCAGATATCCTCGATCCGCCGCGCATCGCGCCCGATCAAGAGCGGAATGACGTGGTCGGAGAGATAGCTGGCAACGGCGAGCTCGCGGCCGTTTAACGTGGCATCCCCAAGCCCGTAGATCCCCTCTTCTGTCGACACCTTCAGCGTTACGAAATTCCGTCCCGGACTACAAACAATTACTTGGGCATCGGTGATTCGCATTTTTGGTTCACATCCCCTGGTGCGCCATGTTGGAAATCGCGGACCAAGCCAGTTTCACCGCGCCAGCCAGCCCCCATCAACAACCAGAACATGACCATGAACATAGTCACTCGCAGCGGAACTGAGAAAAACCGCCGCTCCTGCAATATCCGTCGGGTCACCCCAACGGCCAGCGGGAATGCGTTCAAGGATTTGTCGGCTCCGCACCGCATCGCTGCGCAGAGCTGCGGTATTGTCTGTCACCATGTAGCCTGGCGCAATCGCATTCACATTGATCCCTTTGGCGGCCCATTCATTTGAAAACGCCTTTGTGAGTTGCGCGACTCCGCCCTTGGCGGCGGCATAAGCGGGCACCAGAATTCCCCCCTGGAACGACAGCACGGACGCGATGTTCACAATCTTTCCGGGTTTTCCTTGCCGGAGCATCTGCTGACCTGCAAGTTGTGAAAGACGAAAGACGGAGGTGAGGTTGACGGCCATCACTTGGTCCCAATACTCCGCAGGATATTCCTCGGCGGACGCGCGGCGGATGGTCCCCGCGTTGTTTATGAGAATTTCGAGGGAGCCAAATTCGGCGACCGTCTTCTCGATCAGGGCCGCGCAGACCTGGGCATTGGCAACGTCCCCGGCAAAATAAAATGTCTTTCGGCCCAGCGCGCGAATTTCCTCGCAGGCTCTTGCGGGACTCGCAGCACGCCCGTGGCAAGCGACATTCGCGCCGGCCCGTGCCAGTGCGACCGCCATCGCCGCTCCCAGCCCTTTATGAGAACCGGTAACCAGGGCATTTTTCCCGTCGAGTTGGAATGCTTCGAGAGTCATCGGAGGAAGACATATATCAGGAGCCCGCGCCACTTTCAAATTGGACAATCACTCTTCCCGGAGGGTGTCGTCGGAGCAATCGTAGCGTCCTGGCAGAGTTTCCCGCCACCGGCCCTGGCATCGCGCCAATCAATATCAGTATTAATGCCCAAGCGCAAGCTGCCTCTCGCCACCGTGTGGCAAGTCGAGATGCCCGCAGTGTAGAATGCGGTGCGCCATCTCTCGGACGGGAAAAACCATGGTTGGCAGGCCACGGCGCGAGCCCGCCCCGGTGCGCAGCGGGCGCTATTGGGAGCTGGGAAATGGATATCCACCAACTCGAACTGTTCCTCGCGGTCATGGACGCCCCCAGCATGACTCGCGCGGCGGAAAAGATTCACCTGTCACCCGGAGCCGTCAGTCTGCAACTCCATAACCTTGCTGACGAACTTCACACGGAACTCTTCGTACGGCGTGGAAAACGGTTGATTCCCACTCCGGCGGCCTTGCGCCTCGCTGAGCATGCCAAGGAAGTGGTGAGAATGATGGGCCAAATCCAGCGAGTGTTTGAAAACGATCTGGAGAAGGATGTTCGTCCTTTCCATTTCGCGACGGGCGTTACTACCCTGATCTATCAGTTGGGCGGCCCGCTGAGGCAGCTGCGAAAGCGCTATCCAAGAGCGGAAATTCGCGTGACGGTCGGCGTCACCGAGGAGATGGTGGCCGGCCTACTCGATCGCCGCTTCGACTTGGCGCTCATCTCACTCCCCGTTTCCGAAGACAACCTTCGCCTCATTCCGCTTTTTGACGAAGAACTGCTCATCGTGCGCCCCTCGGCAAACAACGTGGGCAGCGGACATGTCGGCTCGATGCGAGCTTTGGAACTCGCGGGGGTCCCATTTCTGCTCTATCCCAAGCGCAGCAACGTGCGGCTGGTCATCGACCGGTTTTTCAACGACATCGGTGTGACACCGCATGTGCTGATGGAGGCGGATGACACGGAAGCCATCAAGCGCCTGGTAGAATCTGGCTTCGGCTACTCCATACTTCCCGAGCACGCCTTGAGGGGGCGTTCGCACTTCTTTCACAAGTTTCGCGTCGAGGGTCATCGCCTGAAGAGGAGTTTGGCGCTGGCGACGGCGCAGACCGAGTCTCCTCGAAAGCTGACGGAATCCATCGCCAGTTTTCTCAAGACTGCCTTGGTCGAGGATTGATGCCCGGGGAGAATACCTGTGATTTTCAACTGGCCAGGCCAGGTTCGGGATCTGTCGTTGTTGAGACCGCTTCTCTCGCGCCCAACCTGCCATTCTGTGTCTCGCACCAGCCATCACGCGTTAAACAAACTCTCCGCCCCTTTCACCGCCACGCCACTCTTGTAGCGATCGGAGTTGACATCCTCCCCGCCATGAATGGCAGGGATTCCTACGGAGTCCCCGCGGGTTTTGCGGGTTCCTCCCACAACCGCCTTACTTCAGCGGAGGACTACGCTAGAGGCTTTAGTTTCGGGCTATCCGCCCGTAGGTCTTTTGGACGCGAAGAACACATAGCATGCCGACGAGAAAGGCAATCGCTTACCCCGGGCTGAACGCCGGGGCTTGCGCTCACCATGGGGTCAACTCAAGACTGATAAACGATTCCTTTAATAAGTCTCAACACCCGAAATTCCCGTATTGGCTTACTATTGGCGTGTTTAGGGGAGAGACAGGCTACGGCACATGGGGATCTGCCAAGTCTAATATCAGGTGACGAACTGTCTTTCAAGATGGCAACATTCTCCCCCGCTCGAATGGAGGTTGTATGTCTACACCAAAGGCCTCGCGCCGCGACTTTCTGAAACTCACCAGCGCCGGCGTAGCCAGCACTGCTTGGGGCGTCACAGCATCCGGCTACGCCAGAATCATGGGCCCAAATGATCGTGTCCGGGTGGCCGTTTGCGGAGTGCGAGGTCGCGGCAACGATCACCTCCGCGGTTTTGCGCGTGTTCCAGGGACAGAGATTGCCGCCCTGTGCGATGTGGATGAAAACGTGTTGAACCAGCGTCTCGGGGACATCGAGAAGCTGGGATTGCCAAAGCCCAAATCCTACGTCGATGTTCGCAAGCTGCTCGAGGACAAAGATATCGACGCCATCTCCATTGCTACGCCCAATCATTGGCACTCGCTGATGGCCATCTGGGCCTGCCAGGCCGGAAAAGACGTGTATGTGGAAAAGCCATGCTCGCATAACTGCTTTGAAGGACGGCAGCTGGTGCGTGCAGTGAAGAAGTACAACCGCATTTGCCAGCACGGAAGCCAGTCGAGATCGAACTCCGGGATGCTCGAAGCCATGCAGCATCTGAACGACGGCACGATCGGGGAGGTCTATCTGGCCCGCGCGATTTGCTACAAGTGGCGGGCATCGATTGGTCGCGCTGTAGTGGAACCCGTCCCGAGCGGCGTTAACTATGACCTGTGGACCGGCCCCGCGCCGCTGAAGCCGTTTACGCGTAATCGCTTTCATTACAATTGGCATTGGATCTGGGACACCGGGAACGGTGAAGTCGGCAACCAGGCCATCCACGAGATCGATATTGCGCGCTGGGGTCTCGGCGTGGGCTTCCCGGTATCTGTGTCTGCCATGGGTGGACACTTCATGTTCGAGGATGACCAGGAGACGCCCAATACCTTGAATGCTACCTTCTGTTTCGATGCTGCCGAAGGCAAGCGCAAGATGATGGAACTCGAAGTCCGGCACTGGATTACCAATCACGAGGTGGAGATAGGCACCGGTGCTTACGGAACCAACGGTGTGCCCGCCGCGGGACTGGGCGCCGACTCCAACAAAAAGTCTGCCAACAAACAGTCCTTGGGGCCAAGGGATGCAAAAACGAACACCGTCGGAAACATCTTCTATGGATCAAAAGGCTATCTTGGCATCGATGGATACGATACCTACAAGACCTGGCTAACGGATCAGATCGAACCCGGACCATACGGCAAGGGTTCTGGCGACCACTACGCGAACTTCATTGATTGCATCCGCAGCCGTCGTGCCCAGGATATTCATTCGCCGATTGAGGAAGCCCACATCTCGACGACCCTCGTGCATCTGGCCAATGCCTCGTACCGTCTTGGCCGCACGCTGCGCTTCGATACGGTCGAGGAGCAGGTCATTGGCGACGAGGAAGCCAACCGTCTCCTGCGGGGCAGTTATCGCGCACCTTATATTGTGCCGGAAGAGATTTGACGTCTGGGGAGGCCGCAGCTAACCATGCGCATGCTCATTGGCAGTGCATCTCTGTTTCTTGCGGCTGTGTTTTTAACATCCCTGGTCTTGGCTGGTCCCCGTCCCTCAGACCGCGTCAGCGTCTCCGTCAACGAAAAAGCCCGCCGTGTGGACATCTCCGTTGACGGCCAGCCCTTCACGTCCTACATCTGGCCCACCACGCTCAAAAAACCAGTTCTCTACCCCTTGCGTACCGCCACAGGCACGATCGTCACCCGCGGCTTTCCCCTTGAGCAGCGCCCCGGCGAACGCGTCGATCACCCGCATCACGCCGGCCTGTGGTTCAACTACGAGAGTGTCAACGGCATCGATTTCTGGAACAATTCCGAGGCCATCAAACCCGAAACTGCCCCCAAAATGGGCACCATTGTCCAGCGCTCCATCGTCTCGGCAAAAAGCGGTTCCGAACAGGGCGAGCTCGACGTGGAAACCGATTGGGTCACGTTCGACAAGAAAGTTTTGCTCCAAGAACACACCCACTTCGTTTTTCGAGGCGGGCCGCGGTTCCGCAGCGTCGACCGCATCACCACCTTGCGCGCTCTCGATGAAAACGTCGATTTCAAGGATGAGAAAGACGGCCTCTTGGGCCTTCGCGTCGTCCGCGCACTCGAAATTCCTTCCGACAAACCGGAGGTCTACACCGACGCCAGCGGCCACACCACCACCGTCGCCAAGTTGGACAACACCGGCGTCAACGGCACCTACCTCACCAGTGAAGGCAAAAAAGGTGACCTCGCCTGGGGCACCCGCGGCCGCTGGTGCAATCTCAGCGGTCTTGTCGGCGACGAGCCCGTCACCATCACCATTCTCGACCATCCTGCCAATCCCGGCTTTCCCACCTACTGGCATGCCCGCGGATACGGCCTTTTCGCCGCCAACCCGCTCGGCCAGAAAATTTTCAGCGAAGGCAAGCAAGAATTGAATTTCTCGCTAGCCCGCAATTCGAGCGTCACCTTTCGTTACCGCATCTTGATCAGTTCGGCGATCGCCACGCCTGAAGCCACGGAAGCCGCCTACCAGGACTTTGTCGCCGCCTATCGCTGATTGGCCGCGTCTTTCATCGGATCATTTGGCAAAAACCAAGATTCCAATTATTCTTCGCTTCTGACTTGAGACTTAAGACGAATAAGTGAACACTTTTCATGACTTTCCACATCGGCCTCATTGGCGGCGGCAACATCACGGAAACGCACGCCCGCGCCGCCCGGGCCCTCCCGGGAGTAGAAATCTCCGCGATCCACGGAACCAACGCAGAAAAAATCGCCCGCCTCTGCCGCGAACACGGCGGCACCCCCTATCAAGACTTCCAAGCCTTCTTGCAACATCGCCCCATGGATCTCGTAATCATCGGTAGCCCTTCCGGCGTGCACTCGACCCAAGGGATCGCCGCCGCCCGCCGCGGCCTGCACGTGCTCACGGAGAAGCCGATCGAAATCAGCACCGCGCGCGCCGATGACCTCATCGAAGCCACAAGACAATCGAAAGTCCAGCTCGGCGTGATTTTCCAGGACCGCATAAAGCCGCACATTCGCCAACTCAAAAACTGGGTCGATCAAGGCCTGCTCGGCAGACTGTTGTTCGTCGATGCCCGCGTGAAGTGGTATCGCCCCCCCGAGTACTACGCCAATTCGCGCTGGCGCGGCACACTGGCGCTCGACGGCGGCGGTGCGTTGATCAATCAGGGCGTGCACACCGTCGACTTGCTCCTTTGGCTGCTCGGTGATGTCGTTCGCGTGCAAGCCCGCACCGCCACCGAGCTTCACAAGATCGAAGCCGAAGACACCGCCGTGGCCATCCTCGAATTCGCCAGCGGCGCCTTAGGCCTTTTCCAGGCCACCACCGCTGCCTATCCTGGCTACCCCCGCCGCGTTGAACTCTCCGGCTCGGAAGGCACTGTCATTCTCGAACACGACCGCATCATCGCCGCCAACCTCCGAAACACTCCCCACGCCGCCGCTTCCGCCGCCCTCGACGAGAACGAAAGCGCCTCCTCCGCCGTCGTCAGCGATTTTCGCGGCCACCAAACGGTCCTCGAAGATTTTCTGCAAGCCATCGAGCACCATCGCGCCCCCGCCTGCGACGGTCCTGAAGGCCGCCGCAGCATCGCCCTCGTCGAATCCATCTACCGTGCCGCCAAAACTGCCGACCGGACTGCTGCAGTGTGACCGGAGAATCTCCGAAATCATTTGTCCAAATTCGCAGCATTCGTGTAGAGTTCGCTGCATCACACGAGGTGCGCCAATGGCCACAACCCTCGCGGCTTCTGAAAAAGGCATTCTGACCCCGACCATTACCCCTCGACCCCGGTCCGCAACGAAACGCTATGTGGCGCTGGATGCGTATCGCGGATTCATCATGCTAGTCCTGGCTGCCGAGGGATTGGGGTTCTCCGCCTTACAGGGTGATCCCACCTGGGGCCGGATCGCGAGCTGGTTCGAGCATGTGCCCTGGGAAGGCGGCGTGTTTTGGGACATGATTCAGCCCGCTTTCATGTTTATGGTGGGCGCGGCCATGCCGTTCGCCATGGCCCGTCGCATAGAACTGGGCGCCACACCTCGGGAAAATTTTCGTCACGTACTGACGCGCTCCATCCGTCTCATCATCTTGAGCCAAATCCTCATCTGGGTTTCCGCCGGCCACATCAAGCCGCAATTGATCAACGTTCTTTCCCAGATTGCCTTCACCTATTTTCTTACCTATCTCATCATGCGCTGGCCTTGGCGATACCAGGCCCTCGCGGCTTTTCTGCTGCTGGCCGGATGGACGGCATTGCTTTTCGCTTTCCCTGGGCCTGATGGTCCGTTCTCTCACCGGAATCACATTGGGCTTCGGGTCGACCGCGCCATCTTTCGCTACGATTACGACCCGGCATACTCCACGCTGAACTTCCTCACCAGCACGGTGTGGACCTTGGCGGGGGCTTGGGTGGGGCGGATGCTCATAAGCAACAAATCGCATCGGGAGAATCTGACCAAACTGGCCGCAGGAATGGCGCTCTCCTTTGCGCTAGCCTTTGCTTTACACCCGTGGATTCCCTTCATCAAACAGGTCGGCACGGCATCCTTCGTGCTGTATAGCCTCGGCTGGGTGCTCTTCATGTTCATCGGGTTCTATTGGTTGGTTGAAGCACGCGGCTATCGCAAATGGACATTTCCCCTTGTCGTCGTGGGCATGAATTCCATTTTCATTTATTCGTTGAGCATGATTCTGGTCGGATGGCTGGATCGTGCCGTCGGAGTTTTCACCTTGCACTACAAATTCGTCGGGACACTCGCTCCGGTAGCGCAAGCATGCACCATTCTGCTGGTCATGTGGTACATGTGCTATTGGCTGTACAAACGGAACATCTTCTTGAAGCTATGAACGCGCTCATTGACTCCGTCTATCTAGCAAACCGCAGAAAATCCCCGTCGTGTCGCCACTGCCTGACCGAAACTACTGGATGGCGACGATTACCTTGGTGTTAGCTGAGATCGTGGGGAGGGCGGCGTCGGGGCCCGGCGTCGTCACAGTCACAGTAAACATGTAGTTGCCAGGTGTCGTGCCGAGAATTCCGCCACCTCGACCGCTACCCGTGCCGGAGCATGCAACGAGACCGCCGACAATTACCATAACGAAAAGGAAACTCAACCAGGAGAGTGGCCTGCGCCCTCGGGCCCGGATTCCGAATACGACCATGCCGAGCAGGGCTACTCCGGCGCGCGCCGCGAGCCAGCCCGAGCGATTCGGTGAGGGAAAGACGAACGCGCTCGAACTCGCAGCGGTAGATCTGATAGTCATCGTGGCGGTCACCGCGCCTGTACCAGTAATGTTGACAGAAGACGGAATACTGCAACCGGGAAGATAGTTCGCCGCCGGTGGGGAGGCAGAGAGCGCACAAGTGAAATTGACCGCGCCGGTAAATCCACCCATTGGCGTGACCGTCACGATTGAAGTGTTGCCCGTCGTTGAACCGGGAACCACGATGGTAACGGGAGTTCCGCCAACGCTGAATGGAACTGTCTCATTTGCCAAGATGCGCGCATGGGCCGGGGCGTAAGTAGAGTCGCCGTCGTAGGAGACATCAAAAGTGATCTTGCCGGGATTGAAAGAGTTGCCGTCCCCGGTGAAACTTGCCGAGCCGTTTACCAGTGCCGCAGCACCACTAAAGGAAGACTCTTCGCCGTAGCCACGGAATTCCGCGATTCCGGTGGGAGTAGGTAAGCCCGCAACGCTGGAAACGGTGACCGCGAGGGTGAAGGACTGCGCCTCATTAAAAGGATTTGGATTGACGACGGCGGACACGCTGGCGGGTTGCTGGACCGTGATATTGATGGCAGAAGATGTTGCGGGATTGCAGTTGGCGTCGCCGCTATAGGTCGCGGTCACGGAGTCTACGCCCAGCGGCAAAGCCGTGGTGTGAAGGATGGCAGCCCCAATGTGAGGATTAAAGGGATCCGGGTCAATTGATGCGGCGCCTAGCACGATGGAACCGGAGTAGAACGTGGCGGTACCGGTGGGAGCTGGTGCAGTGTTGGAAGCAAGAACCAGCAAGGTGAGCGCCGTAGGTGAGCCCGCCACGACTCGGCTGGCGTTCGAGGAAAGGTTAACCGTGGGTATCACCTTGATGATCGTAAAGGTGAGCGGAGCAGTGCTTGAAGATGCGTTGAAGCTGGCGTCGCCCGAGTAGCTGGCACTTAGACTATGCGTTCCAGCTGGAAATCCACTGCCGGGGATCCACTCAGCCACACCGTTGGAGGTGAGACTGACCGGGCCGGCGCTGGCCGTGCCAGTGCTCGCCGTATCGAGAAAGTTGGCGGTACCCGTGGCGATTCCATCCGTTGAGCCTGGGGCAGCATTGACACCCGTGGGTTGGGCATCGATGGCGATGTAGGAGCCGTAAGTGTAGCTGCCACCGTCGGACATACTGACGAATAAAAGGCTGTTGAAGTTGAAGTAGCTGCCAAAGACAGACGTAGTGCTGGCTTCCGGGGCCACATTGAGGGTAACCGGAGAAGAACTGCTTGGCGCGAAGATGGTGTCGCCGCCGTATTTCGCAATCACATCGTATTGCCCGCCGGGAAAATTCTTGAAACTGCTTGCTACCGTGCCGCCTTCGAGCGCGAGTTCGCCCACGCCCGTATTGATGGGAGGAGTGGCGGTGGTGACCAAGTCAACCTGGCCGGAAGGCGTGCCGCCATTACCGGTGACACCGATACTGACGGTGACGGGAGTTCCGTGTGTAAAACTCGTCGGGCTAAGGCTAAGTGTGGTGGTCGTGGGCGTGAATTGCACGGAAGTCCAGTACTTGAGGAGCAGAGCGGCGTCGACGCTGCCGAGGCCGGTGGCCTGATCATAGCCTGCGCGCGCATAGTATTGGCCCAGGGTGTAAAGACCCTTGGTGTTGTCGTTGATAGTGCTGCGTGCGCAGGAAGGTGTGCCCTGCAGGCAAGGCACGTTGTTGCTACTGATCGAGATGTCGTGGAACACCGAGGGATGCTGGGCGGCAAGCGGATAGAGTGTGAAGTTGGCTTGGCCCTGTGGCCCGTATTTCTGGTTGATGAGGGCCATAATGCCGGCCATGGCGGGCGAAGAAGCAGAAGTGCCGCCGATACCCACGATCCTTACGCCCTCCTCGTCCGGAATGCAATCGTCAGAAAAGGCGCAAATGGGATAGAAGCTATCGTTCGCGTTGTCGGCGGCGAACAGAGAAATATCGGGAAGGTCGCGTGCCCCGTCGGCGGGCACGCCACTGCCTGTTTGCCAGGCTGGCTTGGGATAGCCGCCAGCGCAGGAGGCGAACGAGCCGCTCGAGGCAACCACGCCCGCAGTACAACTGCTGGCGCCACCGCCGCCGGCAACGATGGTGGGGTTGCCCGAGCTAAAGACTCCTCCAGTCGAAAGGTTAAAGCCAAAGGCGTGGTTCCAGGGTTGTTCAGGTATAGGTTTGAGGAGAGAGTTGGCTGGCAGCATCGTTGGCGTGAGGTTCCAGAAGGTCGCCAGCTCAGCGTTCTGTGCGGCAGCCGTGCCGTTGAAGGTGCTGTAGAAGAAGTCGGTGCCCCCGACAGATATGTTCCAAGGAGTCGAAGAGAAACCGTTTACCGCAAGCCCTTGTTGCGCGACCTGCGGGATGTCGAAGTTGTCGCAGCCCGCTGAGCCGCCGTCCCCGGCGGAGACGAACGACGTCTGGCCTTGGGCGGCGGCCTGTTCCCACACGGCGGCCCAGAATTGGTTTCCGGCCGAACCAAGAAATTGTTCGCAGTTCCCGTAGCTGGTACTGAGGACGGCGGCCTGGTCGTCGTCGACTGCCCGCAAGGCAGCAAGATTTAGACCGGATTCGAGAGCGCTGTCGGCGGACGTGTAGAGATTGATTGCGGCGCCTGGCGCAACTGCGCCGGCAAGTTCAACATCGAGGTAGGATTCAAGGGCAGCCCCGTTCAGGCCAGGATCCTGGCCGTCGATGACCACGTTGAGCGCCTTGGCGGGCAGGCCAAAAAGGGCGCGATATGCGGCAACGATCGCAGGGTCGACGTTGGAGGCACCAATGATGCCGATGGTTACACCGTCCCCGTTGATGCCTGCGCCGTAGAGGGGATTCAGGTCGTACTGGACAGCGAAATCGCTAGGGGCTAGCGCCAAAGCGAAGGCATGGAGTGTCCACGCCGACCTCACCTGGTGTGTGCTGAGTTCATAGGTGGCTCTGCCAAGAACGACGCTGTGCGACTTCGGCCGGAAATCGTTCATCGCGGTGATTCCCGCGACGACCGGCGCGAGCGCGGCGGGAATTTGAGGATCGCGATCGTTGGCGTGATGCTCTTCTCCCTGGACGAGGTAGGTGTGGATTTCCGTGAGGAAGGCCCCGCGGATTTGCCCGGCGTTGCCCGAGAATTCAATGGCTGTTTTGCCCCTGCTGACGCGGGCTACGGAAAAGCCATGCGACTGGAGCCAGGCGACGACCGCCGCGACATCCGCATCAGCCGGGCCGTACAGCCTGCCGAACTGCTCCGGCGTGAGCCACTGGTGATAGCCGCGGCTGCCGGGAGCGTGGGCATCCTCAATAAACTGGCGAAGTGCGGTCTCCCGCGCGGGGGAGCGCTTAAGGAGGAGAAGCATGCGTTCAGCTGGAAACGAATCAACAACCGCACCCTGATCGTAGCGGGCCTGGGCTAGCGGATGTATGTTGCCTCGGAGGGTGACGCGCTGGCTCGTATCGATGGGCTGCTTTGGGGAAGAGACGGACGGCCATTGCCCAAGCGCTACGCTGCTGGTGATGGCGGCGAATCCCGCCAGGAAACCAAGTGACCAAAAACGCCCAAAGGCTCCGGACACCATGGACCTCCCCACCCAAAATGCGCAGCGGTCCAATCACCGACTTACGTTCCGGGCGACAAGACTGGAAACCGGCCACAGAGAACTCCTGCGAACCGGCAATGGGCGGGTGTTACCTGTACCTAGCATACGTCTACCGGAACAGATCTGTTACTCCTTTTTGCCCCCAATGGCGCAAGCGCAGCACCTCAGGGCAGGGTAAGCGAGTCTCAGACAGTTAAAATAGTGCGTGCAATTCGGGCCTTAGTTAAAGACCCAGCCGCCGCGCACAATCTTGAAGAATCTCCACTTCCCAAGGCGGACGTTGAGGATTCCTAGGATGGGGAAGGTCCGTCGGCATCCTCCCCGTCGAATGCAAAAACACCGCAGCGGAATGTTTGTACGCCGGAACTGGCTCGCGAAACGCCACGTTTCCCAAGTACTGCAGCGCATCCGACAGGGCGTAATACGCAGGATCACCCGCCTCCCAGAGCCGGTCGCGTTCGGCGAATTTCTCCGGGGCAAACGTCGCCAGTCCCAGCAAATAATCCGATCCGTACTCGATCATGTTGATGCCCAGATCGTTTCCCGTGTAGATGCGGAAATCCGGCGAATGTTTCATTCCCTTGATTTCCGGAATGTCCATCAACCACCGAAAAGTTTCTTCATCAAAGATTTCTCCGTTCGGGGCAAACACTGGTCCTAGTTCAAAGGCCAGCACGTGCGCGTATCCCCGGCACGCTGCCCGATAAGCCGCCGCTTTCTCGGCGGCGGATTTCCCGTGCAGCCGGCTGGTTTGAAACAGAATTGGAATTCCGCCCTGTCGAACAATGGCATCCATCTGCTTGCGGTAGAGTTCGACGATTTCTCCTGGCTGCCCTTCGATATAGGCGCCACCTACAAATTCCGCGTCGGTGCCCAGACCTTCTCGGGTCCAGCGCAGCACGTCAAGTTTTTCCGTTTCGCTCAGATAATTGACGTAGCCGGTGTCCATGTTCACGGCATTCATCAATCCGGCGCTATGCGTGGCACGCAGATGATTTTGAAAAGCTTCGACCGCAATTCGCCCATTGGCATTAAATGGCAGAAGCGCCGCGGCGATGCCCTGCACCTTGCGGCCAAGTTGTTGCCGCTGATTGATGGATCCGATTTTCATCGCTTCGCTTTGGCAATCTTCAGCTGCTCCGCGAGTGCGGAAGTCTTGTAGTAACTGTCCAGCGGATAGCAACCGGACGGCAAGCCCTTCCGGGGCGCGGTTGTGCAATCGCTGAACGTTCGACAAATTCGCCGGTGTTCAATGATTTTTCCTTCGGCGGCATCCCAGAGCAACTCAGGATAAGTCAAAATCATTCTTCCCAGACCAACTGCGTCCACCCATCCCTGGCGCACGGCTGCTTGCGCCACGTGGGGCAGAAAATCCTGCAAGTAACTGTAAGCCGTTCCCACCAGGATCAGCTTCGGAAAGAGCCGCTTCAATTGTTGGGTGACTTTCATCTGCCGCGCCACGCCAACCAGGGGATCTTCCGGAGGCTGATATCCATCGGATGGCGGATAAAGCGCCGGCCGTTGAATATGCGGATTGTAGTAGGGACTCCCCGCGGTGATGTTCACAAGCCGGACCTCCAGATCCTCGAGCAAGGACAGCAGCCGGATCGTCTCGGTGAGATCCGCCTCGGTGGGATGGAACGGATTCACGCCGAATCCCCAGCGGTAAGGAATCAAGCTGTCATGCGGTTCGGGAATTCCCGGTCCCAACTTTCCCTTCGTCGATTGCGACGGATCGGGACGAAATGGCACGGTGTCAAACGCCGAGAGCCGCACGCCGATGTGAATTCCTGGCGCCATCGAGCGGATCCCTTCGACCACTTCCCGCAAGAACCGTGTGCGGTTCTCGAAACTGCCGCCGTAGTTACCTTCTCGCGTATGCGCGCTTAGGAATTCGTGCCCCAGGTATCCGTGACAATGCTTGATGTCCACGAAGTCGAAGCCTAATTCCTGCGCCATTTTCGCCGCGTGATGAAATTCATCGATGATCGCACCGATTTCGCCGTCGGTCAGAACTAGATAGTCAGGAGACAATCCCAGTTTTCGATCCAAGATCGGATGATGATAAAGAATGCGCGGCTCCGCTCGATCGTGAGCATTCGGCCGGCAATAGCGTCCGGAATGCGTCAACTGCAATCCGATGAAGAGTCCTTCCTCCGAGCCCGTGGTCCGCTTATGTTCTTCAACCAGGATTTTTCGCAATCCCGCCAATCCCCCTCGGGTATGCCGGGCCATCACCAGCTGATTCGGATTCGCGCGCCCTTGGTGCGAGACCGCGACCGCCTCACCTCCCCAGATTAGTTTTCCCCCGCTGCGTCCGAATTTTTTCCAGCGGTGGATAGTGTGCTCGCTCGGATTCCCATCCGCAGTGCCATCCCATCCTTCCATCGGATGAACGGCGATGCGGTTGCCGATCTTGATTTCGCCGCGCGAGAGCGGCCATCCGAGCGGTCGATCGGCACCGCTCGCTATCTCGCTATCGCAGGGAATCGTCAATCCCAGTGAGTGAACATGATCTTCAAAGCGCTTTACATCCTTCAGCGTCCCCAGCCGCAGAATCCGGAGTGCGTTCATACTGGTCTTTGTCCCTTGGCCAGTCCCTCGACCGCTGAGGCGCCCAGCAAAGCCAGGCCTACGACGCAAAACAGAACCACAAACGAAGTCGCCGCGACTTCGAGCAGCCGACGGTCTGTCTCCGGCCTTCGCATGGAGTTGGGATTGTGCCAATCCGCGAGGTTGCTCTTTCTCTGTACCGCCATCTGTTCGCTCCATTCGCGACCCGTGAGCGAAGGTTTGGCCGAAACCGCGCCTCTTGACAAATGACGGAATGCTAAAGATTCTTTGTCTCGATGTCGAGGGGCTTCCTTGGCAGCATTTGGTCGAATGCGCTGAACAAGGCGTTTGCGAATTGCAAAAGGAGATGTAAATGTCCATCAGGCGACGTGATCTATGCCTCTTGCTTCCGGCTCTGTTCCCCGCCGTTCTGCGGCCCGAGGACCTGGCCGCACAAGAGGAATCCATGCCATCGGCAATGTATCCGTTCGAAGCGCTGCCCATTCGAACGCCGAACAACGCGGAGATCCGCGACGTTCTGAAGGGCAAGCTGGCCACCGGCGAGTCCTTGGAGGTGCATGAAACCACGCTGCCTCCGGGCGGGGCGCCGCACGCGGCACACCACCATGTGCACTCCGAAATGTGGCTGATTCGAGAAGGGACGGTCGAGCTGACCGTCAACGGCACGAGCTACCGTCTCGGGCCGGGCTCTGTCGGATTCGTGCGTTCGAATGACCAGCATGGGATCAAGAATGTGGGCACCACGCCGGCGACATACTTTGTGGTGGCGGTGGGCCCCGGCGCGGGTTCTTGACCGAGAGGCGAGCGCAAGCCCAGCACTTCAGGGCGGGGTAGCAGAGCAAGCCGCGCTGAAATCAAAGGAGTTAACATCGCGAGCTCAGTAGGCAATCCCCCTCGTTCATGAGCGGGAGGATGTCAAAAATGCAGCTTCATCTCTTCCAACTTTGCGCTGCCAGACTGACCTTAAGGAAAAGCCTCCGGTATGAGTGGCGTTAGAATAAAAGACGTCGCCAAGTTGTCTGGCGTGTCCACCGCCACCGTCTCGCACGTCATCAATAAGACGCGCTACGTCAGCGATGAAACGAAACGCAGGGTTCTGGGCGCGATTGAAAATGTAGGCTACACGCCAAACATACACGCGCGCAATCTGGCGTCTGGTCAGAGCCGCACGCTGGGACTGATTATTTCAGACATTACTAACCCGTTTTTCCCAGACCTTGTGAAATCCATTCAGGAGAGAGCCCTGGAATTGGGGTACGACGTTATTGTTCTCAATACGAATTACGAGCCTGCGCGCGACGCCCGATACGTGCAGCGTCTGTTGGAATTGAGGGTTCTGGGTGCCACGATTCTAACGACGGAGATGGATCTTTCCGTGATCGAGCGCCTGTCATCACGCGAAATTGCCGTAGTTTTTCTGGATATCGGAAAGGTAGGTCCGCATACTAGCAATATCCGAGTAAATTATGAAAAAGGTGTTCATGAAGCGGTTGAACATCTTCTTGAGCTTGGCCACCGGCAGATTGCTTTCATAAGTGGCCCGGTGCGCTTCAAATCGGCACAATTTAGGCGGCAGGCTTTCCTCGAAACGATGACGAGTCATCGAGCGTCACTGCACACAGAACCGTTGATTCTCGAAGGAAATTTCAAGCTGGAGAGTGGAGAGCAGGTCGTAGGAGAAATGTTGAGGTTGAAGAGCAGACCGACAGCGATCCTCGCTGCCAATGATTTAATGGCTGTGGGAGCCTTGCGTGAGCTGAGACGGGCAGGTCTGCAAGTTCCGAAAGATGTTTCCGTGGTGGGC
>MNIJ01000176.1 GCA_001919715.1 Acidobacteria bacterium 13_1_20CM_58_21
TTTGCAATTTGAGATGCGGCTCGCGTTCTGAATTATGTGAATTATGAACAGACGCGAGTTTGTACAGAGTGCTATCGGCGCAACCCTTATCGCAACTGTTCCCAAAACCTTCATGGCCCAGGACGATACTCCGACACCGTGGTATCGCCGCACCATCCGGTGGGGCCAAACCAATATCACGGAACGCGATCCCGCTCGATATGACATCGAATGGTGGAGGGAATTCTGGAAACGTACGGCGGTGCAAGGCGTGGTCATAAACGCCGGAGGCATCGTTGCGTATTATCCGAGCAAGTTCCCATTGCACCATCGCGCAGGGTTTCTAGGGGACCGCGATCTTTACGGTGAACTGGCCGACGCCGCGCATCAAGATGGATTGGTTGTGCTTGCGCGAATGGATTCCAGCCGCGTAGCCGAGGACTTCTACCGAGCACATCCAGATTGGATGGCTCGGCAACAATCCGGCGAACCGTATCAAGTGGCGGATCGCTACATCACTTGCGTCAACAGCGCGTACTACGATGAATATCTTCCGAACATCTTTCAGGAAATTATCGAGCGTTCGCATCCAGAAGGCTTCGGGGACAACAGTTGGAGCGGCGGCTTAAATCGCAATCAGATTTGCTATTGCGATAACTGTGCGCGTAAGTTCCGCGAACGGACGGACCAATCGTTGCCGAAGCAAAAGGACTGGAATGACTCGGTGTACCGAAAGTGGATTGAATGGAATTACGCCCGGCGCATGGAATTGTGGGACAACAATACCCGCGTCACTCAAGAATCTGGAGGACCGCATTGCCTCTGGTTGGGAATGAACAGCGGTTCGGTTACTTACCAAAGCCTCGTGTTCCGTGATTTCCGCGAGATCGCAAGGCGTTCGCAATTTCTTTTGCTGGACCATCAGCAACGTAACACATCCTCGGGCTTTCAGAGTTTCCAGGAGAACGGTGATACAGCCAAGCTCGTAAATGGATTACTCGGATGGAATAAGACGGCGATTGAGAGCATGGCCCTGTATCAAGCCCGTGTGGCGGCGAAACCCGAGCCGGAAGCCCGCATGTGGATGATAGAGGGAATCAGCGGCGGGTTGGGACCGTGGTGGCACATGGTTGGTGCATATCACGATGACCGCCGCCTGTACCGCACTCCCGAACGGATATTCCAGTGGCATAAACAGAATGAACACTACTTGAGGAACCGCCGCCCTTACGCATCCGTGGGTGTCATTTGGTCGCAACGGAATACGGACTATTTTGGCCGAGATAGCGCGGCGGATCGCGTTGACCTCCCATACCGTGGATTTACCCAAGCATTGGTTCGAGCGCGAATTCCGTATGTTCCGATTTGCTCGGCGGACATTGCACAGTACAGCGATCTCGCCGTTTTGATTTTGCCGAACGTGGGCGTGCTCTCTGATACAGAGTGTCAAACAATCCGTGAATTTGCCCGGCGCGGCGGCGCGGTGATTGCCACGGGTGCTACCAGCGTCTATGACGAATGGGGAGATGCAAGGCGAGACTTTGCCCTAGCCGACCTGTTCGGCGCACACGCGCCCTCCCCGGAACTATTCCTCAAGCCGCCGTTACAGGACAACTCGTATCTGCGATTGATACCCGAGAGGCGCGGCAAAGTGTGGGGACCGAAAGTGCCGGACGATCCATCATCGGGCGAGCGTCATCCCGTACTCGCTGGATTTGATGACACAGATATTCTTACGTTCGGCGGCGTGTTAGAGGAGCTGCGAACTGAACCCGGCGTGATTGTGCCGCTTACGTTTGTACCATCGTTTCCGGCTTTCCCGCCTGAGATGGCGTGGATGCGGCAACCTACAACTAACATTCCCGCATTGGTCATAAATTCCAAAATCGCATATTTGCCAGCCGACATTGACAGCCGCTATGCGCGTTACAACCTCCCGGACCACGGGACTCTACTCGCCAACCTTGTGAGGTGGGCGGCGGGAGATCGCATTGGATTCCAAGTTCAAGGCGCGGGATTGATTGACTGTCATTTATATCGGCAATCGAATTCCCTCATCGTTCATCTCGTGAACCTCACGAATGAAGGTGCGTGGCGTGGTCCAATCGACGAATTGATTCCGGTGGGTCCGCTACAGATGCGAATCAAAGCTCCAAGCGATCTCCACATCCGCAAGGTTGAATCGCTGGTGTCACGAACTCAGCCGCCTCTAATGAACCAGCAGGACTGGGTAAGTGTGGAAGTTAAGCAGATTTTGGACCACGAGGTTTTAGTGCTGTCTTAGAAAGGGGAGACTATGGAATTGTCCAGGAGAGAATTTGCAAAGATGATCGCCGCAGCCACTGTTGTGCCGCCAACTGTGGTGCCGCGATTCCCTCAGTCGCAAGAACAACACACGATTGGGATTCAAGTGGGTGCGGTCTCATTTGTCGATGAAAATGTTGAACCTGTATTGGAGCGATTTCAAAGCGCACGCATTAACGCCTTGTTCATTGCCGCGTTTTCTTATGGGCGTGGAATCGCCGGGAGACAAGTTCCGGGACAGCCATTGCCGGACCACGGCAAACAGGAATATGACACGAGCTTTCATGGAGGTAACTTCGCTAGCACGCATGAAAAGTTCTACAGGGATACATCTCTCAAGAAAATACAGGCGCCGGACCATCCAGGGTTTGACGTACTCGAAAGCGTTCTGCCAAAAGCGCGATCCCGCAAGATGAAAACATTCTGTTGGTACGAGGATGTTTTTCGGCGGGATTTGGAAGGTGTTGAGCGGTTGCAGGAAGTGACGCTTTCGGGGAAGAAGGCCGGAACGCTTTGTTTCCACAACCCCGAGGTCCAGGCGTTTTGGCGTGCGCTGACTGAGGATTATGTACGCAGTTATCCGATTGATGGGGTCATGTGGGGGAGTGAGAGGCAGGGGCCGTTCAATAACGCGATTGGCTCATCACACGGCGCCGGTAATGGCGATCCAGGAGACGTGACTTGCTTCTGTGATAATTGCAAGCGCGAGGCAAGCTCCCGAGGCATAGATGCAAATCGTGCGGTTGAGGGTTATACGCGGCTGGCGTCATTGGTGCGCCAATCTCGGACAGGATCGCGCCCGAGCGACGGCTACTTTGTTTCTCACTGGCGGTTGCTGGTCCAGTATCCCGAGATTCTTGCTTGGGAAAAGTTGTGGAACGATGGGCAAAAAAGTACGTACACCAACATCTATCAGGTTGCAAAATCAATCCGGCGTGATTGCGCGGTGGGCTGGCATATTTGGCACAACAATTCCTTCAGTCCTTTCTATCGCGCCGAACAGGATTACGCCGAGTTCCAAAAGTATTCCGATTTTTTGAAGGTTGTACTCTACAACAACTGTGGCGGGCCGCGTCTGGCCTCTTACAGCAAAAGCGTGAGCCGCACACTGTTTGGAGATTTGTCACCAGATGAAGTGCTTGAGCTTACGTATAAAGTGCAGAACTACAAGGGAGAGGCAGGTGCGGAGCTTTCGCGCAAGGGGCTTTCAGCCAATTACGTAGAGCGGGAGGCGCGGCGGGCTGTTGCGGGTGTGGGAGATGCTGTAAAAATCTGGCCCGGTATTGACATCGATATTCCCACTGGCCAAGGGGAAAAGAAAACCGAACCGCAGGACGTGCGCGATGCGGTGCGAGCGGCGTTCAGCGGAGGTGCGGACGGCGTGATCCTCTCTCGCAAGTATTCGGAGATGCGATTAGCCAATCTGCAAGCGGCAGGAGAAGCGGTGGGAGCGTAATTGAGACACTATCACGTCACCATCCGCATCATCATCCGAAACAATATCCGGTCTTAAAGGCGCCGCAAGGCTTCAGCTGCCAAAGGAGTGAGGGGAAGCTCGGCGATGCCGTTCGGAGTTTTTGAGTCCGGGATCCAGACTACCGCGTTGGAAAGGTCCACTTGGTCCCTTCTCATCGGAGCCAGTTCCTTATAGACTCGCTGGTTGAAGCACCTTTCGGTCGAGATATGCGCGCCCAGAGCTAACGGGGAGAATGAGCTGCGCGCACAAGGCAAGAGTTAGATGAAGAGCCATTAGACCGGCAAGGAACGGGGCTGGCCAGCCGAGGTTGCCGAAAAACAGCAGAACCTTGCTCGAGACAGACTGAATTCCTCAACTCAGAGTTTCCAGTCCGTGAGTGCCCGAGAATCTTGTTGGCAATGGGGAGTGACGCTCCATGTCCGGTGTTGAGCGTCTAATGGAGCGAGCGCCTGTCTCGCCGGTGCTGTCAGGCTCGAGTGCACTAGTTGGCTTGCTGGGCCAAGAGTATCAACTTTGGCAGGACATCGCCCAACGAAGTGTCCTGCGGCCGGCCAAAAGAGAAATACAGCTTTTGATAGAGTGGATAGAGCGAGTTGTATACCCTTTGCGCCGCTGGTTCAGGCGCAAATATCGAGTGCTCCGGGCAAATCTTATCTTGAGCCTCTTCCACCGTCTTGAACGTCCCCGCGGCGAGAAAAGCGAAAATCGCAGAACCCAAACTAACGACGCTCTTGCTCGGAACGAGAACCGGCCTCTCCAGCACATTCGCGTAGATTTGATTGAGTACGTTGTTTTTTTGCGGAATGCCACCTGCATTGATCACGCGCTTGATGTTCACACCATGCTCGGCCATGCGATCCAAGATGATCCGAGTATGCAAGGCAGTGCCTTCGATCGCCGCAAACAGTTCATCCTGGGAGGTGCTCTGCAGGTTCCAACCGAGGGTAATCCCTCGCAAGTTCGGGTTTACAAGCACCGTGCGGTCTCCGTTGTCCCAGGTCACGCGGAGAAGGCCAGTTTGTCCGGCGCGATAATTCTCGAGTCCGCCACTGAGCGCCGCAACATCGGTTCCGGCGCGGACGGCAATTGCATGGAAGATGTCTCCCACGGCCGAGAGACCGGCTTCAATTCCAGTGCGGTGGGGATGCACGCTCCCCTGTACGACTCCACAGACACCAGGAACCAGGTTTACCGACGGCGTGATGCCAATGATGCAAGTCGAAGTGCCGATGACATTCACGATGTCCTCGGTGCGGCAGCCTGCGCCTATGGCATCCCAATGAGCATCAAACGCGCCCACGGGTATGGGAGTACCCGCCTTCAAGCCGAGCTTTTCGGCCCAGAAGGGAGAGAGACTGCCAGCAATGTGCTCCGAGGTTACATATTCGCCCTGCAGTTTGTCTCTCACTCCTGCAAACAAAGGGTCTACGCTAACAAGGAACTCTTCTGAGGGCAGGCCACCAAGCTGCGGATTCCACAGCCACTTATGACCCATTGCACAAACGCTGCGCTTTACTTCCCGCGGCTCGGTAATGCCGCAGAGAGTAGCGGCGATCATGTCGCAGTGTTCGAACGCGGACATGAATTCCGGGCGCTTCGCAGGGTTATGTCGCAGCCAATGCAACAGCTTTGAGAATCCCCACTCGGACGAATACACGCCACCGCACCACTGGATGGCTTGCAATTCTTCACGATGTGCAGCTTCCGTGATTTCTGCTGCTTCAGTTTTGGCGCGGTGATCGCACCAGAGGTAGTATTCTCCGAGCGGATGTAGATTTTTCCCAACCGGAATCACAGAGGAGCCGGTGGTATCGACCGCCATCGCTTGCACTTGATCGCCGGAGACACGGGCCTTCTGTAAGGCTTCACGGGTGGCGATGGCCAAAGCGCGCATGTGATCGTCATGCGATTGCGTTGCATATTCAGGATCTTCGCGCTTGCGATGGAGCGGGTATTCCGCAAGCGCCGTCGCCAGTAGTCCGCGCTCGCTATCCACGAGGGAAACGCGAACGTTGAGGGTGCCAAAGTCCACTCCCGCCACAATTGCCATGGGATTAGTTATCCGCTCCGAACGAAATAAACCGTTACTCAGTGTGTGCGTACATGTCCCAGCCCAGATAGCGCGTGGTTGCTTCGTGCACAATCGGGGCGACGCTCGAAAAGTTCGCAGCGACGTGGTGTTCAAATCCTTGCTCGCAAATATAGTGAAGAAGTCCTTGCAGTCCAGGGATCTCCACGACGCCAGCGCCGCCGAACGTCTCTAGCGGATCATCCGTAAATCTTCCCCTGCCAGTATAACCACGGATTCTTCCCTGGACATCATCGGTGGAAAATCGGGCAAAGCTCATGGCGCCGGACTTGACGCGTCCAACACACGTGCCAAAAGTATTTTCCTTGCCTACAGTACCTGCGATGATTTCCTGGAAATCCATCTTCACGTCTTTGAAGAAATGTTTCGGCAAGTTGCTGCAGTGAAAACACACGGCCTTGTTAGGATCGTTTCCGTAGTTGTTATTCCAGTCGAGCAGCGCGCTGGGCGTTTCCGAAGCCAGTTGTAAAGCATGCATACCGAGCACACCGCAAACGTCAACTTCGCAGGCACTAGAAAGCAGTGAATCGCTCATCATGCTCATGACTGTGCATGGAACGACTCCCAGGTTTTCTTCCAGCGAAGTCCAGCACTGCACCGCGCTGATTTGCACCTGTGCGCTTTTCATCCAGTCGTCGACAACCGCTCCGAGCTTGGCCATTTTGACGAGCGCCGCCTGGGGGATGTCGGTGGTCGTCACATAGGATTGTATGGACCTCAACTTTAGCAAAACGTGCTCATCGGTGTCCTTCATGCGGCTGATGCGCCCCAGCACTTCGCTCAGGTCCAGCGTCTCTACGGAAATCCCGCTCGACTCCAGCAGTTTCTCGCTATAACGGACTGTATTAAACGCCGTCGGTCGTGCACCTAGCGCACCAATGCGCAAATTGCGCAGTCCCTTTACCACACGGCATACGCCCGCAAACCATTCCAGGTCTTTCTTGAACTCCAGGGAATCTGGCGTCATGGTGTGCAAGGTTGTCAATGAATACGGAATTCCGAACTGGCGGAGGTTGTTACAGGCGGACATTTTTCCGCAGAAACTGTCGCGCCGGTGCGTGATAGCCATTTTGCCAGGCGTATCCGGCGTGGCTTGCATCAGCACCGGCACGTTCAATCTCGAAAGCCGAAGTGTGTCTGCTACGGCGCGCTCATCTCCGAAATTCGGCAGCGTGACGATGACACCATCGATTAAATCGGCTTTGGATTTGAACAACTCCGCGCAGCGCTTTGCTTCTTCGTACGTTTCCACAGCCCCATGCTTGCTCTGCTCCGACCCGAGCACGACGACATCTATGCCTGCATTTTGCAATACGTGAATCATCTCTTCCCGGCCGGTCTTCGCCAAGTGATCGGGGAAAAATCCCCGATTCCCCACGATCACGCCCATCGTCATCTTCCGCATGTTAGCCATCGTCGGTTCCGTCGCTTTCTCCTTCAGAGGCGGCCTTTTCCCGGCGCAAAATAAATGCAGTAAACGCCTCCGATCACCGCCAGTATCCCGCCCCACCAGACGTTCGCGTGCAAGCCATGCAGCACAACCTGCTCTTCTGGCGGGTGGAACAGTTCATACACGCCTGCGCCGAAAATCAGCAGGCCATTGACGAGAAGTGACGCTCCGATAAAAAACCATATAGAAAGCGAACCGCCAGTTTTCATAGCGCCTCACCAAAAGACTACGTTAACCACCAAGAAGAGAACAGCAACCACGGAGGCCCAGAACCACGGCCGGTGGAACACCGTGACATACGACTCGGATGGAATATCCGTCACGCCGTAAACCAAGCCCTTCAGTTCGGAGTCCGGTTTGGGTTTGGTGAGCATGCTCACAGCGATGGTCACCAACACGCAGACGACCCAGGACCACAGCGCCCGGTACATGTTTTCCGCCATATCACGTGCGTGCGCGGAAAGCGCGACGTAGCGCAATGCGGAGGAATCGACCTTGACCCATGCCCACATCCCGATTGACGATAAGGTCCCGGCCAACAATCCCAGGAATCCGCCTGCGGGTGTCGCACGCTTCCACAACATTCCCAAAATGACTGTTCCAAATAGTGGTGCGATAAAAAAGCTGAAGAGCGCCTGAACATAGTCCATGATGCTTTTGAAATCCATCACTAGATAGGCCGTGCCCACACTGATAATCACTCCGATGATTGTGGACCAGCGGCCCATACTGACATAATGCTGATCGCTGCCGTCTCTTTTTATCAACGCACGGTAAATGTCGTATGTCCACACCGTAGTAAACGCACTCACATTGCCAGCCATCCCGGACATGAACCCGGCAATCAGGGCGGTGATCCCAAGTCCAAGCAAGCCCGGGCCGCAATATCGTGCCAGCATGAGGGGTAGGACTTCGTTGTAGCTATGGCCGCCGGTCGCGATGGCTTGCGCTTCGCCGGTCAGCTTCATGGGTAAAACCGCGAGCGCCAGCAAGCCGGGCAGAATCACGATGAAGGGAACCATCATTTTGAAGCCTGCGCCGATGATCGGGGCCATTTTCGCAGCGCGAAGATCTTTAGCGGATAGCACTCGCTGCACCACCAGAAAGTCCGTGGTCCAATAACCGAAGGAAATGATCGCTCCCAATCCGAAGACGATTCCCGTCCAGTGAATGCCCATGGGGTTATCGTCGAATCTGCCCAGCGTGCTCCAAAGGTGCGTGTACTCTGCGGAAGCGTTTGTCGCGATCCGTGTTTTTAATGCACCCCATCCACCGGCATCGGTAAGTCCGAGTATCGGAATCAGCAGTGCCCCAGCCCAAATCAGAATAAACTGCAAGACTTCGTTAAAAATTGCCGAACGCAACCCGCCGAGCGAAACATAGATGGCAACTGTCAAAGAGGAAACCCAAATGCTGAAGTTGATGTTCCACCCGAGAATAATCTTGAGGACCAGCGCCATCGAATACATGTTGATTCCACTCATCAGCACCGTCATCAGCGCAAAGCTGATCGACGATAGTGCGCGGCTCCCTTCTCCAAACCGAAGCTTCAAATAGCCCGGCACAGAATGCGTTTTAGAAATGTAGTAGAAGGGCATCATCACTAGGGCGAGAAACAGCATTGCAGGGATTGCGCCGATCCAATACCAGTGAGCCGCGAGAATGCCGTACTGATATGCCGCGCCGGCCCAACCCATCAATTCCAGAGAGCCGAGATTGGCGGAAAGGAAACTGAGCCCCGCGATCCAGGCAGTCATTTCTCTTCCGGCCATGAAAAAATCTTCGCCCGTATTCGACCGCTCCTTCAAGTAGAAGCCGATAGCCAGCACCAACGCGAAATAGAAAACAATGATGACCAGATCAACCGTGGATAGACGTACAAGACGTGAAGCATCCGCCGAAGCAAATAGCAGCGTCATTCCTTTGACCTCGCCTGCCCATAATAAGCTTCTTTGCCGTGCTTCCTCAAAAAATGCCGATCGTGGAGCGTCTTACTGACGCACCTGGCGCGCGGATTGATCCCGATCGTGAAGTAAGCCATACGAGCGACAGCTTCGAGCATCCAGGCGTTTTCCGCTGCCTTCCGCGGGTCTGCGCCCCAGGCAAAAGGACCGTGGTTTGCCACCAATACTGCCGGGACAGCCTGGGGGTCAATTTTCTTGAACGCGCGAATAATCGCCACTCCTGTATTGGCCTCGTATTCACCTTTGATTTCGTCATCCGCCATGGAATCGGTTAGCGGAATTGGCCCGTGGAAATAATCAGCGTGCGTGGTACCGAAACACGGAATCGGTTTGCGGGCCTGGGCCCAGGCTGTGGCGTATTCCGAGTGAGTGTGGGCAATCCCGCCGATCGAAGGGAAAGCGCGGTAGAGAGCAGCATGTGTGGGAAGATCCGAAGACGGCCGTAGGGTCCCTTGGACGACTTTGCCTTGCAGGTCGGTCACGACGAGATGCTCCGCCTTCATCGCTTCGTAGGGAACACCACTAGGCTTAATGACGATCAAGCCGTCATCGCGGGCGATGCCGCTTGCGTTGCCAAATGTCGAAAGCACTAATTCTCTTCGGACAAGATCCATGTTTGCTTCCAACACTTGTTCTCGTAGCGCCGCTAACAGCATCCGCTCTCGATCCTCCTCGTAATAGGTGTTGTTAGCGTCGGCCGGAAATGCTCCCGGGCGCCACGAGCGCCTTCGACTTCCACTCCTACCTGAATCGCGCGGACTAGACCCAGCCCCGTGGTCGTATCATCCCGCGGAATCCTACTTCCGAATCTTACGCCTGAAGACTGTCGTTGACCGATAGGTTTGAACATCTCAATTCCGCGGACGGAAAGTTCCTATGATTCAGGGAATCGGGAAAGTGTTGTGTTTCCATGCAAAAACCGGTGCGCTGGCCGGAGACCTGTCCGCTCTTGTCGCGAGCGGTGCCACCCAGGAAGTTTCCGCTGTAAAACTGGATCCCCGGTTCTGTCGTAAGAAGGTGCCAGGGTTGCCTCTCCTTCATCTTGACTCACGATGGACAATTCGAGAACCTGGGCATCTTCATTAGGACGATCAACATCCATCCACACCCGCTTGTTGAAACCCTGGATTCCTCCGTGCAGGCTGTTGGGACGGTCATTCTTTGGCAAATGAAAACCAATTCCGTCGAGTGTAAATTGGCCGCCAGCGATTCGGTTGCCGTACCGCCGAATGGTAGTGCCAAAGTACGATTTGTCCTGTTCGTACCTATTGACGTCGTCATACCCGAGTACGATATCTGCAATTCTTCCGCTGCGATTTGGGACGCGTAGAGAGACAAGAGCCGCGTCGTAAGTAATGACAACGGCCTCAAGACCCTTCTTGTTGCGTCCCTCTTTCGATTTTCCAAACCCAGTAACCTGCAGTTTGGCGGGACCCGCGCCTTTCGCAGTGAAACAAGCGGTGATAATCATTGCCGCGAAAAAGGCAGCAATGAAGGCGGGGTTTCTGGTCATGAATGGTCCTTGTGAAAGCATGAGTGCACGAAAATTCATGCCGGATGATTTATGGTAAGCGTTTACCACCTAATAGTCATCCTGGCAAGGAGTTTCGTCCGGTACTCCGAACTACGGCAGGATGACCGCCCCTCAGTCATTGTGTCACGCGCTTTCGAGCGATTGAGGAGTCGTGGACACGGTCGCCACCTTGGTTGACGTGCGCGATCAGTTGCAGTCAGAGTCGGAGCTGGGCACCTTGCAAACCGCAGGGTTGCATGGTAAACGTTTACCTGATTTCAGTTGGTCTTCTTAAGCGGTGCGCTCAGAATCAGCTACGGCGGCGACCCTTGTCTCTCCTACTGTAAATGCAGCCCTGAGGAGGTTAACATGCCAAAACGATCGCAGATTTCGCGGCGGCAATTTGTTGGCTCGGCCCTCTCCGCGGCCACGGTGAGTTCCGTGCCTATCCCGAATTTCCTGCCGTCGTCATGGGGATACAGCCCGAAGACGTCCAATCTTGACTGGAAAGATGAGGGCATTCTTTTAGTTGATAAGTCTCCCTACGCCAAGTTACACAACGTTCCAGTGCGCGCGGTCACGATCTCTCAAGGGTTTTGGGGAGCGCGCCGAGAGACCAATGTCGACAAGAGCATCCCGTCGATGGAGAGGCTGCTCGAATCCAATGGGCGGATGAATAACTTCTTGCGGCTTGTCGGTAAGAGTGATGCTGCGCAGCGCGGGCCGGTTTACGCGGACTCCGATGTGTATAAGTGGACAGAGGCTGTCGCCTTCGTCTTACAGTCCGGTGATCGACCTGAACTGCACGCGTTGGCGGACAAGATCATTAAGGAAGTCGTTGAAGTTCAAGAACCTAGCGGCTATCTCAATACGTACTACGTTGGTGATCGGGCGAAGGATCGCATGGCACCAGACGTGCAACGGTGGGGCCATGAACTCTACAACCTCGGCCACATGATCCAGGGCGCGATTGCGTTTTATCGTGCCACTGGCGACCGCACCTTGCTTGATGCCAGCATTCACTTCGTCGACGGCTACCTGTTGCCCAATTTTGGCCAGGGAGGCGATAAAAAGCCAATCCTTTCCGGGCATCCAGAAATTGAACTGGCGCTTATCGAGCTTTACCGCACGACCGGAGACAAGCGTCATCTCGAACTAGCGGGCTATATCCTCCAGGGTGACGATCGCATCAAGCTACCGCAGCGTGGCTATGTTTATCACTTCAGCGGAATTCCTTTCACGTCGCGCACACACCTCGAAGGCCATGCTGTACGTGCTATGTACGCCTGTTGCGGAGCCACCGACTATTACCTCGAAACCGGTGACCAATTGTACTGGAAGACTCTCAACCTACTTTGGGACGACTTAGTGTCGGCCCAAATGTACGTGACGGGCGGAGTCGGAGCGCGAAGCCAAGGCGAAGCTTTCGGCGATTCCTATGAGCTACCGAATTCCACCGCTTATGGCGAGAGCTGCGCGGCCATAGGCAACATGATGTGGAACTGGCGTATGCTCGCAGCCACCGGGGACGCGAGATATGCCGATGTCGTCGAGCGTGCCTTGTATAACGGCATCAATTCCGGCATGTCGCTCGATGGAACGCTGTATTGTTACCGCAATCCGTTGGGATTCGACCCGTCAGGCGGCGATCAAATTCGCAATCCGTGGTACGACACGACGTGCTGCCCTCCGAACCTGGAGCGCACCTTCGCCTCCTTGCCCGGCTATTTTTACAGTACCAGCAAGGACGGACTCTATCTGCACCTGTACGACAATGCGCAGCTTGATTGGCATCTCGAGGATGGAACCGGCCTTAAGGTTGTGCAGAAAACAAACTACCCGTGGGATGGCGCCACGGAGATTACTGTCACGCCGGCCAAGCCCACGGAGTTCACGTTTTATCTCCGTATTCCCGGGTGGTCCGACGGAACGCAGGTGACGATCAACGGCAAGCCAGTCTCTGGAGCGACTCCGGGACAGTATCTCGCGTTGCGACGCCGCTGGTCGCCCGGCGATCTCATTGACGTGAAGTTCGCCATGACTCCGCAAGTGATCGAAGCAAACCCCCGTGTGGTGGATGATTACGGCCGCGTGGCGGTTCAGCGGGGTCCGCTCGTTTACTGTCTCGAACAACTGGATCAGCCGGACGGCGTGCCTTTGTTTGATGTTTCTCTGGATATAGGCCATGAGCGTTCATCAAAGTTTCACGAGGAGTTTCATGGCGATTTGCTAGGGGGAATCGTGGTGCTGAAGCACATGGGAGCGATCTACGAGAAGTCTGCTTCGCATAGCGCTCTATACCGTCCGCACACTGCCGATGTGCCAAAGGCCAAGCAAGTGGAGCTCAGGTTTGTGCCTTATTACGCGTGGGCGAATCGGGCGGCCACGCCGATGCAAGTTTGGACGCCCATTCTACGGTCGTAGGGAATCCCTGCACTATTACGCGGACGAGGGTTGCATCGATTCCTACCCGGAATAGGTGCCCCGATGCGCATGATGGAACGGCTGGGCCAGGGTCGACGACCTTAGCCTCCTACCTTGTGGTAGAGACGGTAGGGCTCTTCACCGATTGCCCCAAACGGACGAAATGTGTTTTTCCCAGCGTCACCTTGCACGAGCCAGTCTTCTGAAGACTGAGAAGCGGTAGAAGCGGCGAGAAGTTGCGCACGGGAAAAGTTCGAGGGCAAATTCCCGACACCAAAGAGTGCCAGCGGCCCTCGCAGCAGTGCCACGATCTGTGGGTTCTCCGGATCCACCGCTTGAAGACGGAGCGGCATGCCAATTTCAAAATCCACTCGGTCGCCATTTTTCCAAGTGCGAGACAGTTCAAAGAACTTTCCCGCGACGGGATCACCTTCCGCACGCTTGCCGTTAACCGCAATACGCGTTTTTGTGTCCGCCCATGCTGGAACGCGCAAGTGGATCGCGAACATTTCCGGACGCGCCATGTCCAACTGAAGCTGGATTGCATTAGTTGCGGGGTATCTGGTTTGCTGCGTCAGAGTACAATGCGTGCCGCCTTGCACCCACCTGACACGGGAAGGAAGGAAGAGATTGACATAAATACCTTCTTTGGCTGGGTAATAAGAACTGATGCCATAATCGGCGGTCAACTGTGGGAAAGTGCCAGAGCAGCAAGGCCATTTATCTTTGTAATAGACTTTTTTGGCGCCCGCACTGTTGTAATCGGAATAGTAGAAGCTGGTGCCGTCGGCAAGAATAGGCTTGGCGCCCGCGACGGTGTTGTACAGCACCTGTTCCATGTTATCCCCGTAACGAGAGTCGCGCGTCACCCGCAACAGATATCGCGTGATTTTGAATTGTCCGTAGGCGCCACACGGGGTTTCAAAGCTGGAGCGCGTCTTGCCCAGACTCTCGGCAAGCAGTCCCTTCCCGGGTTCCACAAACGCTTCGTCTGGCCCCCATCCTCCTGTTGCATAACTTTGTTCCTGAACCATACGCAGGCCGTTCGCGGCAGCGCGGAGGTATTTTTCATCACCGAGAACCAAATAAGCCTGCATAGCAGAACTCAGTGTATTGACGTGACTGTAGGCGTGCTTGCCGGGAAGGGGGTTGTGATTTTCCGCCAAAGCATCGTAATAGTCCTGATAGATAAATCGCTCCCCCAAATCGCGGTAGCGCTTGTCGCCGCTGCGCTGATAGGCAAGAAAGAAATTCTCGGGCAAGGTGTAGGTTTCATCCCATGTATAGGCGATGGTCTTATGCGGTCGAGCTTCCTGCTCGGTTCGGCTCAGGGCCTTCTCCGGGAGATGCGGCAACACTGCATCAGTAGCTCGCTTGAGCACATCCAGTGCGATAGGGTCCGCCGCAAATTCATAAGCATCGATAAGGCCACAGCAAGTCTTGTCAAAGGTATAGCCCGGCAGGCGGTAATCGACGTAGAACCTCCCGGTAGGCTCTACCGTCTCGGCAAAAGCGCGCACCAGGCGATGAACTTTTTCCTGCGTCGCCTTTGATCCTGTCACGGCGTAGGCGCGAGCCAATCCGGAAACGTATTGACCGAAGGAATGCCCGGCAATGAATGCATGAAAATTATCCTTCTCGTTAAAGTCGTCGGCATCATCATACCACCCGCCCAGATCGTGGCCTGGTGCCGGCAACCCTTGACGTTTCCGAAAGGGCTTCAGTAAACCGTCTTCATCGAGATTGAGGAACAACTTATGGTTCTCGTCGAACTGTCTCCGGAATGGTCCGTCAAGCAGCTGTACCTGCGAGTAACCGAAAACCGAAAGTTGAGGAGTGATCGAAGCCGTTACCGAGGGGGGCGCCCACCCCCGAAGAGAACTTACCCCGATTAGACCTGTCGTGGAAATCGCCGCGGATTTGAGGAACTGGCGCCGCGTCTTAGTTTTCACAGTGAATCCTCCTGAGCTTGCTTGCGGGAGTCCCGCTCAGAGTCTAGGGCGCTTTGCTCACAATCCGCCGGGCGCCCGAATCTCAGCAAGCGTTTTCTCGCAGGACTTACGTATAGCGCGAGAGAGACTCTCCGTCAAACACTTGCTGCAATCGATTTCTCAAATGAAGTATCCTGTCCTTGCACAGATGCGACGTCCGCTGGTATCCATTAAGAGGTCCGTTGGTCTCGCAATTCTTCTGCTAGCTTGCCGTTCTTTGGCCTTTTCCCAAATCCAGGAAGGTCAAGTCGAGCCCATTAGCTCGGCCTTGCGAGCCGGAGAATTTGACAAGGCGGTGGAACTGAGTCGAGTCGCGCTAAAAGCGTCGCCAAGCAATGCACAATTATGGACCCTGCAAGGCATTGCCTATGCCGGCAAAGGTGACGGCAAGGAAGCTCTGACGTCATTTCAGCGAGCGCTTAAGATTTCCCCAAACAATCTTGCGGCTCTGGCTGGGGCCGCTCAGATTGAGTACCAAGAGGGGAACCAGAGTGCAATGCCACTGCTAAATCATCTGCTGCAATTGCGTCCAGGAGATCCCACTGCCCATGCCATGCTTGCCGTGCTGGAATACCGGCAGGGAGACTGCGGTGCGGCGGTTCCACATTTCGAAAAAGCCGGCCAGCTGCTCGACTCACAGCTCGACGCCTTGCATGCTCTTGCCACCTGCCTCGTAAGACTCCAGCGACTCGATGACGCGGCAGCGACTTTTCACAGGGCTGTGGCGCTTCATCCAGACGATCGGCGGGAACTTCACCTCCTGGCATCCATTCAGCTTATGGCGCACAAGCCCGAGGACGCACTTTCCACGCTGCGGCCGCTGCTGGAGAGCAAGGAAGTGGATGCGAACACCCTGCAGCTTGCTTCGACTGCCGCGGAATCCGCTGGAAACACGCCCCAGGCGGTTAGTACGCTTCGGCAAGCTCTCTTGCTCGACCCGCGAAACGTCAGCCTATATCTGGATTTTGCCAATATTTGCTTTGCGCACGAATCGTTCCAGGTCGGTGTTGATGTGATTAGCGAAGGATTGATGCTGCAGCCAAGCGCTGAGGAACTCTATGTGGCGCGCGGAGTCCTCTACGCGCAGCTGGCACAGTACGACAAAGCGGAGGCTGACTTTGAGAAAGCCTACGACTTGAACCCGAATCAGTCTTTGAGCGCTGCCGCTCAAGGCCTGGTGGCTGTGCAGGCGAATGATCTCGATCACGCGCTGGCGTCGATACAGTCAAAACTGGCACGAAATCCGAACGATCCGCTCCTGCTGTACTTGCAGGCAGATGTACTCTCGCAAAAAGGGGTTGATCCTGGTACACCTGAGTTTCAGCTCGCGATGCGCTCGGCAAGGAGGGCGGTCACCTTGCAGCCCGCACTTGCCGCGGCTCGCGCCGTCCTGGCCAAAATGTACATGCAAACCGGGGCCTACAAGGAAGCCATAGAGCAGTGCCGGAAAGCTTTGACCAGCGATCCGAAGGATCAAACCGCTGTGTACCGTCTGATCCAGGCGTTGCGGAAAACCGGGCAGAAAAAGGAGATTCCTGAATTGCTTCAGCGTCTCGCCCAGCTTCGCGAACAAGCTACGCAAGAAGAAAGAGAGCGCTACCGCTACAAACTCTTTGAACAGAGCGCCCCGGGGCAGCAGCCGACGCAGCCATAGCCGCGGCACGCCAGGACTTTAGGACTCTCGTTTGGCCCGCCGAACTTTGAGAAAATGTTTACTCACCTTGGCTACAAGCGACAGTCGCACTGGCAAGACACAAAAGAGGAAAGCTACCGGAATGACCTGCACGCGCCGCACCTTCCTGCGATTTTCGCTCGTATCGGCGGTCTCAATGACTGCCAAACAGGCATTTGCGCAAGGTGTGGCGACTCACA
>MNIJ01000099.1 GCA_001919715.1 Acidobacteria bacterium 13_1_20CM_58_21
CCCAACTCAGTCGCGTGCAGAATACATGGCAGATTGTAGATTTCCTCGTCGCCGACTCCTAACATTTTAGACAAGCAGTCGCGCATCGAGATCGCGAGCGGCGAGTGACCCTCAATGAGGCTAGGTACTCGCATCACACCCGCACTGGGCCAACCGTGTCAGAAAGTTGTGGCGCATTGAGTACGAAGCTTGCTGCGACCGGCTTCAACTTGTTCTTCTTTGCTCGCTCGTTGATTGCTCGCAATCCACCCCCGGGTGCGGCTTTTTCAGGCCAGGTTGCTGCAGATTCGGATGGCCCCATGAGGAGGGCCCGAACGCCGAGAGGATCGGCGGAGGGACTTATAGCGGCTTGATGTGCGCACTGAGCCAATCGAGGATCACGGGAAAGCGGAACCTGCCTTCGGCGATGGCGTCGACCATGAAGGCGTAGGTTTCCACCGGATCTGCTTCGATGGTGAAGCCGTTCATCAGCAGAAACGTGTGGCTGGCGTCGAATGCGACCGGCTTGTTGCCGTCGAGGAAGGGGTGATTGTTCACCAGCGATTCCATCAGGGCCGCGGCCTCTTCTGCCGGACTGTTGTAATAGCCAATTTGAGGGCGGAAAACGGCGGCCTCCAAGGCCCCTACATCTCTCAGGCCATGGGAACCGCCGTAGCTTTCGATCTGCCGATGATGAATGGCCAGGACTTCGGCTACCGTGAGGTAGACACGCTGGGCCATTTACTTGGTGTGGGCCAGCTTCTCGTATAATTTCCGATACTGCTGGTTGGAGCGACGGGAGGCTTCCAGCACCTCCGGACGGACCAAGCGCTGGGACGGAACCACATTGTGGAGATAGAACTCTAATGCCCGCTCCAACACAAAGCGCTGTGGCTGCCCGTTCTGCTTGGCAACCGCAAGCATCTCCTCGTACAGCTGCGCATCAATTTCGGGAGTGAACTTCTTCGTGGCTGGCATGGAATTGTCCCTCGATACCTGGTTATTCTAGCCCTGCCCCATGATAAGTCAAGATAAATCTTGATTTGTCCAATGTAATGAACTTAACCTAAGTTAATCAATATCTAGGGCAGGTTCGACGGTGGCGTGTCTTGCGGCTGGCGATTCGCGGACAACGGTAAGTAAGCTGGTCAGCGTGGCGTTACCTGCCCCCTTCTACTCGGGTCGAGCCCCTTGGGCGCGCCATTTCTTCCTGGATACAGGATTACTTACAAAGCGGTGCCTGTTTTCTGCAGGCCTCAGCGGATGCCCACAAACGGATTCTCGATGACAATGCCAGCGATCCTTTGGCCAGCGTTTAAATCCTCCGACAGAATCCGAGTCGCGCCGTTTTTTGAGGCAGATGAAACAATCAGGGCATCCCAGAAACCGATTCGCGACTCATCCTCGATCCGAAATGCCGAGGCTATTTCAGCTGGAGTGGTTTCTGTGCACCAGATTGCATAGCTGCTCACCACCAGGCGGGCCAAATCCTTTGACAAGGGAGCGGAGATCTTTCGTGTGACGTTGACATAGAATTCCTGAAGTACCTGCACGCTAAGAAGGCCCGTTCGCTCGCTCCAAAGGTCACGGAGAACCGTGTTTGCAATTTGGTGCTTTGCACCTGCGTCCTTGTCATGCGCATAGATCAAAACATTCGTATCGATGAACGTCTTAGCGCTCATGGAGTTCATCTCGTCCCACTCGAATTACGCCGCCCAGGTGAAAGCCCTGATCGAGCAAGGTCATTGCCTGGCGCTCGGCGCGTTCGTATGCTTCTTCCTCTCCTACGAGTATCTCAATCTGATGAGCCAGGAGGCCGCTGATGGAAGTGGAACGCCGAGCAGCGCAGATCTTGGCCTTCTGAATTGTTTTTCGGTCAAGGCTGATCGTTACATTTTGCTTCCCGTTTCTTTTGGTACTGACCATAATTTCCTCCGCTACACGTATTATACGTGTAACACGTATTTTGCGTGCAGTCAAGGGTTGGTGGGTTTCAGACGGGCCGTGGGGCACGTGTTACAGACAAACTCTTCCCAGAGCTCCGATCACAGGCTCAATCCAGCTGGCAACTTGATTTGCACCCAACACGCCGCGAAATCGTTGAGGAAAGTTCGAAAATCGTCCCCTTGGGCGCGCCATCTTCTCTTTACATCTAGTGGGAGTGGCCCTCCAAGCGGTCCTTACCGATCCGATCGCTTTTGTCGAGATTGTGCGGACTTGGGAAGACAAACGGACTTTGTACTTGTCTGACCCTTCCTCCCCTCACGCAAACGTCGCAAGCGAACCGGGTTACCTCCGCAAGGGTCTGCTTCTTCTCGACCGGCGACCGCCGCACCAGATCAATTACTTCCCGTTTCCGGTGAAGTCACACCGGGAGACTGGAAGTGATAGCGAATTAGAGTACGCGGGGACGAATGCGCTGGGCCATGGGTTTGGACCATATGAGGCGTCTTGGCCCTCAGGATTTCTCTTTGAGCCCTCCACAATTCCGGAGCTATCCATTCCTTTCTCGTTTCAGCAGCGCTCCCGGCATGATTCTCTGTCGCAACTCTTGTTTCAACAGCGTGATTTCAGATGCCTCGGGCTAGCGTCGTATGCGTCTCGGTGAGGCCGCCGAAAGGTGAGCTGAGCATTGTGGTCACGCTACTACCAACGAACAAACGACTTTGTTGGCGTGCAAGAACACTGATTGCTCACCACTTAAGCGGCGGCCTTTGTTCAAAGGCCGTGACCACCGGGTCTTTCAGCTAGCCCCGTCGCATTTATGCCTTA
This sequence comes from Acidobacteria bacterium 13_1_20CM_58_21, assembly GCA_001919715.1. Lineage (GTDB taxonomy): Bacteria > Acidobacteriota > Terriglobia > Acidiferrales > UBA7541 > Acidiferrum. The sequence continues at coordinate 2,752 of MNIJ01000099.1, forward strand.
TGGGTTCGTAGCGCAATAACCCGCCACTCCGTTGTATCCGAAGTATGTGGCCAGTTGATCGACCGCTTTGTCGATAAAGGTACCATCCGACAGCGTTTGGCCAGCGCCCTGCGTCTGCCAGAACCTCACGAACGTCAGGAGTGCGAGGGGCATGAACTTCGCTTTCGGGTCCGGATTATGTTGTTTGCAATTGACCAGCAAGGCCAACTGTTGGAGATCGGATTCCTGGCGGAAGTTGGCAGCCGTCCCAAAGTCGAGAGACAGCTCACGGTTGAAGTGGCAGGTGCGGCAGGAAGGTCCGACGACTTGCTTGTACAATTTCTCCGAGCCCACAGGCGCGGTCCCATTCGGAGCTTCACGCCAGCCCTTCGGAATCCAGGCCGAATTTTGAGTGTTACTGGACATGGTGGTATCGTCCGAGTAGTTCCCCCCAGATGCGTACCAGCCTTGAATGACTTCCCGGAGATGCGCTACACGCACCGCGCCTGTACCATCACTTTCCGCGAATCTTGGTACGGTTAGCAGCACAATTCTATTATACTGCTTGATCTGCGGTTCCTGCGCGGCTTGGGTTAACGGGCCACCATCATAGGTGAACAGGAGATTTGCGTTATCGAGCGGCAGGAATCTAAATCCGTTGATGTTACCTTGGCGTGGATACGCCCCTGTGCTGGTTAGATTGGTTGGCGCGCCACCATGACAAACCAGGCAGACCCCGGGGTGCTGTTTGAATCCGACGCCATCCAGGTTAGGCGCAAACTTATCCACCAATGGGGACCCCTTGATTGTAGTCGCACTGCCATCGCCCGCCTTAAAATCAATGATTGGTTTTCCAAAGTCGCGAGCCGGGAAGTCTGTCGTTTCGAAAATAATGGGATTGCCGTTTTGGTCGGTGCCCGTATGAGCGAAAATGTAGGCGTACTGCTGTCCGAAGCGGGTTGACGAATTCGGATTCGTCGCCGGGGGCGCCCATTCAAACGCGACGTCGGCAATTCGCTCGACGCTCTGGCCGTTCACCTGGCCCAAAGGCCGATTAATGGCAGAGTTGATTGCCGCCGTGGCTTCGGATTGATTGGGGTAGCCGGACCCTGCTGGAAACCCGGAGGTCCCTGCAAAGGGAGCGACGGGGTAGTTCTCCAGATAAGTGTAAATAATCGGATTTAGCGCCGCGCAGCTGGGCTTGCAACGAATGAACTGATTGCGAACAAAACCCAGGTCCGCGGCATTCAACACGATGACGTGCGAATCCGCATTGATGATGTTATCGCCGTAGGCGCCGGGGCCGGTGGGTTGGCCAGTCTTGATGATCTGCGGCCCGTAAGCGTGCCATTGAGACTTATCGCTGATGAACCCCGCGTTCTTCAGCCAATCTGCAAACGTAGGTTTTGTGTTATACGGGTCAACTGCTTTGTAGTACGCCCTCGCAGAATCGGCAGTTTCGGGGATATAGCTTCCGATGAACGTGAGAAAGTGACTCTCTCTTTGAAACTCGTTTTCATTGGGGTTTACCACGTTTGGAATGTCCGTTACGGTGGACAGTGGCACCTTCGGCGCCACCCCGATCTGCGCCATCGAGGATAACGGAGCAAGCAAACTAACCAACACTAGCACACTGACCGATGCCAGCAGCGTTTTTAGAGCAATCTTGACAGTTTTCATTTCTTCTCCTGAGCTGGGATAGAGAATTTGATCGCTCTTGTGGGTGCGAGAGTGTGGTGCGCCCAGAGTTCACCGGTCAAATTCCAACCTTGGCAAAACTCTCGTTGTCTTCGAATTTCTGAAGATGGAATACCGCGGGACGAAGGCAATCTAGTCAAAACACAGGTTGGCTGTCAAGGTATATTCTTCGAAGGTACTTTCAACACGGTACGCTCAGTACCTGACCGAAAACTCGAAAACGAGATGGTTTCGAGTCGGACATCATTGGCAAAGCGATGTCAGACGGGCAAGGTTCTTGCGCACCGGGCGGCGAAGACAGGAAAAGTACGACTCGATGAGGGAACGGATGGAGGTGTGGAGTTCACGGTCTTGTTGCATCATTAATGATGAAACAAGACAAGTTCAAAAAAATAGCCTAAGGATCCGCCCTTAACAATTCGTGATTGAGCTCGCAAATCGCTTCCAACTTGGCCCGCAATCTTCGGTAATTCCGCACCCACCGCTGGACCTGCCCCTTGTGTTGGGCGGGAACCGTGAACTGGCGCGTCCGTCCCCCGGGATAGCCCACCGTGAGGACCCAGACCCGGTGGCCTTCTCCCCGGCGGCACTTCAGGCAACCCCGGCGATGGAAGATCCGGCGATCCAACAGCGAACCTCGCACGATCTCGGCCAGATCGGGCAGTTCGCCGAGGAGTTGCTTTCGCGCCTTGCGAACTTGGCTTTCGTTCATCAATACTAATGAAACAAAAAGACAAAGCCCTGTCAAGACTTTTTCCAAAAAACTGCCCCCAAAGAGTGGGGGAGGGCAAGTATTTTCCGCTCTTGACAACGCTACATTTGCAGTATATAAACGTACAATAAGTAACGAGGGCACCTTAGCCCACCACTGATGAAGAACCGTTCCCCGCGGTTCCAGAAATCAAATTCTCCGCAAGTAGTTTCAGGAACGCCGTAAGTGGCGCAGGCGTAGCTTTGTCTGATCGCTTGCACGCCTCAAGTATTTAGTTCGGGTCGGAATGGCTTCGAACGACAAGTATTGTGTCCTTGCAGATCGCAGTTACCCAAGCCTTCTCATTTGAAAGGTCGCGCAAACGTTCTGCTACGAACGGAGAGTTTCTAGAGTCGACAGGTCAGGTTAGGAGGCGGCATGGTCGCAGGAAAGACGTTTTACCGGTTCCGGTTGTCCACACTCTTTTTTTTGCTGCAATACAAAGAGAACAATCCTTTTGAGGTCTCAACACTGGCACCGGACAGAACCCGGTACTTGCGAGTGCCCCCCAACAAAACGGGGGATTCTCGGGGGCGCTAGCTGCGCCTGCATGTCTGCAAGGAGGCCACACTGTCATGAGAAAGCTGCACCATATTGGTTTGTTTATCGCTCTTGTCTGTCTTGCGACGGGGGTCGCGAGAGCACAGTCGTTCCGGGTTCAGTGCCCAACCAGCACCGTTACTCACCCGGTGGCGGCCAACAATAATTCGGAACCTGCCTACGCCGGTCCGACTTACACCGGCACAAGTGGATTTCCAGCCGCACCCGCCCACGTGAACGGCGCCATAAAATGCCAACAGATCTCAGGCGGAGACGGTTTCTCGACCATGGGCGACGGCACCCAGACGTATATGTTCTCCTTCGGACCATTGTCTGGGCTCGCGGACATCGCTAACGGCCAGCCCGGTACAGAGTTCCCGAGCGTCTTCAATACCCCCTATTCGGGCACGCCGCTGCTGCCCGGTGATCCTGCCACGACAGGCCTGCCTGCGTTTACGTACAACGGCGCCGTGGGGCTGGTTCCCGAGACTTACACCGATGCATTAGGAAATCCGGTTACGGTCATCAATGGGCACGTGGATGCCCGCCCGATCGAGGATGTCGGCGTGATGAACGGCAACATCCCAGCGCCGCTGATGGCGATCGATGAGGATGACGAATTCTTCCTCACCCTCACCAACGTCGGCATGATCATGCGGCCAGACCTATTCGAGCAGCACACCGTGCACTTCCACGGTTATCCCAACGCCTCGGCGTTTTACGACGGCGTGCCCGACGCCTCGGTGGCCATCAACATCGGCGGGAGCTTCACGTATTACTATCTCGCGCCGGACGCCGGCACTTACTTCTGGCACTGCCATATCACGCCTCCCGAGCACTTGCAGATGGGCATGGTCGGGCAACTTTATGTGCGCCCGCGGCAGAATCGCGTCCCGATCGGCGGCAGTCTCTACAACGCCCTTGTGGCCCAGCAAACCGATCCGCGCACGGCTTGCAATTCCGCCGCTGACATCCTGTGCGGCAATCCCGTGCCAGCCGTTGTTCCGGTTTCGAACGGTCGGGCAGCAACCGGCAACTACGCCTATAACGATGGTGACGGCTCGACGCACTACGATGTCGAGTATCCCATCCAGATCCACGGGTTCGACCCCAATTTCCATTTTGTCGGCATGACTTTCAACCCGGAAGGCTTTACGGATATGAAGGACAAATACTTCCTGCTGAACGGACGGAGCTATCCCGACACGGTGCAATCCGGTCCACTGGAGACGAATTCGACGGATGGCGCCAATCATTTCTCGCAGCCGCTGCCCTCAATCATCAACATTCCGGCGGGCGGAAAAGCCCTCCTGCGCATTTCCGACCTCGACGTGACGGAGTATCAAACTCTGGCGTCGCTGGGAATTCCCATGCACGTCATCGCGCTCAATGCCAAGCTGCTGCGCGATCAAGCGGGAATCAACCTCGCGTATGATTCCAACTCGATCACCCTAGCTGGTGGCGAGTCGCTCGACGTGATTCTGGATGCTACCAATTACACGGCACCCAATACCTTCTATCTTTACACCCCAAATCTTGACCATCTGTCGAACGATGCTGAGAACTTTGGTGGGTTGATGACCGAGGTCCATGTGTGCACCTCGGTAGATCCCCTCACCAAAGTCGGCGTCGGATGCAACTAGGAGAGCAGCGATGAGCCAAATGAATACGAAAAGACTGATCACGCTTGTAGGACTGCTTCCGGTTGTACTGGCAGCAGCGGCTGTTTTGTTCGCCCTTCCGGCGCATGCGGCGGCTCCTGGAATAACCGGGCCGACATTCAATCTGACTGCGCAACCGGCTTACATCAGCCAACCCGACGGAGCGATGATCTACTCCTGGGGATACGGCTGCCGTACCGGCTTCGCGCCGACCGGCTTTCTGCCGTCCGCTATCTCCGGTGCTGCGTGCCCCACGATGCAAGTTCCCGGGCCCACGCTGATCGTCACCGAAGGACAGACGGTCACTGTGAGGCTGACGAATAATCTGCCCAATTCAGCTGGCAACACATCGATTCTGTTTCCCGGTTTTCAGGTGACGTCAACACTTGGCGTAAACGGCCTGCTGACGAGGGAGGCCGGGCATTCCACGGTTAACAATACGGTGGTCTACACGTTCGTGGCCTCGTCGCCCGGGACCCACGCCTATTACAGCGGAACGCAAAGCGACCTGCAGGTCGAGATGGGCTTGTACGGCGCAATCATTGTGCTCCCGAACGCCGTCCCCACCGCCTGCACGAGTGGGCTGGCGGCTGCGAACCGAGCCGTGGAAATTAATTTTGGTGAAACTGATTACCGCCTGGCGGCAGCCGCTTACGATCACCTGAAGAGTTGCTACGATCGGGAATACCTGTTCCAGTTCTCGGAAATGGATCCCGTCATTCACAGCCAGGCACAAGTGCAAGTTGCGGCAAAGACTGGATGTGTGGCTGGAGCTGCCGGATGCAGTCTCAATGTTGCGACCGAGCCTTACCATCCTGCATATTTCCTGATTAACGGGCGCTCCATGCCCGACGACATGGACCCGAACTATGCCTTCGAGTATCCGCACCAGCCCTACAACGGCAATCCTCACATGCATCCAGGCGAGCAAGTGTTGTTGCGCGTCATCGGCCAGGGCCGCTGGCAACATCCGTTCCACGAGCATGGCAACCACGTGCGTATCCTGGGGCGCGACGGGAACTTGATTCTCAGCCAGGCCGACCCGGCTAACAATCTTGCCGGACCCCTGCTGTTCACCACTACGACGACTCCCGGGCTGGCCTTCGACGGAATTTTCTACTGGACGGCCAAGGGTCTGAACTGGGATGCCTACGGTCACAATCCTACTTCTGGTGACGCTTCCGCCACGCTTCCCTGTACCCCGGATGCGAACGGCTACAACACCAGCGCACCCACCGCGATCAACTATTTCGAGTGGTGCCAGGACCATAACAAGCCGATGCAAGTTACTCCCTTCGGCGATGTTGCGGGTGGCGGCCCTGTAACTCTGCCCGATCCAAACCTCTTCACGAACGGCCCCTGGTATGGCGGCAGCCCTTATCTCGGACCGGACGCCACCTTGCGGGCGACGGGATGCAGCGCTGGTAGGAACGCCGGTCCTCTAGCCGTAAATTGCGGCGCCACCGGCTCAACGCCGCCGTCGGGCACGATCGCGAACTCACCCTCTGGCGAAGCCGGCTTTGCGTTTATGTGGCATTCGCACAACGAGCGCGAGATCACTACCAACAATATTTTCCCCGGCGGAATGCTGATGATGATGCTGGTTGATTCCCGTGAATTTGTGATCGATGAGTCCAACTGACGACGAGGAAGAAAAATGCGAACGAACAATATGAAAGCTATCTTGAAGGCCGCGCTACGAGTAGTCTGTATTCTTCCGTTCGCGGCGGTTGTGGCCTTCGGCCAGCAGACGGTTAATCTGACTGCCGGACCGACCACCGTAACCCTGCCCGATGGCTCAACGGTGCCGATGTGGGGCTACAGTTGCGGCACGGTTGTGACCGGAGGCACCGCGACGTGCGCTTTGCTGAACCCACTGGCGGCCGCGACCACCACTGCGGCAGCCACCTGGTCCCCCGTCGTCATTACCGTTCCGTATGTCGCGACTGGGACAAGCCTGACGATCAACCTCACGAACAGCCTTACGTTTGGCGCGAATTCCGTGCCTACTTCGCTGTTGATCGTGGGTCAGTTAGACACGGGTCTCGGAAGGTCAGCGACATCCACGACGAGCCCGGACCACACCAACGCGCAGCCACTCACGTGGCCCATCGCCGGAGATCCGCCGGGTGCTCCGATGACTGGCGTAGGCACGCCACCGCCGCAGGGTCCACGCGTGCAGTCGTTCTCCACCGAAGTGGCGCCTGGCGCGACCACGGCAGTGACTTGGACAGCTCTTCGGCCGGGCACATATCTGATTGAGTCCGGCACGCACCCGTCGATCCAGGGTCCCATGGGGCTGTACGGAATCCTAGTGGTCACTACTGCGCCCGCTGGAGGCGTCGCGGGCACGGCGTATCCAGCAGTCGGGACGACGGTTCCCGCCGTCACTTACAACGCCGAAATTCCAGTGCTTCTGAGTGAAATCGACCCAGTCCAAAACAACGCAGTCAACGCCGCGGTCAACACTGCCGGCTTCACCGAGACCGCCGTGTGGTCTGGCCAGCCAAACCAGTGCGGCAATCCCAGCTCACCGAACTACCACACCTGCTATCCTCCAGCTGTTAACTACACACCGCTGTACTATCTTATTAACGGAGTTGCGTTCAACAAGACCAGCCCTTCGAGTTCACTGTTCCCGGTTTCTCCGGCGACTGGAGTCACCGGATCGGTTTTGGTGCGCTTCGTTAATGCTGGCTTGCGCATGCACGTACCTTCGATTGTTGGCTCCGTCACCACACCGGCCGTCGTGCCAACCGGCACAACTGCTGCTGCCGTCTCGGGCTTCAGCCTAGTGGCCGAGGATGGAAATCCGTTGCCAGGTGTTTCCCGCGTGCAGAGCGAAGTGTTCCTGGCCGCGGGTAAGACTTATGACGTAATGGTGAACGTACCCACGGCAGCAGGTGCGACGGCCCTCCCGGTATACGACCGTGAATTGAGCCTGTCGGCCAATGCTATCGCGCGCGACGCCGGGATGGTGGCCTACATTAGTGTCAACGGGAGTGGGCTCCCAGCCGCCCCTGCGTTTGCAGGTGCAATAGCCCGACCGGATACCTACAACTCCGTGCTTGCGGGCCAGACGCTGACCGTGTCGGATCCAGCCAAGGGTGTGATCGCCAACGATACTAATGTTTTCGGTGTTCAGCTTGTGGGGACCGTAGCAGGACTGACTCTGAACCCGAACGGGACGTTTACCTACTTGGGCCCTCCTACATCCTTTACCTACTGCGCCAACGGTGCTGTTACGGCGGGCGTATGCTCCTCTAACATCACCGCTTCGGTAACACTTGGTGCGGCACCGCTTGAGGCGGGCAGCGGCATCACCATGGGCAACATCACGTACACGTCGAACGCCACATTCCTGAGCATCAAGCCCCCAGGTATCCTCGCGGTTGACAGGGACGCGGCCGGCTATCCGCTTTCGGTTGCACCCGCGAGCGCAGTGGCATCGTCGGGCCTGACACTTTCTGTGGACAAGACTGGCGCGTTTAATGCGTCGGTCACCACAGCCGGTACCTACACGTTTACCTACAAGGCGCAGAACTCGCAGGGGACAGTGAGCGCCGGAAGTGCGACGGTGACCCTCATCTTCCCGGCAGCGACCGGTCTTAGCGTGAAGGTTTTGGATGGCGCAAATAAGACGACTGTTATCTCCGACTATCGCTGGATCATCGAAGAAGATCGCACCTTCTATGTAAACCCTGGGTGCACAACGAATCCGCCACCGGCGGGATGCCCCACCGCGGCCAGCGGCATCGTTCCAACATTTGGCACAAACTTCCACACTAGCTACATGCCGCTCGTGGCAACGGGCTGCACCGGGCCGCTGTCTTGTGAATCGGGACAGACGATCGTCGATCCAACCAACGGGACCCATGTCGCCGCAGTGTGTGATGTTGGCGATGGCGTTTGCAGGCCCGATACTACGGGAAATGGATTCACCGCCGTATTGCCCAGTGCCGTCCATCTAGATCCGACCAAGCGCTACTATCTCTCGGTCCTGCCAGGGGATGCCGCCAACCCGTTCGAGAGCGCCAACAGACTGAAGGGTCATGGCATGGGTGGTGCTCCGATCGCCTGCATCCCTGTGGCGCCGGCAGTAACATGTACCAGCACTGGTACGTTTCCTGCCGTTACCGTGCTGACGCAACCGACCCCCTTTCCACCGTCGAAACTTTCCGTGTTTGTGTTCGAGGACGACTTTCCGCTCAACGGCGAGCAGGATGGCGGTGGCGGAGTCGACACATTGTCGCCCAACGAGCCCGGCCTGGGACAGTTCAATATCACCCTGTTTGACGATGCTGGCGGCACAGGCGATTCCACAGGACAGATGACCTACGACATGTTTAACCAGCCATTGGTGAACAGCTTGGCGGGAACGCCCGACCCGTCCAATAACAATTCCGACGCGTGCCCAATCTCCACTATTTCGCGGATTGGCGCAGGCGATTCTACGCAAACCGGTATAACCGGGACAATCGTTACTTGCCCGAAGTACGAAGCGGACGGCAAAACGCTATCGCCGCTGGCGGGTCAGGCTGTGGTTGCCAACCTGATGCCAGGAAGATACGGCGTGGTGGCCACGCCGGGCGCAGACCGGATTGCGAAAGGTGAAGAGTGGCTGCAAACGAACACGCTGGACGGCCAGAAGGCCCACGATTCGTTCCTGAGGATCGGCGAGCCGAGCTTCTTCCAAGAGTTTGGGCCGGCGGGATACCACGTGGCCATCGGTTTCGCCAACCCCAAGATCATCAATGCCCGTTTGGCGGGCGTCTGTGCAGGCACCGACCCGAACATCACCGGCACTGGCTGCACGAATACCGTGACGGGTTTGGTAACTACCGAGCGCATGAGCCGCACGCCGGATGAGAGGCTCTATAGCAGCGGCGACAATAGCAGCTTCGCATTCACCCAGTGCTATGTAAGCATTGGAGATCCGGACGGCGAAGATTTTGCGTTCACCAAGTGTGCCGCCGATGGGAGCTTTAGTATGTCGGGCCTTCCCAATGGTGACTGGAGAATCACTGTCTTTGACCAGTGGAACGACATGCTGGTGGACGGCCTATCGACGCCCGTCCGTCTGGCAGGCGGAACCACGAATATGGGTCAGATTGCCATGAACCAATGGCAGGCAAATTTGTACACTAAGACCTTCTTTGACCTCAACCACAATGGTATTCAAGACACCAATGAACCCGGACTGACGTTGGTGTCGACGAACATCCGGTTCCGTGACGGCAGCTATTCTAACTTTAACAATACCGACCTGAGCGGAAACGCAGGCTTCAACGAGATCTTCCCGCTCTTCAGTTGGTATGTTGTTGAAACGGACTCGACCCGTTACAAGAACACCGGGGTCCACGTGGTATACGACGCAGGTGGACCGGCCGACGGTACACCAGGAGGAGGAACCTCGACGATTGCCGGGAACATGGCGAACACGCTCGAACCAGCCGCTGTGCGTCTGCCCGCTGCCCTGCACGTGCCGGGCGCAAGATACTGCGCATCGGCGGACTGCCCTGCTGGCGATGCGGCCGGAGGGTCGACTGGCCGAGTTGATCCGCCTTGGGTTGTGAGCGAAGGCTGGCAAGGCTTTTCCGGACAGAACTCGTTTGTTGAATTCGGCAAGGTCCCATACGCTCCCGGCGAGAACGGCGGAATCCGCGGAGAAGTGATCTACGCCTCAACGCGGCCATTCGACGATCCCAGCTTGCTACTCCATACCAGTTGGACGCCGGACGTGCCGGGTGTAACCATTAATTTGTACCAAGAGGGAACAGCCCCGGACGGGAGCACGTCCCTCAGGTTGGTCGACACCACCAAGACCAGCAGTTGGGACGATTGGGCGCAAGGCTTCCGGACCGATGGAATTCCCAACATGAACTGCCCGGGCCAGTACACGGCCCCAACCTCAACCACTCCCGGCGCCCCCGGCGATCTGTTCTTTTTCACGCTATTTAACCAACCGATGTACCTGGACTTCTACAACAATGTCCAGCACGGCACTGCTACGAGTGCGAGAGCGCTGCCAAACAACTCGCAGTTCAAGTGCTATGACGGCATGCACAACTGGAATCAAGTGCAGCCGGCGCCGTACGACGGGATGTACCAATTCCCCAGCGTTACCAGCATAAATCCGACGACCGGGAAGCCAGCGGGTACGAACTGCACGATTTGCGTGCCGAACCCGGACACCACTGATGCCTACCGTGTCGGCACTCCCATGCTGCCCGCTGGCAAGTACGTAGTAGAAATGGTGACCCCTCCAGGCTATGAACTGGTGAAGGAGGAGGATAAGAACATCCTGATCGGCGACAATTATATCGCCCCCGTGACCCAGGAGTTCCCGGGCCTCGGATCCGCGATTTACATTCTTCCCGACCAGGCTGCCGTCGGTGCCAGCTACAATGCCAACAATGCGCAGAACCCGACGCAGGATCTGGGTTCGTTGCACCTGCCACGAGGCGAGGGCGACACTGGAAGCGTGGAGCAATTCTGGCCGTGCGTTGGCGCAACGCGCATCGTTCCCGACTACATCAGCCTATTCCCGCAGTCGCTAGAAGTATCGCCTTTTGCCGGTGCGACCCGCAATCTGTGCGACCGCAAAGAAGTGCTGGTGCAGAATCAGGCTTCGTCGCTCGCGAAGTTCTGGATCTTCACCTCGGCTCACACTGCCGCGCACTTCACTGGTATAATCACGGACGACTTCACTTCAGAATTCGACCCGTTCTCGCCATCATTCGGTGAGAAATTCTCGCCTGCCAACCTGCCGGTAGCCATCAAGGACTGGTCCGGGACTGAAATCTCCCGCGTGTATACCGACCACTGGGGGGTCTACGACGGTCTGACCTACTCGACTTGGGAAGTCAACCCGCCGAATCCGACAGGGTATGCGCCGACGATGATGGTCACATGCATGAACGACCCAGGAACTGGAGCGGCCCCGGATCCGTTGTTCAACCCGGCCTACAGCCAGTTCTGCTACGAGATCCCGTTCATGCCGGGACAAACCCAGTACATGGATACGCCGGTGACGCCCACGTCAGCATTCGCCGGTGCGGGGTACAACAATGTTGACTGTGCCTACCCGGACCTTACGCCAGCTATCAAAGAGGTGGATGGCGACGGCGTTGGGCCCTATGTCAGTGCAGCTGGTCACACGCTTAGGATCACAGCGTTGGGCCCCCAGACTGTGAACAACAATGCGTACTCCGGGCCCTCGGCCACAACGGCTCCATACAATCAGAAGACCATCACGCGCAACTATGACTTCGGCACCGCAGGAACTGTGGCCCTTGTCGGAAGTGATGGCGTAAGGCATCCCCTGACAGGTGTAAGCTGGAGCCCCACGCTCATCACTGGCACCGTACCGAGTGGCCTGCCGGCATGCGGCATACAACAGCAAGCGCAATACGGAGGCTCAGCTGCGCAGTGCGGTGAATTGGTCATCACCAGAGCCGACAACGGTAGATCAACAGTTGACACCGTGACCGTCACGATCGGCGGCAAGGCGCCCACCCACGTCTTGGCGAGTGGAAGCATCCAGACTGCCATTGACGCCGCCAAGCCGGGCGACCTGATCATCGTTGACCCTACTTGCTCCACGACTGCCGGGGCAGTTGTTGGGTGTACTGTCGCCGGTGTAACCCATGCACCCTCTACCCACCAAGAGCTGTTGTTGATGTGGAAGCCGGTCCGACTGCAAGGTGTCGGAGCTGCCTCCAGCATCCTCAATGCGAATACACATCCGGCAGGGAAGTTGGATGTGTGGCGGCGGAAGGTCGACTGCCTGTTTGGTCTGTCGCTTGACGGAGCGCCCCTTTCCAGCTCGAATCCTTACGATTCGACCGGCGCATTCGCTTGCCCGGGGACTGGCTGGTTCGGCTTCACGCCGACCGCCAACAATCCGCAGGTAGATCGGATACCGACGGAGGCAACTGTCGGTTGGGATGTCACGCTGAATGGCAACCTGGCTGAGATGTTGCAAGAGCCAAGCCTGATGGGCGCGCTAGAAGGAGCGGCAATCACAGTATTGGCGAAGGGAGTGAACTTCCCATCGAGTCCGTGGGTAACCATAGGGGGTACGTTTCCGACCGGCACCACGCTCCTGACGAGCGCCAATTGCACTGCCAGTCCCAATCCATTCCCGAGCAACTTCTGGTGCAACCCGTCAAGCGTCGACGGCCTAACCATCACCAACAGCTCACAGGGAGGCGGCGGCATCTTCGTGCACGCTTGGGGGCATAACTTGCAAATCGCCAACAACCGGGTGACCAACAATACCGGAACGCTCTCGGGCGGGATCGACGTGGGTCAGGGTGAATTCCCTCCTTCGTACCTCCAGGGCGCCGCAAACGCCGATCCGGGCTCCTGTCAGTCGATCGCTTATGCGAATGCTCCGAACGCTCAGCTACCGTACTGCTTCGATTTGAACGTGAACGTGCACAACAACGGGATCACGCTGAATTCTTCGACCGGCGACGAATTGTTCTCGGCCACGCCGGCAGGGGCAGGCGGTGTCAGTTTCTGCACCGGCTCCGACTTCTACAAGTTCAACTTCAACTGGTTGTGCGGGAATCTGAGCACGGGTGACGGTGGCGGAATCGGTCACCTTGGGATCAGCTACTTCGGTGACATCGAGCACAACGCCATCCTGTTCAACCAGAGTACCAACCCGACCATTGCTTCGAACGGCGGCGGTATTCTCGTCATGGGCGCCCCCGATGTCGATCCTACATGCGGCACCACGACCGACGCGGATTGCGTGCCGCCCCCTAGCAGCATTTCGCCAAGCGACGGAGTGGGTCCGGGCTTGGTGATCAATGCCAACCTGATCATGGGCAACGCCGCGGAAAGCGGCAGCGGAGGCGGCATACGCTTCCAAGCCGTCAACGGCGGGGACGTGGTAACCTTCCCGACCACGCCGGCAAACTGGTACTCTGTGAACGTTACCAACAATATCATCGCCAACAATGTCGCCGGCTGGGATGGCGCTGGCATTTCGCTAGTCGACTCGTTCGCGGTGAATGTCATCAACAACACGGTCATATCCAACGACACCACGGCGTCCTCGGGCGTGCTGTTCAACACGATTGGGGCTCCTCTAGCCAGCTCGTCAGGCCCCTGCCCCATCAGCCCCACTACTGGACTGCCGCCGTCACCCTGCATTACGACTTCGACAGCTCAGCCCGCTGGCCTCGTGAGCGTCCAGAACGGCGCCGTCCTGACCGCGAATTTGCCCGCTACGATTACTTGCCCCGCAGGCCATTATGCAGGCACGACTGCCAACAATGGGACTTGCAGGAGCGTCTCCTATCCGCTTTTGGCCAACGATGTGTTCTGGCAGAACCGTACGTTCTACATTGGTGTAGGCTCCCGTGGTCCGGGAACTCTGAACCAGCAGAACATAGTTACTCTCTATGATGGGTTTACTACGACGGCGGCACCGAGCCAGTCGGCAACCGGTGCCTGCCCCTCCCCGGTGAGCTATTGGGACATTGGCGTGCGCGGCGACACGGGCCCGAGCAACCATAGCTCGACCGTCACGCTCGCTCCGACGTACTCTGTACTGACTGACGCGGCAGACTATCCTGGCGGGAACAACACGGGATCGAACCCGGCAGTCGTTAAGCAGTACTGCAATGGTTCGCGAATCCCACCGGAACTTGGGGCGGCGGGCTACCAGGTGCCTCCAGGCATCTCGGATGCGACCGTGCCCAACCCAGTTTTCAACCTGACGCCGGCGGCGACAGTGGACGAGGGCAACAACTGGATCAACATTGCTTGGGGCCCGCTTTCTCAGGTATCCCCGACTAATGTTACCCTCGGCAACTACGCCCTAGCAGCGGGTTCGCCAGCCATCAATTACATCCCCTCCTCTGCGACTGCCAACTACAACGAGGCACCGGCGACTGACTTCTTCGGCACTTCGAGGAAGAACGGATCGGTCGACGCTGGCGCGGTTGAGTTCACGGCCGGTACTACTTCAGCGCCGCCGACGCTTACCTCGATCGCTCCTACGTCAGGGGCCCAAGGCGCCGCCGTCGCGGTAACTTTGACTGGCACGAACCTGACCGGCGCAACGGCAGTAACCGTGTCCGGAACCGGCGTCACCGCCGGCGCCTTAACCGTGACTTCTACTACGGTTACGACAACCTTCACGATCGCGGCTACTGCTGCGCTCGGTGCCAGGACCGTCAGCGTCACGACGCCAGGTGGAACCAGCAACACCGTGACGTTCACGGTGACTGCTCCGCAGGGTACGTTGAGCTTTACCGCTGCGACCAATGGAACACTGACGACCGTACTGGGCGTGCGGACCCTCACATTCACGATTCCAAGCCCACGCGCTGCGGTTACAAGCGTCGTGACAGTGACCAACACGGGTACCGCGCCTTTGACAATCACAGCCGAGAACCTCCTGATCAACATCGGGGGCTTGTACACTGTGCCTGCAAACACCTGTTCCTTCACCACTCCACTGGCGGTCGGTGGCACATGCACCTTCAGCGTGAGGTACGCAACGCCAGCCACTCTACCAGCACTTCCTGCTGTGGGGGCGATGGCGGTTCGCAACAACGGTACGGGAACGATTGCTATTCCCGCTCCTCCGTACACCCCATTTGCGTTGGTTGCCCGGTAGACGAAGGGGGCTAGTTGACAATAACCAGGGCAGGTAATGCCCAGTAGAAATAAACAAGTGCCGTTCCGGTTCAAACCGGGACGGCACTTGACTTTTCCGGGCCGTTAGTGAGGAAGCGCAGTAGGCGGCCACAAAGTGCCAGGAACGAAAGAAGGGAATGGGCCCGGACGTCTACGCCAGATGTGGTCGCAGCAGGAAAGAATGTGCGGGCGCTTATGAGTGAATCATGGGGTGACCGAGCAACAGCGCCACCACTTTTTTTGAACATGGATAACGATGTGAGTCTCCCCAGATTGTCGCTGAAGCGCGCATTTTGATGGCGCAGTTTCTGATTTTCTTTCCTATTGGATTACGCCTGGACTTCGGCCCGCGCCGTGTGCGCTTCGCGTCGTCGCAGCTGCTCCTTCGAAAGACGTGTTCTTTGTACTCAGCGTTATTTTTTTGACGAACTCTTCGTCAAAAACTGCACTGTAACTCTAAGACCTATCGGCAATGACGGGGCACTGTCCTCTAGGCCGATCACCGCCTCCAGGATATCGCGGTCGCTCTTGTCAGACGGATCGCCCGTGGAGATGCTCTTCCTACCCATCATGGCAGATATTCTCACGACCGAGCCGTTGAGCCACTTTCCGTCAAGAGCATCTGCCTGGATAACTACCTTCTGTCCAATCAACACTTTATCTACATCTCTTTCGTCTATCTCCGCCTTAATGTGCCGAGAGGAAGTATCTGCAATGCTGAATAGTGGGCGGGGAGTGACCGTGCTAAAGGACTCACCGCGTCTGGCATAGACCCTCAGAACGGTTCCGTCGATCGGAGCAAGGATTGAGCACTTCCCGATGCGTTCCTGGACCGTTCGGACGCGACCCTCCGCCGCGAGCACTTCTGCATCAGCTCGTGCCGCTTCTTCCTGCAACGGCGGTGCGGCAAGCAACTCCGCAGTTCGAACAGCGGCTTGGAAGTTAGCATGTGCGACACCGAGATCACGGACAGTTTGCTCATAAGAGGCCCGGGAGACCTGCTCCTTTTGATAAAGGGCGCCCTGCATCTTTTGTCGCGACTTGGCCTCTTCAAATGTCGCGCGAGCGGCGGCAGTCTTTTCACGCGCTATTTTCTTCTCCCCATCACGTGCGCCCCGCAGAATTCGGGTTCTAGTCTGGCGTGCGCCGTCCGACTCGGCTATGGCGGTTTGTAAACTCGCTTGCAATTCGTCACAGGCGATCTCGGCAAGTAAGGTCCCGCCTTCAACGAACTGACCTTCTTTCACGTAAACTTCCTTCAGGATGCCGTCTGCAGCAGCGCCTACCTGCGTGGTTTCCGAAGCTCCTTCAACCCTTCCGGGAGAGGCGAATGCAACAGTGGCGGCAGAACTATCGGCGGGTATCCCACGAGCTTGCACCGAATTCCTGTTCCGCGCAGTCCCCAAGAACACGACAGCCAAAATGACCACGACAACTGCGGAACCACCGATGCCCCATCTGCTGCGGGACGTCATTGCTTTGTCTCCTTTTGTTCTACTTGGCCATCGCAAAGAGTGACGGTGCGATCAGCAAATTCCCGCCAGCGTGAATCATGGCTAACGACAACGACAGTTCTCCCGTGCTCGTCGACTTGATTGCGAAGAATTTGACAGATGTTCTTTGCAGCTCGGGCATCCAGAGATGCGGTCGGCTCATCCGCTAGAAGAATCGGTGGATTTCCGGCCAAGGCCCGGGCCATGGCAACCCGCTGCTTTTCGCCAGGACTAAGTTCGTCGGGCTCGCGATTGAGCTTATCTCCCAAACCGAATTGAATGAGTAGATTTCTTGCCATTTTCATTCGACCTGGCAGGGCTGCATCGCGAAGCTCAAAGCCAAGCGCGACATTGTCAATCGCGGAGAGGGAGTGAAATAGTCGAAACGCTTGGAAAACAAAACTGATTTTCTTCTGACGAACAACTGTCCGTTCTACTTCATTCAGTCCGTTTACCACCTCACCATCTAGGAACACGCTCCCTTCATCGGGCGACAACAAACAGCCCAGCAGAGACAATAACGTCGTTTTTCCGCTGCCCGAGGGTCCCATAACTAACGAAAGCGTGCCGCGCTCGAAAAATACTGAAACGCCCCGCAGTGCACGGACTTGTGCTTCCCGCTTGCCGAAACAGATACTCGCATCTTTGACGCCCAGAAAGTGGTCAGGCACGGAACACCCTCCCCGGCTCAACTGTGAGGGCGCTGCGAACGGAAGCGATCGACGCCAAAGAGCACATGGCCAAACTTGGCACGACCATGACGAGGAGCAACCACCATGGAGTGTAGAGCCAAGAAATCAGAGATTTTGCGTAACGAATGGTTGGAACAACCGCAAGCAGCCCCAGAATACTGCCGAGCGCCCCGCAAATAAGGGCCTGCGTAAGCACAATGCGGGCCACAAAAGCGTGGGAAGCTCCAAGAGCTTTTAACGTCGCGTATTCCTCG
>MNIJ01000182.1:0-4670 GCA_001919715.1 Acidobacteria bacterium 13_1_20CM_58_21
GAGGCCGGGCGCGCGGGGCGTTTCGGCTTCGTCGTCGGAGTCGACCGCACCGGGCAGCGGGAAGCCCTGCTCGAGCACGGAGCCGACGTCGTCGTCTCCGACCTTGCCGAGCTGTTGGAGCAGAGGTGATCACCCACCCCGCCTTCGCCGTCGAGCCGTGGAGCATCCGCGAGACCGAGCTCGACCTGAACGTGCTCGCGCAGACGGAGTCCGTGTTCGCGCTCTCGAACGGGCACATCGGCCTCCGAGCGAACCTCGACGAAGGTGAGCCGTTCGGAATCCCGGGGACCTACCTGAACTCGTTCTACGAGATCCGGCCTCTGCCCTACGCCGAAGCCGGCTACGGCTTCCCCGAGTCCGGCCAGACGGTCTTGAACGTGACGAACGGGAAGATCATCCGCCTGCTCGTCGACGATGAGCCGTTCGACGTGCGCTACGGGCGCCTGCTGACCCACGAGCGCGTGCTCGACCTCCGCGATGGAGTCCTGCGGCGGCACGTCGAGTGGGAGTCGCCGGCGGGGACGACGGTCCGCGTCGACTCGACGCGGCTCGTCTCGTTCGTCCACCGCTCGGCCGCGGCGATCCTCTACGAGGTCGAGCCGGTCGATTCGCCTCTGCGCGTGGCCATCCAGTCGGAGCTGATCGCGAACGAGCCGGCGCCGCCGACCTCGAACGATCCGCGAACGGCCGCGATGCTGGAGTCCCCGCTGGAGTCGGAGGATTTCTCGGACCGCGATGCGAGGGTCGTACTTCTGCACTCGACCAGGCGCAGCAAGCTGCTGATGGCGGCCGCCATGGACCATGTCGTCGACGGCCCGGAGGGGACGTTCCTGGCCGCCGAGAGCGAGCAAGACGTCGGTCGGGTGACCATCGCCACCGATCTCGCGGCCGGCGAGCGGCTGACGATGGTCAAGTTCCTGTCGTACGGCTGGTCGAGCCAGCGCTCGCTGGCGGCGATCCGAGACCAGGTGATCGCGGCCGTCGCGAAGGCCAAGTACGCGGGCTGGGACAGCCTCCTCGAAGGCCAGCGGGCGTACCTCGACGACTTCTGGACGTCCGCCGACGTCGAGCTCGAGGGGGACACCGAGCTCCAGCAGGCCGTCCGGTTCGCGCTCTTTCACACGCTGCAGGCCGGCGCGCGCGCCGAGCAGCGGGCGATTCCTGCAAAAGGGTTGACCGGGCCCGGCTACGACGGCCACACCTTCTGGGACACGGAGCGATTCGTCCTCCCGGTGCTCACCTACACGGCCCCGTACGCAACGCGCGACGCCCTGCTCTGGCGCCACTCGACACTCGGCCTGGCCCGGGAGAGGGCGCGCCAGCTCGGCCTGAAGGGGGCGGCGTTCCCCTGGCGGACGATCCGCGGCCAGGAGTGCTCCGGCTACTGGCCGGCCGGAACGGCGGCTTTTCACATCAGCGCCAACGTCGCCGACGCGGTCGTCCGCTATCAGGCCGCGGTCGAGGACGAGGTGTTCGAGCTCGAGGCCGGGCTCGAGGTGCTCGTCGAGACGGCGCGGCTGTGGCATTCCCTCGGCCACCACGATGCGGAAGGTCGCTTCCGAATCGACGGGGTCACGGGGCCGGACGAATACAGCGCGATCGCCGACAACAACGTCTTCACGAATTTGCTCGCGCAGCGAAACCTGCTCGCCGCCGCCGAAGCTGCGGCCTGGCGGGACGCAGCCCGCGACATGGTCATTCCCTGGGACGAGGCCCTCGGCGTCCACCCGCAATCCGAGGGCTTCACGAAGCATCAGCTCTGGGACTTCGCCAACACGAAGCCCGACCAGTACCCGCTGCTGCTCAACTTCCCGTACTTCGACCTTTACCGCAAGCAGGTCGTCAAGCAGGCCGATCTCGTGCTCGCACTCCATTGGCGGGGCGATGCCTTCACCGCGGAGGAGAAAGAGAGGGATTTCGCCTACTACGAGCCGCTGACCGTCCGGGACTCGTCACTCTCAGCCTGCACCCAGGCCATCGTGGCCGCAGAGGTCGGACATCTCGAGCTGGCTTATGACTACTTCGGCGAGGCCGCGCTGATGGATCTCCACGACCTCGAGCACAACACACGCGACGGCGTCCACATTGCGTCGCTCGCCGGGTCCTGGCTCGCCGCCGTCGCGGGCTTCGGCGGCATGCGCGACCACGACGGCTTTCTCAGCTTCGCACCGAGGCTTCCCTCCCGGCTCGAGCGGCTCGCTTTTGGCATCCGCTTCCGCGGCCGGCTGCTGAAGGTCGAGGCGACGAAGACCGAGGCGACGTACACCCTGATCGAGGGGAAGACGCTCGAGCTCTCCCACTACGGCGACCGGCTCAAAGTCTCGACGCGAAAGCCCGCCACTCAGCTGATTCTGCCGACGATTCCCGCCGAGCCCCCGCCGAGCCAGCCACCGGGGCGGGAGCCGATGGCCCGCCAGCCGGAGGCGAAGAGGCGCCGCCGCCGAATGCGAAGGGGCGGGACGAAGCCCGCCCCTTCGTGAGCGCCTAGCGCGAGACGGCGCAGCCGTCCTTGCCGGCGTCGAAGGCCTCGTTGCTCCAGGTCGGTTGCACGGCGAACTGGTGCCCGCCGAGCGTGATGTTCTGTGTCTCGATCCAGGCGCACTTGTCCGCGTTCTCGCTCGTCTGGTCGTCGTTCCAGCCGTCCTGGACCGCGAAGAAGTTGTCGGGGTCAGTGACGGCCTCGGAGTACTCGTGGCCGACGACGATGCTCCAGCTGTCGAAGATGCCGTTGCCGAACGAAGTGCTCGTCGCGTTGACGTTGTGCTCCCCGCAGCCGACGGCCACCCAGTCCGTGTTCTGCCAGGGGATGAACGAGTACTCGATCCGGTATGGGTTGCCGAGACCGTCGATGCTCGTCGTCTGCGTGTGGTAGCCGCAGTAGGCCGGCTGACCGGTCGCGATCGGTCGCGGCGGAGTCATGATGATGTAGGTCGCGTTCGGGTCGTACTGGAAGTGGGCAGAGGCGCGGATTGCCTCCTGCGCAAGCGGATCGTCGATGAGATTCTCCGCCAGCCCGAGCGTGACGATGTCGTCCGGAACCGGGGTCGGATCGGTCCAGACGCCCTTCAGCTGGTGCTTGGGATTGGTGACGTAGTCCGCTCCGGGAATCCCGGCGCAGCTGGTCGTGCCGGCCGGAACGTTGCGGCAGTACTGCGTCTGCACCGCGGCCCACGGGCTGCCGCCGAGGTTCGCCATGAAGGTATTCAGGTAGTTCTGAAGCGTCTTGCTCGAGTAGAGCTTGCCGTTCGTGTCAGCCGTGGTGAAGCCGTTGGCCCACTCGGTGCCCCAATAGATCAGGTACACGGCCGGCGTCTTCTGGATCCCGATCGCGCCGGGGCCGGCATTGCCCCCGTGGTAGATGATGTCGTTCGTGATCGAGGCGACCGTGCCGGTCGGCGACTGGCCCGGCGCCCAGAAGAAGTGCTTTGCGTTGATGCTGCCGGCTGCCGCGGCGCCCCCGCTGCCGACGACGACCGCCGCTGCGACCGCAACCAGGGCCAGTGCCGTGCGCACGGCCGCGGTCGAACGAGCTGCTCCCATGAGTTGAACCTCCCGACTTTCGATCAACCGGACGCGTCCGAGGTGGACGTTCCTCTATGTCCGCAATCGCGGGTTCAAAAACAGATTGACGAGTCAGTCAACAGAACCGTCGGCGCCCAGAAAGACGGCCAGTTCAGCGAGAACATCGTCCAGCCGGGAGATGTCTCCCCAGGCGCCGAGCAGCTCGAGCTTTCGTGTCTTGCGATCGAAGCGAGGCTCCGCGCGGCCGACGAGCCGGTCGCCGGCCAGGAGCGGCAGCACGTAGTAGCCGTACTCGCGCTTCGCGGGCGGCACATACATCTCCAGCCGGTAGTGGAAGCCGAAGAGAGCCTCGGCGCGGTCGCGGTCATGAACGAGACGGTCGAAGGGAGACAGCAGTGTCGCCCGGTCGGGCACGGGCGCGTCACTCAAATCCGGGTGGGCGTGCCACTCCCCTTTCTCCAGGCGGACCCCCAGGGCTCGGAAACGCTGCTCGGCGAGGATCCTCTCGGCCTCTCGCAGCGGCGCGACCTCGGTCTCGGGGTACCAGCGGACGGCAAGGTCCCAGAGCCGCTGCCCGCTGCGCCGCCCGACCACGGCCAGCTCGCCCCGGCTATGGAGGAGCTCGAGCATCTGCGCGACCTGTCGGCTGCCGTGCCAGCGATGTTTTCCGTCCCTCGGGGTCGAGTGGTCTTCCAGCTCGCGCGAGAGGAGCGGCCCGCGCTGTTCGAGCTCACGGAGCACGTAGCGGCGGAAGCCCGCGTTTCGTTTCAAGAAGTCGCGCCTCCAGCGGTCCCTGGCCAGTGTGCTGGCGCGCCGAATCCTCCGCATCTCCGCGCGGATCAGCGGCAGCGATTCGACCGGCCAGATGAAGGCGTTCCACTCGAAAAGCTTCCGGTCGACCCAGAGCAGACGGTCGAGCTCTGCCCGATCGAACGCGCCGAGCCGGCTCCAGAGGACAAGCTGCTGCGGCGGCGCAACTGTCGAGACCGGATCGAGCTGGAGGAACCCGAGCCGCCGCACGGTCTCGAGCACCCCACTTGCGGAGCCGTCCAGCAACTGGGCTCGAACGGCGATTCGCCGCGCCTGCTCCAGCGTGACTCTTCGCGTCTCCCCGGGCACGGCGACATCATTTCTGATGGATCCGGCGG
>MNIJ01000182.1:4714-7728 GCA_001919715.1 Acidobacteria bacterium 13_1_20CM_58_21
GGAGGCTCGAGCCGCGGCAGCCATTCGAGCCACTTCGGCAAGTACCAGTTGGCGTCGCCGAGCAGCGTCATCGAGGCCGGCAGCAGGACCGCCCGGATGATCGTGGCATCGATCAGGACGGCGACGGCGAGCCCGATGCCCATCTCCTTCATGTCGAGAATCGGCATCAGCGCGAAGACGAAGAAGACGCCGACCATGACGAGCGCCGCGCTGGTGACGACGCCCGCGGTCGTCGTGATTCCGTACTCGACCGCGTCCTTCGTCGAGAGGCCGCGGTCGTACGCCTCGCGGACGCGGCTCAGGATGAAGACGTGATAGTCCATCGAGAGACCGAACAGGATCACGAACAGGAAGATCGGCAGCCAGTAGGCGATGCCGCCGTTCGAGGTGAAGTTGAACAAACTCTCGCCCCAGCCGTACTGGAAGATGAGGATCAACGCGCCGTAGGCCGCACCCACCGAGAGCAGGTTGAGCACGATCGCCTTCAGCGCGATCACGATCGAGCGGAAGGAGACGAGCAGCAGGACGAAGGCGAAAATCAGCACGAACCCGAACACGATCGGCGCCTTGCTCTTCAGGAGCGCGTTCTGGTCGAAGGATTGGGCCGTGTTGCCTGTGACCGCGTAGGTCGCGTTCGGAACCTTGCCGATCGTCGCCGGCAGGATCTCGTTGCGCAACAGCTTGAGCGCGTTGTTCGACTCCGTGTCGACGCCGTTGCCGACAAGCGGGATCGTCACCCGGGCGACGTCGTGGGAGGCGCTGATATCGACCTCGATCGGCTTCCTCGCCTGGCCGCTTGCAAGCGCTTGGGTCTCGAGCGCCGCGATCCCCTGCCTCGTCGCCGGTGAGTCGGTGTTCGCCTTGACGGCGACGATCGCCGGCGCCACGTTCCCGTTGGAGAACGCGTTCTGGGTGCGCTGGATCGTCTCGACCGTCGGAGCATTCTTGGGCAGCGCCTCGAGTCCGCTCTGCGCCGTGTGCAAGTGGAACGCCGGGAGGGCTAGCGCGATCAGTAAGCCGCCCGCGACAGCAACCGCGGCTACGGGATGCTTCAGGGCAGGAGTAAGGATTGCCTTCCACACCCGGCTTCCGCCGGCGTCGTTCCGCAGCCGGTGCACGAACGGGATCCGGCCCTTGTCGACGCGCGGACCGAGCTTCGAGAGCAGCGCGGGCAGTACCGTCAGCGAGCCGAGAATCGCGATTCCGACAACGATCATCGTCGCGATTCCGAACGAGAGATAGGTCTTGTCGGCAGCGAAGAACAGCCCGGCCATCGCGATCAGCACCGTGAAGCCGGAGATCAGGACCGACCGGCCCGAGGTCGCTGCGGCAGCTGCGAGCGCCGCGGACGGCTCCCTACCTGCGGCCCGTTCCTCGCGCCAACGCTTGATGTAGAAGAGCGAGTAGTCGACGCCGACGGCGAGCCCGATCAACAGGATCACTGCATTCACGTTCGAGTCGGCCGGGACAAGGTGGCTCGTGAACGCCACCAAGCCGATGGTCGCGAGGACGCCCGTCAGCGCGAGCAGAATCGGGATTCCGACTGCGACGAGACTGCCGAGCACGAGCAGGAGGACGGCGATCGTGATCGGAATCGAGCGCTCGCCGGCCAGCTTCAGCTGGTCGATGAACATCTTGTCGAGCGCCTTGTTCGAGCTGACTCCGGCGTGGCCGACGTAGAAGCCCGGATGGCGTTTGGCAACGCCTTCCGACTTCGCCGAGACGGCGACGATGTTCTTCTCGGCCTCGTCGGCGTCGCCCCGCATCTCCCACGTGACCATCGCCGCGCGGCGGTCGTCGCTGATCTGGCTTTCCTTGCCAGGAGCGAAGGGAGAGTGCAGCTTCTTGATCGTCGGATCCGACTTGACCGAAGCGATCACGTCGTCGACCGTCGCGCGAAACGCGGGATCTGCGACCGTTCGCGTCGTGCTTTCGACAAGGACGAACTCGGCCTGTGGCGCCCGCTCGGGAAACGCCTTCTTCAGGATCTGGTCGGCCGTGTGGGACTGGCCGACACCGGCGTCGTTCAGGTCGATCTGCTTCAGTCCGATGAGCGCGTTTCCGACGTAGAAGAAGACAACGACGCAGGCAAGCCACCCGAAGACGGCCGTCTTCCAGTGCGCGGCGCTCCAGGCGCCCATGCGGCCGGCGATATTCATCGCCCGCTGCATCTGCGCCGAGGCCAGGTCGAGCGGCGCCTTGCCACTGCTGCCGCCTTGCTCCGGCTGATCCTGAATCACACGGGTTTTCATCAGCTGCTCCTCTCAGGCTGCGGGAACACCCAACGTCGCAGCCGCGCCGGGAACGCGACAGCCGGGGCACCCGTGCCTTCAGGGCCGGTTTTCTGGCGTCTTCAGCTGCGGAGGAACGTCAGCACCGCGAGAACGCGGCGCGACTCGCTGCCTGTCGACGGTAGGCCGAGCTTGCCGAAGATGCTCGAGACGTACTTCTCGACCGCCCGGACGGTGATCACCAGGGCGGCGGCGATTCCCTGGTTCGAGCTGCCTGAGGCCATCAACTCGAGCACCTCGCGCTCGCGCGGAGTCAGCGTGGCAAGCGGATCGTCCGGCCGGCGGCGGGAGACGAGCGTCGAGACGATGATCGGGTCGAGCACCGAGCCGCCGCCGGCGACGCGGCGGAGCGCGGCGACGAACTCGTCGACGTCGCTGATTCGATCCTTCAACAGGTAGCCGACGCCCTCGGCCGAGTCCGCGAGCAGCCTGACCGCCAGGCCGAGCTCGACGTACTGGGAGAGGACGAGAACCGCGACCTCGGGATGCCGCGAGCGGATCTCGAGCGCCGCGCGCAGGCCCTCGTCGTTGTGCGTCGGCGGCAGACGGATGTCGACGATCGCCACGTCGGGCGAATAGCTGCGCACCTTCAGCAACAGGTCTTCGGCGTCGCCGCACTGCGCAACGACCTCGCAGCCGGCGTCGTCGAGCAGACGCGCCAGGCCTTCGCGCAGCAGCACGCTGTCTTCGGCGATCGCTACTCGCACGGGATCTCCGCCTCGA
>MNIJ01000182.1:7868-9280 GCA_001919715.1 Acidobacteria bacterium 13_1_20CM_58_21
CTTGGCGACGTTCGTCAAGCTCTCCGCGACGACGTAGTACGCCGCCACCTCGACGTGTTCCGGGAGACGTCTCTCGAGGTCGACGTTCAGCCGAACCAGGAGAGGTGCCCGCGCTGCGATCGATTCGAGGGCGACTTCGAGCCCATGCCCGGTGAGCACCGCGGGATGGATACCGCGAGCCACGTCTCGGAGCTCGTCGAGCGAGAGAGCAATCTCGCGCCGGGCCTTGTCGAGCGGCTCGACCGCATCGGGACGATCCACAAGCCGCTTTTCGAGCAGGCTGAGCTGAAGCGAGAGCGCGATCAGCCGTTGCTGAGCGCCGTCGTGGAGATCTCGTTCGAGTCGCTGGCGTTCCTTCTGGCCAGCTTCGATCACCCTCGCGCGCGACCCCCGCAACTCCTCGAGCCGCGCGTTCAGCTCGGCATGCAAGCGGCCGTTTTCGAGCGCGATGCCTGCAGCTGCTCCGACCGCCTCGAGCAGCTGCGGCTCGTCGTCGAGCGTTCGGTCGTGCACCAGGGCAGCGACGCGGGTCCCGTTCTGGTCGATCAACGTCGCGGTTCGCGCCTCGTCGTCGGGCAGGGCGACGGAGCGTCCTTCAAAGTCGACGTAGGTGCCGAAGTCCGGTAGCCAGTAGGCGAAGTCGAGCGATGGGTCTCGCAACGTCAACGCCAGCGCCTCCTTGAGATCGGCGGGCGCCGGATCGGAGCGGAGCTCGAGGATCAGATCCCCAACGCGCGAGCGGGCGAGGCGCGCATCGAGAAGGCCGATCAGGAAGGCGATCGCCGAAAAGCCGACAACGAACAGCGTCACATGCTGGATCTCCTGAAAGCCGGGCCCGTCGAAGGTGCCGACCACGAACAGGACGGCGACCATGACGAGACCGAGCGCGAACGAGTCGATCAGGAGCACGAGCGATCTGCGCCGCGGACGACCGGAGCGCCGCCGCCGCCAGGCCGCGCTGAGGAAGAGAAGCTGGACATGCTGGACGGTCCCCGCAGTGTGCGGACGAGCCCAAAGCTCGAGAAGATTTTTCGGACCGAAACCGCCGAGGGACATCTTGACGAGCTGGAGCCCGATCGCTGCCGCGTAGGCGGACGAGACGAGCCATCTTTCGAAACGCGACCTCAAGTGTCCGTCGGGAAAGGCGAGGCAGAGGTGCAGGAAGAGCGCGGCGGGCAGGATGTCGAAGACCGCCCCGAGCGTGAACGGGCCCGAGTGCTCGGCGAGTTGCCAACCGGAAAGCGCGCTCGCAAATCCACCGGCGACCATCAGGACGCCCAGTCGGCTGTCCGGCCGGCGCACCCACGCGACCAGGCCAGCGGCCAGGAAGGGGACGCTGATCCATTCGAGCAGAAACACGCGCAGACCGTCCGGGCTCTCGCTTGCCAGGGCAAAGCCAATCGTGGTGGCAG
>MNIJ01000114.1 GCA_001919715.1 Acidobacteria bacterium 13_1_20CM_58_21
AAAACGAAAAAGAAATCATGGCCGCGGGCATCTATCGTCCCGTCGATGACGCGGTGCGCATCGCCTTCACCGAACTGATAGCCTGGATTCACGCCAGCTATGGCCTCTCCGAACTCGATGCCTATGAGCTGCTCTCGAAAGTTGGCAGAATCCATCTCACTGAGATGGTTGATCCGAACTACGTGGTGATTGCCTCCATCGAAAAAAAGTATTTGCCCCCAAAGAAATAAATCCTTTTGTGGCAGAATATTCTTGGGAGTTCTTGCTGCTCTCTGATGCCAGCGCTGTGTCGCGCGTTGAGGTCTCTGGACTCATGCTGCGTTGCAGTCCTAGCACTGGGTTTGGGATACTTTCATAAGTGTTCAGCGACGCTGTTCTCGATCACTTCCGCAACCCGCGAAACGCCGGCGAACTTTCCGACGCCACTGCCACCGTCGAAGTGAGCAATCCCGTCTGCGGCGACATCCTCAAGCTCTCCGCGCGGATCGTGGACCGACATATCGCTGAAGCGCGCTTCCTCTGCCGCGGTTGCACTACCTCGATAGCCTGCGCGTCGCTGCTCACCGTGCAAATCTGTGGGCGCTCTGTCGCCCAAGCCCGCACGCTGACGCCTGAAAGTCTCTCGATATCTCTCGGCGGCTTGCCGCCGGTGACATTTCACGGTGCGCAGCTCGCCATCGACGCGTTGAAAGCCCTGGTCGAGAAATCAACTTAGAGGTTTTCTCCGATCAGTCCGCACGTAGTCTTTTTTTGGCGGCCTTCCGACGCTTCCCCGCGTGCAATACACCAGCGAGAAAACTGCGCGCTCGAGGGCCCCGAAACGAAGCGGCCGGGAAACTCCCGGGGACTATGTCCGAGATGTAGGAAGTCGCGGAAAAAAGGATCTCGGCGGACATCCATAGGTGCGCGCACCGCATAGGCCGGCAATCGGCCTGCTACGAAGTATCTCTCTTTGACGACCAAGTCGCGCGAGAGGGAAGAAGCCGTCGAGACGGTTTACGCGCCACCCAGCTCTTTATGGAGGGTTTCCGGATCGTTCAGATTCAGCACGCAGCCTTCTTCGTTTGTCCGTACTTCCTCAACGGCGCTCGGATGTGCCCACACCACCGCTCGCGCTCCGGTCTCCAACGGTGCGTGAAGTAATTCGTCGTACAAGGATGAGGAAAATATCACCGGGTGGCCGCGACGGCCCTCATACACCGGCAGGACGATGGGCTTCTTTGACGTATAAAACAGCTCGATCAATTCTTGAACGAGCGCCGTGCTGATCAACGGATGATCGATCAAACACAGCAGGATTCCGTCAGTCCTCGGCGGCAGGCTCCGCAGCGCCGCCTGGATCGAACTGAGTTGCCCTTTTTCCCAATCTTCATTGATGACAATTTCATCGGCTTTGAGTTCTACGGATTTTGCGATGGGTTCGGCGTGGGCACCGAGCACTACTCTGCGGACGCCAACGTTTCGGTGAGAAGTCACTTCCAGCAGATGTTCGAGGAACGGCCTCCCTTGGTAGGAAAGCAGCGCCTTCGGCGAGCCCATTCGGCTCGAAGCCCCGCCGGAGAGAATGACGGTGGCCAGCATGTGCTCCCTCTCAGCGCTCGCCCATGGAGTTTATCGGCGCCGGGCGCCCTTCGTATTTCAGTTTTTTGTGTGCTGCGATAGCCACATTTCGCCGCACCGCAACCAGTTCCGCCACGACACTAATGGCAATCTCTTCCGGTGAAAGGGCGCCGACCTCCAATCCCATGGGCGCGTAAACGCGTTCGAATTCTTCTGCCCTATAGCCCTCGATTTCCAGTGCCTGGTATACCGACAAAACCTTGCGCTTGCTGCCGATCATGCCCACGTACCGCGCCTCGGTGCGCACCGCCCAGGCCAGTACGCGCATGTCTTCCTTGTGTCCGCGCGTCACGATCACCAGATAGCTCGACGCGTTCGGATGAATTGTCTGAAACGCATCCTCGTAACTCGTGTGAATCTCCTGGGCCATTGGAAATCGCTCGGCATTCGCAAACGCTTCGCGGTCATCCACCACTCCAATGCCGAAGCCTGCCACACTGGCCGCCTTCGCCACGGCCGTCGAAACATGCCCTCCGCCGAATAAATACACCGTGGGCTGCGGCAAAATCGGCTCGACAAAAACTTCCAGCGTTCCCCCGCAAATCAGCCCATTGTCGTAGCTCGCTTCATGGTTGAGGTTGAAAACCATTTTGCGCGGCGATTCCTTCTGCATCACTTCGCGCGCCGCTGCCCATACCTCCGCCTCCACGCACCCACCACCAATAGTCCCCGCAATCGAGCCATCCTCGCGCACCAGCATCCGTGAACTCTCATAGCTGGGGATCGATCCGTTGGTGTGTACGATCGTAGCCAGCGCTGCCCGCCGCCCGGCCTGCCTCATCCTCACGATCTCTTCAAACAGGTCCACGTTTTTCCTCTGCCCACAGCCTACGGCGCGTGCACGCCGCTGTCAACGCTGGGTGTCGATCGGAATTGTGCCCTTGCTATGTTACGATCGGTCGGTCAGAGAGCGTGAGTTCGCAGCTTCTTAGGGTTGATTCGGCCTCGGGGGCCCTCATGAAAGCCATTGTTTTCCATCAGCACGGCGGACCTGAGGTCCTGAAATACACGGACGCCCCCGACCCGGCCATCCGCCCGAACGAGGTCCTCGTTCGCGTGAGAGCTTGCGCGCTGAACCACCTTGACCTGTGGGTCCGCATCGGCAATCCCAATGTGCCGATCCCGCTACCACACATTCCCGGCAGTGACGTTTCCGGTGAAATCGCCCAGATCGGAGCGGATGTCACTACCGTGCGCGTTGGCCAGAAAGTGGTCCTCGCCCCAGGCGTGACCTGCGGCAAATGCGCGGCCTGCGTCTCCGGCCAGGATAACCGCTGCCGCCACTTCACCAATCTTGGTTACCTCATCGACGGCGGCTGCGCCGAGCTCCTGCGCGCTCCAGAAGTAAATTGCATGCCGTATCCGGAAAAGCTGACCTTTGAAGAAGCCGCCTCGATTCCACTTGTCTTCCAAACCGCCTGGCACATGCTTCTCGTCCGAGCCGAGTTGCAGCCCGGCGAGGATGTTCTCATCCTTGGGGCAGGAAGCGGCGTCGGGAGCGCCGCCATTCAGGTGGCCAAGTTTTTCGACGCCCGAGTGATCGCTACTGCCGGCACCGATGAAAAACTGCGAAAGGCAAAACAACTCGGCGCCGACCATCTCATCAATCACCAGAACCAGAAAATCCGCGACGAAGTCCGCCGCATCACAGGTAAGCGCGGCGTGGATGTCGTATTCGAACACGTCGGGACGGCCACCTGGGACGACAGTTTCGCAAGTCTCGCTCCCGGCGGTCGCCTGGTAACCTGCGGCGCCACCACGGGCTACGATGCCAAGGTCGATCTGAGATTCCTCTTCAGTCGACAGCTTTCCCTACTCGGGTCCTACATGGGCACCAAATCAGAGCTCCACAGCGTCATGCGCCTGGTGGCCTCCGGACGCTTCAAGCCCGTTGTCGACCGCATCTTCCCCCTGGCCGCTTGCGCCCAAGCCCACGCCTATCTCGAATCCAGCTCGCAGTTCGGCAAAGTCGTCCTTGCGGTCTGATGTCTCACAGAAGATGCTTCGAATGCAACACACCTGTTCTTCCCTGTACCGATGGCCTGGAATCGGGTAGTCAACAGAAGTACCATTGACATGGTTTGCTCAGTCGAATAATTTCCTCGCGACTCTCCCGGGTCCAATTCACCCAATCCTCGTTTCTCCCGGTGCTCAAAATTGGGTCCGATAAGTTGTATGTGGAGAGGCCTTCGATACGTGACCAAGGGACCTGTCGTTAACTTGCGGCTACTGATGACCATGGTTCTAGCGCATGGCCATGGCTGGTCCACGCGACGACCAAGCCACTACCACGGCTACCTAGGCCCTGCGGACCACGATAATCAAATCCAACCCTCCAGCGCTTGGGCTCTTTTCCAGGAGCTCTCCCTCAGACACGTTCAAGCCAATCCAATCTCGTCCAATATACGAAATGATCTCTTCAGGAGGTCCACGTGCGCTCTTTGAATTCTCGCGGCAGCTTTGTAAGGGCGAATGGCACTAACGCCACTACTCCCGACGGAGGCATGCTTCCTCCCGCGGTCACCCTATCGCGTCCATCGACGCCCACGGTACTCGAACGGCGCGTGCAGAAGATCCTTCGGATGGCGGATTCCGGGACCACGATCACCATACGTGATCTGGCCCTCGAATTCCACCTGAGCCCTTCGTATCTCCAACGATTATTCAAGCACCAGACCGGCGTTTGCATGGGCGAGTGGTTAAACGAACAACGACTTCGGAGAGCAGCGCATCTTCTCGAGAACAGCTACCTGAGCGTGAAAGAAATTGCCCACAACGTAGGATATGAGCACTCTTCCAGCTTCATCCGAGCATTTGAACGTCGATTTACACAGGCTCCGGCCCGCTACCGGAAACAAAGCGGTTACACAAAATGCTAACGAAAGACGGGTCATGCTAATCACTTCTTCTTGTGGTCGCCAAGCGGCGAGTAGTAAAAGGAACTCACACGGTTAGGTTCTAACGAATGATGAGTCGCGTTGGGAGCGAGATTGCCCAATAGTCAGAACAGCTGTTTGGAAGTGCTCCAAGCTGGAGCGGAGCGTGGGCTTCCCAATCGAAGGAGACCAGGAATGAAAACAATAGAGTTCGCTTGGGTTTACGCATTATTGGTGGCGTTGTTCTTTCCGGGAATGGCGTTTGCTCAGACCGATCCAGGAGTACGCAGCACGACGGGAGTGAACGCGGGCCAGCCGCTTGCTTCCGTCACCGCCAATGCAAACGACTTGGCCTTCTTCCAAGCCGGACTCGAGCAGTTCAACGAGCACCAGACCGTGAAGGGAGATAACCCAGGTCTCGGACCACGGTTCAACCTGGACTCGTGCGGGGCATGTCATTCGCAACCGGCACCGGGCGGAACCAGCCCGGCCTCCCTTATCTTCCCGAATGTCGGGTCCAACCCCCAAAGCCAGGTGATCGCCAGCGGGCTCGTAAGTGGAAGCACCAACACCATCCCATTTTTCGTCGTGGCCAACGGCCCGGTGCGCGAAGCGCGGTTCCCATTCTTTTTCAACGCCAACGGCACGGCCAATATCAACGCGCCCAATGGCGGAGTGGAAGACCTGTTCACCGTTACCGGCCGCGCTGATGCCGGCGCCTGCACCCTGCAGCAGCCCAGTTTTACTGCTGCGAGGGCGGCAAACAACATCATCTTTCGCATTCCCACACCGACGTTTGGCACGGGACTGATGGCCAACATCGACGACTCAACCCTGCTGGCCAATCACACAACCCAGGCAACCAATCGTCTCGGCATCGGGGGCACCTTCAATCACAACGGCAACGATGGCACCATCAGCCGTTATGGCTGGAAGGCCCAGAACAAGTCACTGATGATCTTCGCCGGTGAGGCTTACAACGTCGAAATGGGCATCTCCAACGAACTGTTTACGCAAGATCGGCCGCTGCCGGGTGAGGACCAATTGGGAAGCGGGCTTCCGGCCAACTGCCTGAACCTCGCTGGGACCGGCTACCCCGAGGACATTACCCACTCCGATGGCACCGACGCCCACACCGTCACGAGTGACACCGCGCTGTTCAGTGTCTTCATGCAGTTCCTGGACCAGCCCACACCCTCTGCTACCGTGCCTGGTGGAGCCGCTTCGATCAGCCGCGGGCGCGCACTATTCAGCGCCGTGGGCTGCGCGGTCTGCCATACCCCATCGCTCACCACCCAGCCCTCTCATCTAACGGCTGGTTTGGGCGACGCTACTGCCAACTTGTTCTCTGACATAGAAATCCATCACATGGGGGCAACATTGGCGGACAATGTTTCCCAAGGCGGCGCCGGTGGCGACCAGTTCCGCACGGCCCCGTTGTGGGGCCTGGGCCAGCGTATCTTCTTCCTGCACGATGGCCGCGCCACTGACCTGCTGGCCGCCATCGAAGCCCACGAGGGCAACGGCGGCGAAGCCAACATTGTGGAGGCGATCTTCGACCAACTGCTAACACCCGGTCAGCAGCAGGATATGCTGAACTTCCTGCGCTCGCTGTAATCCTTTGCATGATTCCTCCGGGTGAGACGCGGAAGCTTCTCACCCGGTTTTTTCGCTCTTGGAGACTCCGGGGTTTGAATATGCATCGTAGAATCTCGCGTTGCCTGGTACTTCTTGGTTTTTCCATTTCGCTCCTTGCCCGCGCGCAAGGCCCCCCTCAGAGCGGAGGCGATTTTTCCAACAATCCGCAACCGAACGCGCTCCCGTCGGGCGTCATTCTGCTCAAGGGCGCCTGGTCGAGTGCCAGCGACTCGGTGACCCCTCTCCCGGAAGGCGGGAGAGTAGCCGGCAGCGTATATAGCAACCAGTATCTTGGTCTCACTTACGCTCTATCCCGGGATTGGACCGAGAAGTACAGCGGCCCGCCGCCTTCGGCCAATGGCTATTACGTACTCGCCCAAATCCGGCCTGCAGAAAAATTCAAGGGGACGAGCCGAGGCATTATTTTGATCGCCGCCCAGGATCTGTTTTTCACGCTCACACCGGCGGGGAACGCGTTGGAACTGACCAACTACAGCAAGGACGCTTTGAGCCCGGACTACAAAGTGGAACAGCCGCCGGCGCTTGTCAGGATTGGGAGCCATTCCTTCGTCCGCTTTGACTATGTTTCGCCAGTCGCCGAATTGCATTGGCACGTCCTGGCGACTCAGATCCGCTGCCATATGGTCCAATTCGTCTTCACCAGTCGCGATACCAAGTTGATGGAGAGTCTCATCCAGGAAATGGGCAAAATGACCTTGCCGGCTGAGGCCGGTCCCATTTCGGGACGAGGCGGCGGTGAAGTCCCGGTGTGTATCAAGGACTACGCCCAGGGCGAAAACGTGCTGGAGAGAATTGATCCAGTTATTGCCGAACGCCACTTCAATCCGGTTCCAGTGCGGATCATCATCGATAAAGAAGGCAAGGTAAAGCACGTTCATTTTCTCAGCGCCTTTCCTGATCAAGCAAAGGCCATTACGGATGCCTTATTTCAGTGGCGGTTCCGACCTTACCTGCGCGATGGAAGGCGCGTCGAGGTCGAAACGGGCGTTATGTTCGGACGTGCGCCACGGCGGCCAACATCTTCCTCCGCTGAGGCGGTAAACGAATGATCCACTTTCGTCTGCGTGGCCAGCGATCCTGTCGACCGAAGATGCTCTCGGTCGTGGCGCTGCTGGTCTTATTTTCAACCGGGGCAACGGGAGCGAACCACGTCACTGGCTCGGTCCGCAATCAGAGCCGGGGCGAACCCGCTGCTGGCGATGAGGTGATGCTGATTCGGCTGGGCATCGGAATGTCGGAGGAGGCGCGCGCAAAGACGGATGCACAGGGGGCGTTCACCCTCAATGTGCAACGTCCTGACAAACCGCACCTGGTGCGTGTGTTTCACCAGGGTGTCAGCTACGATCAGCAGGTTTCCGCAGGTCAGGCTCGTTCCATCGAAGTGTTCGACACGGCCACACACGTTCTGGGCATAACCGGCGCCATCGAAATCCTTCGCACGGGAACCAATGGAGACCTGCTTCACGTTTCTGACCTAGTGGAGATCAAGAACGTTTCCAGCCCGCCCCTGACGCAAGTGGGTGAGCACACATTTGAAGTGTATCTGCCTGCGATTGCCAAGATTGATTCTGTCATGGCCGCAGGTCCGGATGACACGGGCATGATGATTTCCGTGACGCCCGTGCCCGGCCAGCCCGGACACTACACGGTGAATTTCCCCTTGCGTCCTGGAGCAACCAAGTTCGCGTTCAACTACGACCTGCCCTACCACGGTCACGTCGTTTTCCAAACGAAGCATGCGTATCCGTTGCAGCAGTTGGCGGTTATGATTCCGCCGGCCATGAAATTCTCCTCGCCCTCACCAGCCTTCGAGATCCTGGCAACCGGCAACAGCCGCTATCAGGTCCACATAGTGAACCAAGTGAAGGCCGGGGAAGGCCCGGAGTTTGAAGTCTCCGGAACCGGGGTAGTTCCGCCTCCCGGACATCCAGCCAAAACCCAGTCACCTTCTCTACTTCCGCTTAATCCAGCGCAACCCGCGCTCGCTCGCACCGCTCTGCCTGTTTTGGCCAGGATCGATTCGCCCTTGAAGCAGCAGTCACGGCCACCCTCACAATCGCTGGTCTTGGCAGGAGTGACTTTCTTCCTCCTTGCAGCCTGCACGCTGCTGATTTGGCGTGGACGCAAAGCACGAAGCTTCTCAGCGGAACTAACGGTTGCACCACGGGTCCGTTAAAGCCACCGCCCTGCAGCTTGACACGAAGCGCCTCGTCTTTCATCCCTGCCGCGAATCGGATATCCTCTCTTCGTCCCAAAACTCCCAATGTGGCGGCAGGGAATGGCGGCCAGCTTCCAAGCCCGGCTTTCGGTCTGGATCATTAAGTGGCGGGTAAAACGCCGCTTGAAAGGTGTGCGGGATTATCGCATTGCGAGGCGAATCCTTCATCCCGACCCGTACAAAGTTCCGTCCGCCGTCCATATTTCTCCCGCACAACTCGGCGGCGTCCCGGGCGAGCGCCTCGAAGGCCCGTCGCCTGACAATACTGTGCTCCTCTATCTTCACGGGGGAGGATACTTCGCCTGCTCGGCGGAGACGCATCGTTCCGTCACTGTTTTCTTTGCGCTCCAAGGGTTTCGCGTATTTGCTCCCGACTATCGGCTCGCGCCCGAAAATCAATTTCCAGCCGCTGTGGATGACGCCGTCGCGGTCTATCGTTCGCTTCTGAGCGCGGGCCACACTTCGGAGCGCATCGTCGTTGCGGGGGAGTCCGCTGGCGGTGGTCTTACCCTCGCGCTTATGCTCGCTCTTCGGACCGCAGGCATTCCGCTTCCGGCAGCCGCAGCCGTCTTTTCTCCCTGGACCGATCTCGCCGCTACCGGTGACTCCATTCGAACCAACACCGATCGCTGCGCCATGTTCAGCGGCTCAGACATCGCAGCACCCGCACTCTACTATCTTGGCGACAGCGATCCCTGCAATCCCCTCGCGTCCCCTCTCTATGCCGATTTCTCCGGCTTTCCACCTCTTCTCATCCATGTCGGCGGCGACGAAATTCTGCGCGATGACTCCACCCGCCTCGCTGAACGTGCCCGAGCCGCTGGCGTTTCCGTCCAACTGAAAATCTGGCCAGTCGTACCGCATGCCTGGCAGCTCGCCCCGTACCTGATTCCCGAAGCACGCCAATCACTCCGAGAGAGTGCGGCGTTTCTCCGCGGTTGCGTTGGGCCCAGGGAATCCAACAAGGAAGTGATGACACACGCATGACCGAAGCCGCCGCTGGTTTCCCAGAATCTGCCGTGACGAAAGTCCAGGTTCTCATCGTGGGAGCCGGGTTTTCCGGGCTCTGCATGGGCATTAAGCTACTCGAGGCCGGTATGAAATCGTTTCTCATTGTCGAAAAGAGCGAGGACATCGGCGGGACTTGGTGGGACAATCGTTACCCCGGATGCGCCTGCGATATTCCTTCTCATCTCTATTCGTTTTCCTTCGCTCCATCAGCGGATTGGACCCGCATGTATCCGGGTCAGCGGGAAATCCACCGCTACCTGAATGGCTGTGTCGAGCGTTACGGGCTTGCGCCATATCTACGCGCTAACACTCGGTTTCGCGAAGCCATTTGGGATGAATCCGAAGGAATCTGGAATGCAACGGTAGGCGACGGAATGCGTGTTTGCGCCCGCGTCCTTGTGTCCGGCATGGGCGCGCTAAACGTCCCGCGCTATCCGGAGCTGCACGGCGCCGAACGCTTTTCCGGCCCGGCATTTCATTCCTCGACCTGGGATTACAGCGTGGACCTGGACGGCAAGAACGTTGCCGTTGTCGGTACCGGTACTAGCGCCATCCAGTTCGTTCCGCAGATCGCGCCGCGTGTTGGAAAACTCTATCTGTTCCAGCGCACGCCACCGTGGATCGTCCCGCGCCTCGATTTTGCCATCACCGACAAATGGAAGCGCCGCTTCCGCGCGATCCCGCTTACGCGCTGGGCCTTCCGGCAATATATCTTCTGGCGCCAGGAAGTTCGCGTCCTCGGTTTTCTCGGCAATCAGACCTTCCGCAAGAAGGTCGAGGACATACCCCAAACTGCGCGCCACGCTGACGCCCGACTATCAACTGGGCTGCAAGCGCATTCTCGTTTCGGATGATTTCTATCCGACGCTGAACCGCACCAATGTGGAACTTGTCCCCGGGGCTATCGCCGAGGTCCGGGAACGCGGCGTCGTCACGGACGATGGAGTGGAGCGCCCGGTCGACGTTCTGATTTATGGCACGGGCTTCCGTGCCACCGAACCGTTCATCGGCGTTCGCGTGGTGGGGAAGGGCGGGGTGGAAATTCACGACGCCTGGCGGAAGCGTATGACCGCCTATCTTGGCGTTACCGTCAGCGGCTTCCCCAATTTCTTCATACTCCTCGGTCCCAACACCGGATTGGGCCACAATTCCGTCGTCCTCATGATCGAAGCCCAGGTCCGCTACACGATCAAGTGTTTGAAGCTCATGCATCGCCGCAGGCGGCGGATCATGGAGGTTCGTCCTGACACGCAACAAAGCTTTGTCGATGAAATCTACCGCCGCATGTCCGGCACCGTCTGGCAATCGGGCGGCTGTCACAGTTGGTATCAAGATCATCAGACCGACGAAATTACCACGCTCTGGCCCGGTTCCGTGGTAGCCTACTTTTGCCGCACCCGCTCGGTTTCCGCTTCAGACTACGAATTGAAAGTTTGATAGCTCCGGGACGAGGTATTTACTGCATCCCATTTGTCTCCCACCGCTCCCTGTGCGAAAATACCTAGGACGGAACACGATGAGCACCTCACTCGGCAAACACGTCACACTCACCAAGCCCAACGATTTCGGGAATCTGCTGGAAGATGAAGGCATCATCTTTACGACTCTCGACAAGGCTGTGAACTGGGCGCGCAAGAGTTCCATTTGGCCGCTTGGTTTTGGCTTGGCCTGCTGCGCCATCGAGATGATGTCCATGGCCGCCGCGCGTTTTGACCTCGCGCGTTTCGGCGCAGAAGTGTTCCGCCCATCCCCCCGCCAAGCCGATCTCATGATCGTCGCCGGCCGTCTCTCGCAAAAGATGGCTCCCGTCATCCGCCAACTCTACGACCAAATGCCTGAGCCCAAGTGGGTCATCTCTATGGGCGCCTGTGCCACTTCCGGCGGCGTTTTCAACAATTACGCCATTGTGCAGGGCTGCAATCAAGTCATTCCTGTCGATGTGTACGTCCCCGGTTGCCCTCCGCGCCCCGAGGCCGTTCTCTACGCCATCCTTCAGCTTCAGAAGAAGATCGACACTGAGAAGGGTTCCTTCCGGCGCGCCATGAATCTTTCCTGATCGCTGCCCGGAACCTCTGGCTGACTCCGGCATGCAAGCAAGATCACTCTCCGTGAAGACGTCAGTTCTTGTGCGGTCTGCCTGCGTCGCTCCCATTCTTCTTGCCGCGGCGCTCCTCTCGCTCAGTTGTGGCGGAGGAGCAACACTTCGGCCGCCTCCTCCGGCGAGTCACAAACTTGTATGGAGCGATGAATTCAGCGGCGCCGACGGCGCCTCGCCCGATTCATCGAAATGGAGGTACGACATCGGCGGCAACGGCTGGGGCAACAAGGAACTCGAGTACTACACCAACCGAACGCAGAACGCTCAAATCATGGGCGGCAATCTCGTCATCATCGCCCAAAAAGAAACCTACACCGGCTCTGATGGCGTTACACGGAATTACACCTCCGCTCGTATGAAAACCCAGGGCCTGTTCAGCCAAGCCTATGGCCGCTTCGAAGCGCGCATCAAGATTCCCGCGGGGCAGGGAATGTGGCCCGCTTTCTGGATGCTCGGCAACGACATCACTTCAAATGGCTGGCCGAAATGCGGCGAGGTCGACATCATGGAAAATATCGGCAAGGAGCCGGGCACCGTTCACGGCTCGCTCCATGGCCCTAGCACCACCGGCCCAACGAGCGACGCCACCGCTCCCTTTGTTCTGCCCGCTGGCCAGAATTTCGCCGATGACTTTCACCTCTACGCCGTCGAATGGGAACCCGGCACAATCCGCTTCTACGTCGACTCAAGTCTCTACTCCACGTTCAACTCGTCGCAGTGGCCCGCCGGCGGCACCTGGGTATTCGATCATCCCTTCTTCATCATTCTCAACGTCGCCGTTGGGGGTGATTGGCCCGGCTCGCCCGACAACACCACCGTTTTTCCCCAGCATATGCTCGTCGACTACGTCCGCGTCTACACCAAGCCGTAACTGCAAGCTCGCCCCAGAATTTATTCTGACTCGGTCGAAGGGTGAGCACTGTCCCTTCCTATTTTTTCTCTGCGCAGTCTGTGTCGCTGCGTTTAAACTCTTTATCTCGACCCTTGCTAGAAGCTAGAGAAGGGAAGTACCGCATGTCCATGTCAACTGATCCCGCCCGGCAACTGCTTCGCCACACCGTCGCCACCGTTGCGTACCGCGCTGGCAAAGCCCTACGCGGCGCCCCAGATCACTTTGCCAGCTTCCACATCGGAGACAAGACGCGTACGCCTGCGCAAATCCTCGCGCACATGGGCGACCTCTTCGACTGGGCCCTTTCGATCGCGCAGGGCAAACAGACCTGGCACGACTCCACGCCGCTGGCATGGAACGCCGAAATCGAACGATTTTTTGCGACCGTGAAAAAGTTTGACGACCGTCTGGCCGGAGCCGAACTGCTTCACGGATCGGTGGAAGGACTCTTCCAGGGCCCGGTCGCCGACGCCCTCAATCATGTCGGCCAAGTCGCCATGCTCCGCCGTCTCGCCGGCTCCCCGATCTTGGGTGAGAGTTATTTCAGAGCTGACATCGCCGCAGGACGCGTCGGTCTCGAACAATCGGTTCCCCGCCGCGAATTTGAGTGAGTCTGTCACCGCCTCCTGCCGCGATTTCTCCGGCGCTGCCATTCCATTGCGGAGGGCAGCAAAGACATCCGACATGCGCAAGCCCTATGCTCCCATGCACTTAGAGCCTAAGTGCTCAGGACCGTCGCCGTGCCTCCGGCCCACTGCAGTACGCTCCCCGAAGCGTTGGCTTCTTTGCGGACGTAACCCATGCCGAGGATGTCCGGAGGATCCCAAGTCTTCGCCGCCCGCGTGACGTATCCGACCTCTGTGCCGTCCAGAGTCAGCGGCGCGCCTGTTTCAGGCACAACCTCGCCCGAAAACGTCAGCCGCACGCGCTGACGGTTTACCTGGCCGCGCGAGCGCACGCGCTCCACGATCTCCTGTCCGGTATAGCAGCCTTTGGTGTAGCTGATGTGGCTGTCCTGCAATCCCGCTTCGTGGGGGAGCTGTTTTTCTCCGAAGTCATAGCCAAACCAAGGCACGCCTTGAGTGAGCCGGATTGCGCTCAGTGCCGAGTATCCCGTCGGCCCGCCGCCGTGCGTGCGCGCCTCATTTGAGAGCATCTGCCAAAGCTCTGGCAATTTTCCCGCTTCGGTGACGAACTCCGCGCCGGGCACTCCTCCCAAAGAGCGCTTTACGATTCTGCAGGGAATTGCATCCCGCGCATGCGCTGTTCGAACGGTGTCATCCTGATCATTGCGAGCAGGGACACCGGCTTGGCTGAAGTTGAGATCCTTCCCTTCGCCCAGGATGACACCGGGGGAAAGAGGAATGACAGTGGAAAAAAAACGACGAGGTAGTGCAGCGTCCACACTGGCGAGCTCGCTCAATTGTGCAAGATCAACACCCGCAAGATCCTTCACCATCGCGGCAGCCTGTGGCCCCTCCACGGCCAGCGTACCGTAGCGTGCCGTCTCATCGGTCAGCGTCACGTCGTCCATGATAATGTATTTGTCGAGCCACTCGACGAGCCGCTCGCGAATCATCGCGTACGAAACGCAGAAGAGCCGGTCCACGAAAGAATATGTCTCGATCTCCGCGAGAATGTGCCCCTGCGGATTCAGCAGCAGAGAAACGGTGCCGCAGCCTGCGAGCAGGTCCTTGATGTTGTTCGTCAGAACCGCGTTCAGGTAGCGCACCCGGTCGGGCCCGGTGAAGGAGAGATGCGCGCGGTAGTTTTTGTCGATCAGCGCCACCGTCTCCCGCGCATAGTGAAACTCGGCGGCCGCGTCGTCAAAGTCATCCGGCAGGGCGCAGCCGAACCAAACGCCCATCTTCGCGCCCGCGGCAAGGTGCGCCGCCGCAAGCGGAGTGTTCAGAGCTGTAGTTGCAGTAGCCATTTCAACGCCCTCGCGCAACCTCCTGTATCTTGAAGCCATCTGGATAGATGCGCTTGCGGAGGTGAAGGATTCTCCTGGGAACTGAAGGGCCGACCCCCGATGAGCACCTATGAGTCAGTCTTAGTCTAGCAAAGGGCATGGTATCAACGAGCGGGGAGTCCATGCGGCGTCTGCCGCATGGACCATCTTCGCAGATGATATAATCCCCGTTATGAGCGAGGGCCGATTTGTACTCAATGCCGCCACCGACGGATTGGTCCACATCACGATCCCGGTAGGGATATTGCAGTGCAATTGCTCGATTATCGGTGACCCGGTCACTCGCGAAGCGCTGGTAGTGGACCCCGGCGATGAAGTAAATCGCATCCTGGACCTTCTCGGCCGTCATAAGCTCACGGTAAAGGTCATCGTCAGCACCCATGCGCACATCGATCACGTCGGCGGCCTGAGCAAACTTCATCAATACACGGGCGCTCCCGTGCTCATGCACCGCGACGACTTGCCGCTCTATCAAGCAATGGAGATGCAGGCGTCGTTCCTCGGCGTCCACCCGCCGGAGCTAACCGAGGTGGATCAATTGCTGAAGGAAGGAGACATTCTTCGCTGGGGATCGTTTGAAGCACAGGTCATTCACACACCGGGCCACACGCCCGGAAGCGTCTCGCTGTATCTCCCGCACGATGCCGGCAAGGTTACCGCCGTTCCGACAATACGTACCGTTCTAGGCGAGGATGGCGAGAAAATTGCCCTCACTGATTTGTTAAAGAAACCGGCTGCTGCCGAGGATGGCGGGCAAAGCTGGGCTCAGGATGAACCGGAGAAAATCACGCCGCGCGCGCCTCAGCTTTTTTCGGGAGACACGCTTTTTGCCGGCAGCATCGGCCGCACGGATCTATGGGGCGGCTCCATGGACCAAATCATGGATTCACTGCGGTCAAAATTGATGCGCCTGCCGGACGAAACCAGCGTGCATCCAGGCCACGGCCCGGTCACCACCATTGGGAACGAGCGCCACTTGAATCCCTTCTTACGGCCGGAATAGATATCCTGAGTGCCGGCTATCTCAGGTTCACTGCTGTGGTTTGTAGTTTCTAGTGTCACTCTTCAAATGGTTGATTTTCCTTCTTTTCTTTTAGACGTCGCATTTCTTCCATCACCGATTGCACCAATTCCTTCGCGTGCACCAGCTCTTGATTGATGATGCGCAGGTCCATCGCCGGAACTGTCGGATTGCGCTGGCTAGTACAATACACTCCGTGCTGGCCCACCAGAACCAGGGCATTCGTAAGACGGTCGAGTGACACCGCCAGCCGGCCCCGCTCGCGGCCAAACATCTGCTCGAACTTGTCCAGTTCTTCTTTGTGCTTTTCGAATGCCGACATCATCTCGCTCCCTGTTTGCACACTCTCCAAAGACTGCCATAGCGGGCGGTTGCACTTCGGGCACACTCGGCTCGCACCAAACTTTACCCCATCGCGCACGCGTAACATAATTCGCTAAAGCCACCATGAAGTGATTTATGCCCTTCATGGCATGTGATGCGACGGCTTAGTAAACGCCCGGTCCTTCAAAGAGCTTGGGAAGGGATTGGGCTGGAGCAACCAAACAATGCGACGTTCTGACCTGGTTCAGCATAAGGAAAGGGAAAAAGGTGCGTCCACGCGCACCTCGCAAATCGTTTTTGGCGAGAGGCAGCATCTTCTCCGCGTTCTCGATTCCCTGGAGGGCACGGAATTGCCGATCGCCCGCATGCAGCAGGAGAGGCGCATTCTCGAGGAATTGATTCATGCGCGCACCCGCGATTTGAATCAAATCAATACGGCGTGGGATGAAAAAATTGGGTTAGTCCTAAGCTCCGATGCCAAGCCGGAAATGCTGGAGAAACTTGTCAAGCAAGCGCCGGAAGGTGATTTTTACCTGCTGCGCCTGATCAGCGAGCATCCGCGAGCCAATGCCAAGACGCTCAATAAGCTGGCGAAGCATCCATATGGCGCGATTCGCGAAAATGTGGCGCGGCACCCCAACGCGGATGCTTCGACGTTGACCTGGCTAAGCCAGGATCGCAGCCAG
The DNA here is from genome assembly GCA_001919715.1 of Acidobacteria bacterium 13_1_20CM_58_21. Classification (GTDB taxonomy): domain Bacteria; phylum Acidobacteriota; class Terriglobia; order Acidiferrales; family UBA7541; genus Acidiferrum. Next base: position 16,378 of record MNIJ01000114.1, read on the forward strand.
CCGCTCTGGTATCTCGTGGCTTTCAATCCCAACACCCCCACGCCGTTGCAGCGGCGCTTGCGTGATCGCCTGAAGCGTCTCGGGGAGAACCAACCTTCCAAATAGGTTCGAAGCGCATCGTCGATGCGGATTCTGCCTCGCGGGCCGTCGGCGTGACGCGAACGTTTCTGCCCATACTCCCTGCTGCGTTTAGTGGACGGTGATGGAGACGGTTGCGCTGATGCGGCCGTAGGCGTTGGTGGCGTAAAGTGTGTAGATGGTGGACTGCGCGGGCGCGACGGTGATGCTGGTGCTTCGGACAGCGCCGGCATCTGGGGAAACAATCACATAAGAAACGCCGCTTACCAGCCAGGACAAAGTGACCTGCGTGCCGGCGGAAATGGCATTCGCACTCGTCGTGAAGGAAGTGATTTGCGGCACCGCTCCGCTGGGAACAGTGTTTTGAGTGTACAGCGGCGTCATCTGAATGACTTCGAAGTCGGAAGCGTTCACCTGCCCAAGAACGTGGAGGTCATTGTTATCCCAGCGGTCATCGGGTGCGCCGCCGAGATACAGATTCGAACCGTTGTCGGCCATGATCATGCCGTATTTTTTTAG
>MNIJ01000070.1 GCA_001919715.1 Acidobacteria bacterium 13_1_20CM_58_21
CGGCAAGAGCAGTTCCCTTTTCACCACAGACCGTCTCCGAGGTGCTCTTGCGTGGGCTCGCGATGGACGCCTGATTTATTCCCTCAGCGAACCCCCGCCCAACCAGAACGACTCCAATCTTTGGACCATCAAAGTCGACGCGCGTGGCAATCAATCTTGGGGCCAGCCCGTCCGCCTCACCAGCGGCCCCGACGGCAAAATGCGCGCCAGTGTTTCTGCCGACGGCAAACGTCTGATTTTCCTTCGTTGGGCCGAGTCCCCGGTCGTGTACATTTCCGAGCTCCAACAGGCCGGCCGTCACCTGGGTCCACTGCGGCCGCTTAGCCTCGATGAACGCAGAAATTATCCTTACGCCTGGACGCCCGACGGCAAATCGGTGATTTTCACTTCCGATCGCGATGGCATTTTCCATCTCTTCAAGCAAGCCATTGATCAACCGGCTCCCGATCTGCTTGTCGACGGCGATCAACCGGTCATCCTCGCCCGCCTCAATCCCGACAGCTCGGCGATTCTTTACGCTCTCGACCCCTCGCCGAGCGATATGGAACACCGCGTGCGGCTGATGCGCGTTCCGCTTGCCGGTGGAACGCCTCGAATGATTTTGGCGGAGCCCGGGATCAATAATTTCCAGTGCGCCCGTTCGCCCTCCACGCTTTGTGTTTTCAGCGAATACACCCCAGATCACCTCGCTTTCTTCACCTTTGATCCCGTTACCGGGGCAAAAGAACCGCTTACCCGGATTGAAGACTCCGAATGGCATTTGCAAAATTGGACGCTCTCTCCCGACGGCTCGACTCTCGCTTTGGCTAAGAAGCACCTCATTCCGGGTCTCGCTGACATTCGGCTTTTTTCTGTCGCCAGTGGCAAGGACCGGATTCTCACTTTGCAGTCCTGGACCGGAATCGCATGCCTCGACTGGGCCGCCGATGGTCGCAGTCTTTGGGTTGTCGCTTCGTCGCCAACGGGCGTGCCGACGCTCTTGAATGTGGACTTGCGTGGCAAAGCCAGACCGGTCCTCAAGGAATCCGAAAAGGATCTCGGCTGGGCCATCCCCTCTCCCGACGGCCGCCATCTCGCCATCTGGGAAGCCAGCGGTAGCTCCAACGCCTGGCTCCTCGAAGGCTTCTGACCTCAGCTTCGTTGCTTTTTCTCTTAACGCAGCGGAACGCGGCGAGGATACAATTTTCAAAATTCACTGTGGGGCGATTAAACAAGAGTGGTGGTTTGGCGCGGAGACCTGCGCGAACGCCTGATCTGAACTATCGAAACATCTCAAGCGCCGCTTATTCCCAGCCGTTTCAGTGTGCGATGCCTCAATCTGCCGAGTTCGCGATTCAAGAAATGCTCGCGCCCCATAAAAGGCACTAGGGGATTGCGGCGCTTCTCCACTTTGCTGTGAGCCTGCCTTAGTCGCGCATCTTCGCCGAATAATTCCAGAGCGTCGTCAAGCTTATCCAACGCCTTCTCGCGTCGCCCCGCCAATGCATACACCTCTCCTACATTCAGGTGGAACTGGATCTCTGCGGGTTTCAGTTGAACCGCCAACTCGCAAAGCTCTGCCGCTTGTTCCCACATCTGTTGGGCGCGAGCGATCGACAATCCCAGAAACGAGAGGTAGTAGGGGTTGTGTTTGTCGCCTTCGAACGCGCGGCGCAATCTTACCATCGCCTGTTGGGGGTATTCGTTCCTGAGGAGCTTGACACCTTCCCTGAACTCCGCCATGGCATCGAGCTCAGCCGCGCCCGTGGCAGTCTCTTTGGCAAATCCGAGGTTCATAGGGGATCCTTAGGTGACCAATCTGGACTACCGACTAATTTAGTCACGTCCCTTCTGAGGCGTCTACTGGCCTGACGGTCAGTGTTAACCAATTAGACCAAAGATCCCGGGGGGTCGAGAGCGCCCGGGGGATGCTTCCCAGGCCAGGCGGCATGCATTCCGACGAATCTGCGCCCTCCGGATCGCAGTGCTTTCTTATTTCGCGGGTGCTTGCGCTACTCCCACGTACTTGTCGGCGGCGCCGTAGTAGAAGAAGTAGCGATCGTCCTTGTGAACCAGGCCTTCGACAAAGACGACATTGGGGACTTGGCCGACTTTTTCCCATTCTTGTTCCGGGGCGAAGATGGGCTCGTTGGAACGCCAGATGAGTTTGCGGGGATCGTGGCGGTCGAAAACGGCGACGCCGGCGCGATAGACGAGCTTGTCGTCCGCTCCGTTGTAGATAAGGACAATACCGCGCGGGGTGAGGATCGGCGGAGGGCCGGGCTCGACAACGCGCGAATCAAATTTTCCCGGCCTGCGCGGGAGGACCGGAGTTTCTGTTGCTTCGGTCCAGTGATTCACATCGTTGGAGTAGGAAAGCCCCATCTGGTCAGTCTTGTCCGCAGCGGTGCCGAGCCAGTACATCCAATACTTGCCGTCGATCTTTTCGGGCACGATAGCGCCGGACTTCGTCCAACCTTTGTTCCAGTTTCCTTGGTAGGCGGGAAGGATCACCCCCTGGCGCTCCCAATGGACCAGGTCGCGCGACGTGGCGAGGCACAGCTGGGCGTCTTTTTTGTTGTAGCCGGTGTAGGTGAGGTAGTAGATGTCGCCGAATTTCTGCAGGCGCGGATCTTCGACACCGCCGTCTTTTTCGTAGTCCGCCTCTGGCGAGAGAACCGGCTGCGGTCTACGCGCGAAGTGAATCCCATCGGTACTCTCGGCATAGCCAAGATGCGAAGTACCTGCAGTGTCCTGCGCGCGGTAGAGCATGACGAATTTGGCAACATCTTGTTTCTTGGCATCCTTCGCTCGAAAGAACGTGACCGCAGGATTGAAAGTGCCAGCGGATTCCCAAGCCGCGCCTTGAGGAGAAAGAATGGGCTCATGGCATGCCCGCTTCCAGGCCAAGAAGGGAAGATCCGTTGCCGGCGCTGCGAAAGCGAACGAGCCAGCGAGCAGCAACAGCACCATGAGAATCTTGGGCTTTATAGGCATGATCGGCGACTCCTCACTTTGCGGTCTTGTTAGGCTTTTGCGGGTCGAACGGCATCATGCGCACGATGCCTTCGCCCTCTTTGACGTAGATTACCTGATTCGATTTGATGTCCTTCAAAGTTTCTACCAGGCCGCTGGGCCAGCGTATCTCCAGCAGCTCCACCTTCTCCGCCTTGCCAATCCCGAAATGCACGCGCAAATCATTCTGCGAAAAATAGCCGCCGCCGCTGCGCACTTCATCGATCTGCGGATGAAGTCTTTTTTCGTCAGGCAGATGCGTGACGCACTTCACACGCGCACCGATGCCGCTGCGATTCGATTTTGTGCCGATGGTCTTGATTTTGATCCAATTGTTTCCGGTGCGTGAATCGCACCGCAGCAATTGCGGAAAATCGTTGACCGTGTTGACGACCACGTCGATGTTCCCGTCATTGTCGAAATCTCCGAACGCGCAGCCCCGCGCGGCCACCGGCGTGGAGATGCCTGGCCCGCCGTCCGAGGAAACGTCGTCAAAGCGCCCGTTGCGTAAATTTTTGTAGAGCAGCTTGCGCTGCGGGTAGCCTGCTTCCGTTTTGAGTTGCTCGACTTCGGGATAGACGTGGCCGTTGCAAATCAAGATGTCAGCCCAGCCGTCATTGTCGAAGTCGAAAAAGCCGCAGCCCCAGCCAAGATATTGCGTGTGCTTGCCCAGACCGCCCTGAAACGTGGTGTCTTCGAAGCTTGCCCCGCCGAGATTGCGGTAGAGCGATGGAGTGTCGCCAGCAAAATTGGTTTTGACGAGGTCGAGATTGCCGTCGAGATCATAATCGGCAGCGGAGATGCCCATGCCGGCTTGCGGCTTGCCGTCGGCGCTGAGCGCGCAGCCGGCTTCTAGTGCAATGTCAACGAACGTCCCGTTTTTCTTGTTTTGGTATAGCGCACTGGCTGTGGAATCGTTGGCGACGTAAATGTCCGGCCATCCGTCGTTGTCGAGATCGGCGGCGAGCACGCCAAGGCCATAGGTGCCATTGGCTTTGAGGATGCCGGATGTTTCACTGACGTCGGTAAATGTGCCGTTACCGTTGTTGTGATACAAAATATTTTTTCCGCCGTTGAGCCCTGGCGGACCGCAAGCCACCATGACGCCTTTGTACAGACACGGGCCGGATTCGGGTACGGGGGCGGTCTTCAAATCGAGATCGATGTAATTCGCGACGAAAAGATCGACGTGGCCGTCGCGGTCGTAGTCGACGAAAGCGCAGCCTGTGTTCCAGCGCTTGCCGCTTCCGGCCACGCCGGATTTCTCGCTAACGTCGGTGAAGGTGCCGTTCCCGTTGTTGTGGTAGAGAACATTTTTTCCGAAGTAGGTGACGAAGAGATCGTCGAACCCGTCGTTGTCGTAGTCGCCGATGCACACGCCCTGCCCCCAGCCGGAATGTATCAGACCGGCTTTGGCGGTGACGTCGGTGAAGGTGCCGTCACGATTGTTCTTGAAAAGATGCGAAAAGGGTTCTTGTCCGGCGGGAAAGCCTTCGAGACGCCAGCCGTTCACGAGAAAAATATCCAGCCAGCCGTCGTTGTCGTAATCGTAGAAAGCGACTCCGCAGCCAGTGGTTTCGAGGAGATATTTATTTTTGTGTTCGCCACCGAAAACAGTCTTGGCTCGGAGGCCGGACTCGCGAGCAACGTCGATGAAGCTGACCCCCAGATCGTTAGATGCGGCGGCCGATTGGAAAGCTCCCCGCGCGGAGAAGGATCGGAAGCCCCGCCAGATTGGCCGCGCGAATGCCAGGATCTTGTGCAATGGTAATGCAATCGCAGAACCACTCAACGATTTAAGAAAGGTTCGCCGTGAGGAAGACAAATCGAATGGTACCTTCCCTGCTTTGGCTCATGCTAGAATCTGCCGCCATCCTTTATAGTAAGGGCAAATCGGCTTTGCAAGCTGACGGGTGGCGAGATTCTCCGAGTCTTGCGCGCAGTGAGATTTCCAACCATGGCCGACAAGCAGAGTGCATTTTCATTGCGGCGAATCCTCCGGACCAGCTTCTTCGTGCCAGCGACGGTGTTTTCTCTTGTGGTGCTGGCCGGGGCCGCGCGGGCGCAGGAACCCCTACATTCGCTAGAGCTCTCGCGAGCGGTGCGGCCGTGGGAGTTCCTGCCGGTAACGGGGATGCGCGCCGGATTGCTTGGAGATGAATCCGGACGGATGGAAGCGTGGGTGTATCCGCTGAAAATCCTGCGGGAGTTCCACCTGAAATTCCACACGGAAGGGCGCGTTCTCCCTGCAGAAGCGCTGGCCCGAACGATTACAGTGCGGCCTGAGTCGAGCACCATTTCCTACACCGGTGATACATTCGCGGTGCAGGAGACTTTTTTTGTTCCGGTGCGCGAGCAAGGCGCCGTCATTCTACTGGACGTGGAGACCGAGCAACCGTTCGAAATCGAAGCGGCATTTCACCGCGATTTTCAACTGGAGTGGCCGGCGGCCCTGGGCGCGACGTATTCGAATTGGGTGGCGGAACGTCGCGCGTTCTATTTTGGCGAGGAGCAACGCAAATTTGCGGCGGTGGTGGGTTCACCGACGGCGGCGAACGCCCAACAGGAGTATCAGACGAATTACTCGGAAGCGCGGGAAAGCTCGTTCTGGCTGGGCGCGACGACGAAGGGCAAAGAGAGGAAGCTGATCGTCATCGGGGGATCGCTGGAAGGGGGAGCAGCGGCAGAGAAAACTTATCGCCATCTGGCGGCGGACTACGAAGGTTTGTTGAAGGAATCGGCGGAATATTACCGCAAAGCTCTGGCGCAAACTGTCAGCGTGGAGCTTCCGGATGCCCAGCTTCAGCGGGCCTACGATTGGTCACGGGTGAGCATGTTGCAGGGCATGGTGACGAATCCTTTTCTGGGCACCGGGCTTGTGGCGGGTTACCGCGGATCAGGAGAAACGCAAAGACCGGGGTTCGCCTGGTTTTTTGGGCGCGATTCGTTTTGGACTTCACTGGCGCTGAATGCGGAGGGAGATTTTTCGAATTCACGGACGGCACTGGAGCTCATCGCTAAGTTCCAGCGCGAGGATGGCAAGATCCCGCACGAAATCTCCCAGGGCGCCAATTTCGTGGATTGGTTCAAAGGCTATCCCTATCCCTACGCTTCCGCCGACGCCACTCCCCTGTACATCATTGCGGCGAACGACTACGTCGTAGAGAGCGGCGATACCGCATTTGCCAAAGAGAAATGGGAGAGTTTGCAGAAGGCTTATACGTTTCTGAAATCGACCTATGATGAACGTGGACTGCCACAGAATTTTGGCGTGGGGCACGGCTGGGTGGAAGGCGGGCCGCTGCTGCCCGTCAAGACGGAGTTCTACCAAAGCGGGTTGGGAGCGGAGGCGTTGCGTGCGCTTTCGAATCTGGCGCGGTTGTCCGGCCAGGAGGAAATGCGCAAGACGTTGGAGAAAAATTTTGAGGAGCAGCAATCGCTGGTGAACAAAAGCTTCTGGATCGCCGACAAGCAACGATTCGCGTTTGCGCTGGACAAGAACGACAACAAAGTGGACGAGCCCAGTGTGCTGGCCACCGTGCCGATGTGGTTTGGGATACCCAACGAAGCGCATGCGGTGCCGATGATCCAGCAACTGGCGGACATGGAGCACCAGACGGATTGGGGGATGCGGATCATTTCCAATCGCTCGCCGCTCTTTAGCGGCGGTGGGTATCACTACGGTTCGGTGTGGCCGCTGTTTACGGGCTGGGCATCGGTCGCGGAGTACCGCTATCACCAGACGTTTCCGGCGTATGCAAATTTGCGTGCCAACGCATTGCTGGCGCTGGATGGGTCGCTCGGACACGTGACGGAAGTTCTTTCCGGCGACTACTATCAGCCGCTTGCGACGAGCTCGCCGCACCAGATCTGGTCTGCGGCGATGGTTGTAAACCCGTTGGTGAGAGGCCTGCTGGGGCTGGCAACAGACGCCACGACCGGAACGATTACTCTTGCTCCGCACGTTCCCGCTGATTGGACTTTCTTTGGAATTCGGAACATACCAACCGGGTCCAGCAAGTTGGATTTGCGCTTCGCGAAAGATCTCGGGGGAATCACGCTGGAAGTGCAAGCATCCGGCGATGCATCTCGCATCATTGATTTTCAACCCGCCGTGAGCTTGCCCGCGAAAGTTCTAGGCGCGGAATTCAACGGCCGGGCGGTGCCGTTTCGCATCCAATCGAACGGCTCAGACCAGCACGTGATAATCCGAATTGCCTTGGCCGGAGGGTCAAACACACTTAGAATTCGAACAAAAGATGATTATGGCCTGAGTTATTGCTCGACACTGCCAGCAATCGGGGCGGCCTCCCAAGGCTTACGCATTCTCGCTGAGACCTGGACAGCGGCGCGGGACCGCATGAGGATCAACGTGTCGGGGCTTGCTGGCGGCCGATACAAACTTTTTGTTTGGAACGCGCAACAGATTGCTTCGGTTGAGGGAGCAAGACTGTTCAAGGCTGATGATGGGAAAACAGAACTCGTCCTTGACCTCCCGAAAAGCAAAGCTGGATCTGCTTCGTACGCCACGATTGAAATCCAATTTGCCAGCGCAGACAGGAAACGAGAACCCACCAAGAAATAATTTAGATTTGTAAACACAATGGTTCGATTTCTAAGCCGCTTCGATCGGGTGAGAAATTCGGCAGAGCAATTGCTCTGGTGCTGCCAAAAAACGTCAACTCCACATTACTGAACACTCTATATGTGGAGCTCAACACAGCTCGACGCAGTGGGTTACTTGCCGCTGGACGACTTGAGAGCCAAGATCTTGTTCGCCTCATCAGCGCTCGGTAAGAGCGCGGCAGCATCCTCCTAACCCGATTTCCGGGCTAGCGTTTCGGCTGTGAGAATCGCCAGCCTTCGGAAGAGCGGTTCGGCGAGCGCTTCCCTTTCTTCGGGTGGAAGTTTCAAGTGCTGCTCGACTTCCGATTCCATGTCCTGAAGTTCCTTAGAGGAGGCGATTTCCGCCAGTCCCCGGAAAAGCATCTTGTGTGCCCGCTTCCGTTCCATCACTTCCAGTCCATCCAGTATGTGACGATGTGACGTTCCCTCCCAAATCGCGAGAATCATCGCTTCACGAAGCCAGCGTTCCGCGCCGTACTCGGCCAGTCCGCCCAGCCCGGCGTGCACTTCCATGGCCCACTTTGCCGTTTCAACCGCAAACTCGGCCGTCCAGTATTTCGCAAGATGTGCCACCAGCCGAAACAGATGATAGCGATCGGAGTAAGGCAGCCGCTCCATCCACACGTCGTTCAGGAGCTGAACCGAATCCCACGCTAGCGCAAATGCTGATCGGAGCGCAGTCAGCCGATTTTCAAATTGATGACGAAGCTGCGGATGATCGAGAATCCGTTTGCCGAACGCGGCGAGCTGCTCGGCGTAGGAAAGCGCATCTGCCATCGCGCGCTGTGCCAACGCGACGTTCACTACGCTGTTCGCTACGCGCGAGAGGTTCAACACTTCGAGGATCAAATAAATTCCCGACTCAGCCGAGCCGAGCAGGTAGCCTTGGCTCTGTTTCAGCTCGACTTCGCCGGTAGGAACACGAGTTCCAATCTTGTCCTTCAGCCGCCGTATGAAATAGTTGAGCTCGCCACCATGGCGGTATCGCGGCACCAGGAACAAGGCCAGCCCGCGCACACCTGCCGCCGCTCCTTCCGGGCGCGCCGCTGCAACGGCTAGCTCTGCGCTTGCGTTGCTCGCAAAATATTTGTCGCCTGTCAGAAGCCAGCAATCGCCCGCAGGCCGGGAATCGTCTCGACAGCGGCGGCCAAATCCGAGCCGCCTTTGATCTCCGTCATCCACGTGGCGCCCTCCACACGGAATCGTCTTTCCGCAAAAGTTCAGGCAGAAAGCGAAGCTGCAATTCGGCGCTGCCATATTTCGCAAGAGGCACGGCCGTGCCGAGCGACACGGTGTAAGGGCAGCAGGTCCCAGGGTCGTGGAACGAAATGTTGCACATCAGCAGGTACGTGGGGATCAGCGATTTTTCTTCCAGCGCGCGCCAAACTACTCCGGATCGGCAACCCCTCCTCAAAATCGTTTGATATTCGCGAGGATAGAGAATCTGATCGACGCGTTCTCCGGGACGATTGAACATCAGCAACCAGGGCGTTCCAGCGCGGTCAATTGCGTCCGAAATGGCGACGCCTTCGCTCTTCCACCAACTTTCCTCGGCGTCGAGCACATCGCCGTGGGGGATATCTTCGAGCCTGCTCTCGAGAAAGCTCAGAGGTGAACGGAGTGCGTCGAGACCCGTCATTCAGCGCATGGTAGGTCGGCAGCATGGACGCGTCAAGCCCACCGGGTCAGCCTACATCTGGCTAACGACCAATGCGGGCAATCGTAATTTCCGATTATGCGACGAGGAGTTGACGACGGCGCCAAGAAGCGCGTTCACAAGTGATAAGGATTTGCAGACAGCGTCAAACACCGGGCCACACTCTCCGATTGTTTCCGCACTTCACCGGCGCGAAGCTTGAGCAGCGGGGCGCGGAGGCCGAACGAATTTCGCTTAAGACCCTGAGTCAGGGCGTCTGGAGATAAATGTTGCCGATGTTATGCTGGCGCAGCAGGGCGTTGAACGTCTCCAGGTCTTTGCCCATCAACTGCTGAAAGTCCTGCGCCGCTTTGTCGCCCCGCTCCTTCAACTCTTCCCGCACGGCCGTCTGCTGCGTGGTAGGCGGAAAATCCGCACTGCCCTCGAGCTGGTTGAACAGATAGTTGACCTTCTGCAACAACATCGGCGACCAGCGGCAGTCGTCCTGCCCGCGGCCGGTGAGCTTGAGCTGCAGCAGGGTTCCCTCGATGCCGGTGAGCTTCTCCCCGAGGTCGTCCGAGGCTTTGCGGACCGGTTTCGAGGTGTCGTTGGTGCCCAGTTCCTTCCCCAGGGCAACGAGCTGTGCGCGAAGCGACTCGATTTGGTTCACCGTGGCCGCCATGGCGTTCATCTCGTCGTACAGCGCTGTTTGTTCCCGCGTTTGCGCCTGAATGTCGAACCCCGAGCCGGCGGTATGCGGATCCTTCAGTACGGTCAGCTTCTGCGTGAATTTTTCTTCTCCCACATTGAGGGTGACCGTGTAGGTTCCAGGCACGGCCAATACCGCCATGCGTCCCACGGCCGGAGGCTTGCGCCAGCCTTCCGGTCCCAACGGAACATCCGGCGCGTAGAGCGGCGTGGTTCTCAAGCGAATTTCCATGCTGCGATCGGAGCGCAAGTCCCACCACACGCGATTGATGCCCGCCTTGGTTTCGCAAGGAGGCGGTTCGACATCGGGAAAATCCTCATCCTCCGGTGGTTTTTTGATCTCAGCGGCACCGAGTTTGGGCGCGCGGCATTCGATCTCGCGCACTTTCTTGCCGCCGGCGTCTGTGACGGTCAGCTTGGCCACGTCCTTTTCTCCCAGGTTGGACTTGAGATAGAAATTTATGGACGCGCCGTACGGTGGATTTTTTCCCGTCGTTGGGTCGTACTCGACAGCAGCCGGCTGCGCCACCTCCTTGAAGCGATACGCATCGCGCGGCGCAAACAGATGTGCCTTGGCTGCGCCGACCTCCGGCGTAAACTGCTCGAGCGCGGTAATGTCGTCCAGAATCCAGAAGCCGCGCCCGTAAGTGGCCACCGCCAGATCGTGGAACCTCTCCTGAACGGTCAGCCAGTACACCGGCGCGTGCGGCAGGCCGGACTGGAGCGGCTGCCAGTTCTTCCCGTCGTCGAAGGAAACATACAGCCCGCCCTCCGTGCCAAGATAGAGGAGTCCCTTGCGCACGGGATCTTCGCGCACGCAGTGTGCATAGCTCAGCATGTTGTGCGGAATCCTGCCAGTGATCAACGTCCAGGTTTTTCCGTAGTCTGTGGTTTTGTAAACAAACGGGTCGCGAACGTTCACCTGATGGCCGTCAACGGTCAGGTAGGCGGTGCCCGCGTCGTAGCGCGAGGCCTCGATGTTGTCCACCGTACCCCACTCGGGAAGGTCAGGAAGATTTTTCGTGACGTTGCTCCAGTTTTTCCCGCCGTCGCGCGTCACCTGCACCAGCCCGTCATTGGTACCCACCCAGATCAGGCCCGCCTCTTTGGGCGACTCCGTCAGCGCGAAAATCACGCCGGCATATTCCACGCCGATGTTGTCGGGAGTCAACCCTCCGGAAATCTGCTGACGGCTCTTGTCGTTGCGCGTCAGGTCGGGACTGATGATCTGCCAGCTATTGCCGCCATCGGTGGTGACGTGCACAAACTGGCTGCCCACGTACACCTTGTTGTGATCGTGGGGAGAAATGGCGATAGGGAATTCCCAGTTGAAGCGGTACTTCACCTCCGCCGCCGGTGCGCCGGCCACATAATCGGGCCAAACCTCGACCTCGCGGTTCTGGTGCGTGCGCTCGTCGAAGCGGGTTACCGTGCCGCCGATGCTGCCTGATCCGGTGCCCGTAGACCAGATGATGTTGTTGTCCTCCGGATCCGGCATGGCGAAGCCGCTCTCGCCTCCGGCCACCGGGTGCCATGCGCCGCGCGGGATGCTGTTACCGGAGAAGCCACCGAACTGCAAGCTGTTGCTCGGGCCGCGCCACGACGGGCCGTCCTGCCGGTTGCCGTAAACGAAGTAGGGAATCTGGTCGTCCACGGTGACGTGGTAGATTTGCGCGATGGGCAGGTTGACGTGGTTCCAGGAGGACCCGCGATTCACAGAAATATTCACGCCGCCATCGTTGACCACGGCCATGCGATCCCCGTCGGTGGGATCGATCCACATCTCGTGATTGTCGCCGCCGGGATTGGAGGGCATCTTCGTGAGCGTGTGGCCGCCATCGAGCGTCCGCGAAAATGACGCGGAGAAGAAAAACACTTCGTTCTCGTTGTCCGGTGCAATCTCCGTGCGTGTGTAGTAGTGCGTGCGCCCCCGGAGCTGCCGGTCGGAGTTGACCATCTCCCAGTTCTCGCCGCCGTCGTCGGACCGCCACAGTTGCCCGAGCTGCCCGACGCTGTTCGGTTGCGGGACGCCGTCGCCAGTCTCAATCTCGGCGTACACACGATTGGAATCTTTTTTGGCCACGCGAACAGCAATTCTGCCCACAGGAGAATGCGGCAGACCATGACCCTCCAGGCGCTTCCATGTCACGCCACCGTCTGTCGACTTGAACAAGCCGCTGCCCGGCCCGCCGCTGGTGCGGCCCCATGTGTGAATCTCGACCTGCCACATCCCTGCAAAAAGGATTCGCGGGTTGTTGGGATCCATGCCCATGTCGGAGCAGCCCGTGTTCTCGTCGACGAAAAGCACTTTATCCCAGCTCTTTCCGCCGTCTGCGGTGCGGAAGACGCCGCGCTCCGGCTGCGGCCCGTAGGCGTGGCCCAGCGCGCACGCCAGCACGACGTCTGGATTGCGCGGGTCGATCTCCACGCGGCCGATGCGGCCGACCTTCTCCAATCCCATCAACGACCAGGTCTTGCCCGCGTCCATGGATTTGAAAATCCCTTGTCCCACGGAGATGTGGCTGCGGATGAACGATTCGCCGGTTCCCGCCCACAATATGTTCGGATCGCTTGCCGCCACCGCCAGCGAACCAATGGACGCCACCGCCTCCGAGTCGAAGATCGGATCCCAGTGGATCCCCCCGTCCCTGCTCTTGAAAATGCCGCCGGACGCCGCGCCCACATACCAGATGTTCGGTCTTCCAGGCACTCCGGCGACAGCCGTGGCGCGGTTGCCCTCCGGCCCGATGTACCTATACTTGAGCTGCCCGTACACGTCAGGACTAATGGGCGACTGCTGCGCCTGCAGCAAACAAGGAGCAACCATCAGCACCACGACGGCGATTATTGCGACGTATTTCTCTCGAACGAACCTCGCAAGCTTCAACATAGTGAACCTCTCGGATAGAATTGAGATTGTGCCGCGCGGATGATACAGGTGGGGTCCTAGCAGGTCAATGGCGGCGCGACAATCTCATCGGGACCTAGCTTGGTGCCAAGGGAAAGTGACATCGTTTGAAGGCCATCAACAAATTCAGAACTTAGAAGAATTGATGAGCGACACTCCATCCCGCTACGGAAAGCTCAACTGCCAGGATCGCTTCCTCCGAGGAGAAAACATGAGAATACGCAGAGTCGTGATTTGCCTGTGGTGTCTGCTCGCTCCGACGATTCTTTCTGAATCGCGACAGCTGCGGGCTGCCGATGGAGAAAAGCATCTGCTCTATGTTGCCGTTCCAGGCATCCGCAACTATGTGGAATATGGCGGCGTGGGAATCCTGGTCTACGACATTGGCGCCGGACACAAATTCGTCAAACGGATTCCGACGTGGAATATGCCGCCGGGCCAGGCGCCTGAGAACGTGAAGGGCATAGCCGCTAGTGCCAGAACCGGCAAGCTCTACGTCAGCACTACGAAGCGCCTGGCCTGCTTTGATCTTGTGACTGAAAAGAAGGTGTGGGAAAGGATGTACGAAGGTGGATCTGACCGGATGGCCATCTCGCCGGACGGCAAAATACTTTACGTCCCGTCCTTCGAAGGGCCGCACTGGTATATCGTTGATGCGTCGACTGGAGATGTCGAGGCGAAGATCGAGCTCAGATCTGGTGCGCACAACACGATCTACGGACCGGACGGCTCACGCGTCTATCTTGCGGGCCTACACTCTCCGGTTCTTTCTGTGGTGGACGCCAAGACGCACACGGTGGTGCAGGAGATCGGGCCATTCAGTCGTTCGATTCGTCCGTTCACTATCAATGGGAGCCAGACGCTTTGCTTCGTCAACGTCAACGAGTTGCTCGGCTTTGAAGTCGGAGACTGTAAAACCGGAAAGGTGTTGCATCGCGTGGAAGTGGCCGGCTTTCAAACAGGCCCCACGAAGCGACATGGCTGTCCAAGCCACGGCATAGCACTCACGCCCGATGAAAGAGAACTGTGGCTCGCCGATGCAGCAAACAGCAGCATTCACGTATTCGACGCGACGGTGATGCCGCCAAAACAGGTGGCCAGCATCAAACTAAGAGACCAACCCGGCTGGATCACCTTCAGCATAGATGGACGACACGCCTATCCATCAACCGGAGACGTGATTGATACTCACAGCAAACGCGTGGTGGCTACGCTCGAAGACGAAGCTGGAAGGCCGGTCCAGAGTGAGAAGTTATTGGAGTTGGTCTTCGCCAACGGTAGGCCGGTTCGCGCCGGAGATCAGTTCGGAATCGGGAGAAAGTAATACCAGCCTCATGGGTCGAGCTCGAAATTAGAGACCCAGCTACAGGCGTCATCGAGGCAACGCTCGCCCTGCCGACGTCGGAACAGGCTGCCGAAGTTCGCGTAGGTCCCGAAGAGATTCCCCGCAAAACGTGCGGGGACTCCGTAGGAATCCCTGCCATTCACGGCGGGGAGGATGTTTTCTTATCTTGGGCTTGTGGCCTTCCCCAGGGCCGGAGCGCGCAGGCGCTGGTAGGAGTACCCGCAATCGCGGAATGGTGGAATCAGCGTGCCTAGCCCTTCCAGACGTACTTCCCGCAGGGGCAAGGAACCGTCTCCGTGGGATCTTTCTTTGCCAGCAGTTGCCGGCAGACGGGACAATTCTTACGCCACATATGGGATCAGCCTTTTGCTCAACGAGGCGGTTGCAACGCGGGCGGGCTCGTCATGCCGACCGATCATTGCGTAGAATTCTTCCCGCTGCCGAAGCGCTGTGAGAAGCGCGAGCGCCTTTCCGTAAGCGGTAATCGTTCCGGTTAGCTTGTGAAACTCCGCAGAATCCCTAACCGTCCCCCGTCTTCGTATGTGCGCATCCGCCGAGAGTTCGAGTATTCGTTCGATGACTTTGTTCGCAAGACCTGACTTGAAGGTCATATTGCCTCCTTCTGTGAGCAAGGGTACGGGCCTCGAGACTCCATATAAGGGAAAGCCTGTAATCTGTTGGCGGATTATCACGGAGGAGGGATACGGGCGGGTGCCGCACCGTTACAGCGGTAGGACGATTTTGGGTGGCCTACCCTTTGCAGTCTTGTCTTTTGCAAAGAGGGGTCATTCTTCACTTCGGGCTTTCAAAGGACTGGTGGTCCGGATGTTATCCCGTAGACGCTGTGAGTGCCCCCTCGTCGATTCTTAAGGGCGGGCCTTTGATTTTTCCTCTTTCATGGGACGAGTTGCACGGCATCCAAAAAATGAATAATGGCTATAGTGGTCGTTATGTCGGAGCCTTCCCTAGGCCTTCCATCTTGGCTAGTTGTTCTGGCAGCAGTGCTTGCCCCTATTGTGATTGCTCTTACAGTTTTAACGGTGATGGACTGGGTCAGTCGCCCGGTTTCCGTGGAGGAATACGATTCCGATCCATGGCAGGCTTTCTTGTAGCTCAGCGCAACAATGCGCTTGTCTTCTTGCACGCCCTCGCTCAGTTGGCGTTTGCAGCAGGACCAGGGCCCTGCTTAGGAAAACTTTTCACGCGACCAGCTCGACAATCTTCTATTCCCCGTCGCCCTCTATCCCGACCCGCTTCTTGCCCAGCTGTTTGTTGCGGCAACGTTCCCGGACCAGGTCGAAGAAGCCGCGTTCGTTCGCGCCAACGGCCCGAATGGAGTGGATGAGCAGGATTGGGATGTCAGCGTAAGATCCATCGCCTACTATCGGACGGTAATCGGAATGATGGCCGACAAGATTGATTGGACCACCTCGCTGGGCCAAGCCTACGTCAACCAGTCCACAGACGTGGAATTGTCGGTGCAACACTTGCGGCGCTTGGCGCGCACCGTAGGAAATCTGCAGTCTTCGGAGCAGCAGGAAGTCTTGGAACACGACAACTACATCGCCATCACTCCCTACCAGCCGGAATATGTCTACGTTCCGGTCTATGATCCGAGAATCATTTACTATCGCCGGCCGTACTGCCATCACCATTGGCGTCGGATTTCCTATCGACGCCTGGCTGAACCTGGACCTTCACTGGGGTTACGGCGGTGGCTGGGGAGGCCTTTACTACACTGGGTGGCGCAGCGAAGGCTGGGGCAGTGGTTGCTGGAATTGCGGATGGATCGGGCGCAGCCGCGGACGCGTGAGTTTCCAAAACAACGTCTACGTCAACAACCGTTATAACAACATCAGCATAAACAGAAACGTGATCAATCGCAGCGTAAATGCGAACAACCTCAGTCGCTACAATTCCGTCCACAGCAATGTCGGCTACAGCAACGTCCAGGTGAACAACAATCGCGCCAACCGGATGACCAACGCCAATAACGGGCGACCGGGCAATGGCGCATGGAACAATGGAAATAACGGACGGGCTGGCGACAGGCCGCTAAACACTGGGTACAACGCTCGGGCCAACAACACCCCCAGCGGCTCCGGCCGTGGAAATAGCCCTGGAGACGTTGCGGGCAATTATGGCTCGCCAAACTCGATCATGGGGTCGACGCGCGTGGCGCGATGCGCCGGCATGTAACACGCTGCGATGGCCACAGTGATCAAGAGCATGGCGACGCCAGCAAAAGTCAGTGGGTCATGCGCACTGACGCCGAAAAGCTGGTTGGCCATGAGACGCGTCAGTCCCAGTGCGGAGACCATGCCGAGGGTGACGCCGATCAGCGCCATCCTTTCCCCGTGCCCCATTACCAGCCGCAACACATCGCTGCGTTGCGCGCCCAGAGCCATACGCACTCCGATTTCGTGAGTGCGCTGACCGGTCAGATACGAAATGACGCCGTGGATTCCGACGCACGCGAGCACCAGTGCAAGTGACGCGAAGACGCCGAGAAGAATCATCGCGAGTCTCCGCGCAGCGAATGAATTGGAGACGACTGCGTCCATCGTTTGGACGTTATAGACCACCTCCCGAGGATCGATTTCCTCGACTGCGCGGCGAACGGAGCCTATGACGGCGGTGGGATCGCCTTCGGTGCGCAGCACGACGGCCACAGCATCCGCTACGAGCGGCATAAGCTTCTCGGGAAGCTGCATGAACGGATAATCGAACTGCGCCTCGATGGCTGATTTCGCATCGGCGTCGAGCCCCCACTGTCTTACGTGCTCGACGACGCCGATGATTTCGGCTTGCACGTTGAAGCCTGCAAGATTGATGCGCTTGCCGATGGGGTTTTCATGAGGGAAGTAGGCGCGCGCGAAAACGTCGTCGATGTCGACGACCGCTGGCGCATGCTCGTCGTCCTGCTTGTGGGCCAGATCTTACCTGCCCACGTACTCCACACGCCACCGAGCTTCTCAAACCGAGTTTCTGGTTCGCTCACCCACGCAAACGAGTGGCCCGTGCTTGACACGGACTTATCGCGGATGTCCTAGGGGCGCGGCCTGCAGAATGGTTGTTCGCGTGGACGTTGTATTTCTGCGCGCAGTGCCGTGAAAGTGGATGGCAAAAGCTAACATGGTGCCGACTAAGGCGCCCAAGAGGGCAAATTCGACGTTTTGAGTCGTGTACGAGAATGCAATCCCTACGATGTTGATGGTGCGGAGAGAACCTGCAGCCAAAGCGTCTTTGGTGGCCAAAATAGACCGGAAGAGACTCGGCACCACGATTCCAGCGATGAACAGAGTGAATACCACTTCGATTAGCAGTAGAACGAATGAGGAAGCCTTGTGCCTCTTCATATTGTTTCCTTTCACCTTAGGGCGGCTATTTCAAGAGGCAATACTCTTAGCGTGCGCTCTCACGGTCGGACACCTTCATCTCCGAAAACCAAGGCTTGGCCAAGCCACTGTCCGGGCACACGTCCGCTCAGTTCCAGTGATTGCCCTGGCCATTGCCCGGAGGGGTCCCGACGGGTGCTCAGAATTCTGGGCTGGTCACCACGATTGCAGGATGGATTGGTTCAGTAATTCCTCTCTAGCTGGCAGAAGCACGTCGTGTACCGTTTGCCCGCGACCCTCTGACTTGAGGCAAGACATTGGTAACGAGGGACATAGGAAGCAAGCAGGTTGATTTAACGGTCGATGCGAAAGTGCCAATTGGCGAATTTTTCGGGACGAATGCGCAATCTGTTGGATGAATGAAGCCGTACTTGCCTACTATTTCTGCTAGGGGTAACCCAAGGCGAAGGCAGATTGCTGATCTCATGGTGGAGCGGGCCCCGGAACTATGGGAATGGAGGTTCTACTCCTCGCGCCCTGCCCGGCCGGCGCCCAGTGCAGTCCAACTGCCGGAAAGGGGGGGGATTTGAGACATCAGCGGCCGAGTTTGTTTCCCTGGAGCGACCGAGCGCGGAAGGCTCGATTTGGTGGTAGCCGCGTCACCGGAGTGGGCATTCAAGAAGCCGAAACAGTGGGCGCACTAAACCAAGCAATCAGGATGTAACGGTGTTGCATTGCGTTAAAAACCTTTTTGCGCACCACGGCCATGTAACCACGGTTCACTACGGCGTCAGAAATGGACGACGAAGCCAAGCGAGACTCGCGTGCAATTGGCGGTCTGGATGGAGTTGCGCAGGCCGACGTAGTCCAATTGAGGGCGCAGAGCGAGATGAGGAAGAAGACCGATATCCACGCCGCCGCCGAAGCTATAGGCAAACTGGTTCGACGAGCCGCCGCCGGAACCAGCCGTCAAACGCGACCCCCCAATCAGGACTTGCGCAAAGGGAGTGACCTTGGAGGGGTTGCGCAAAGACAGACGGGGGCCGACGAGATAGGTGTAAGTGTTGAGGGAAATGCCGCCCGGAGAGGCGTGGTAGCCGCCGAAGTCGCCGACGGCACCGAGCCAGCGGTTGGGATTATAGGCGACAGAGCCGCTGATGCCGTTCTGGTTGATGCCTCCGGAACCCCCCAGGCGGAAATAGGAGTAACTGACGGAGGCGTCGACGGACTGGGCGTATGACGGAAGCGCGAAGAGAAACAGTCCGAAGCTAAGCAGGAGCAGGCGTCTCATAGTAATCGATCCTTTCGAGCGTGAGAGTTGAAAAACCTAGCCGGAAGGGCGCGGTATAGGGCGGGTGGGTAGTCCTCCCCAACGGCAGATCCTATTCTGATGCAAGGAGGGGGAATTGGCGAGGAGTAGAGGAGCGGTTCCTTGTGCCAAGAAGATCGGCAAATACACTCGGATCATTCCGAGTGAGGACTCCAGTGCGGCCGCCAACGTGTGCCTAGCTGTCGAGCCTCCCGGTCTGTAAACCACCAGTATGCTCCGAAAGCGGCTGGGCACCCGGCCGGCGGAGACCGTCGCACTATCGTTCTTCAATATCGCGATTCGCCAGCTCGAGTCATCATTCAGGCCGCCGTCCTTCAATAACTTCCTGCACAAGTTCCAAAGCCCCACATAAAAATGCGGGTCCGTCCCCCGCCACAACCGCGCCCCATATTCGTCCCCACCGCCACTGCTTCAGCGTAATTGTCCACCAGATCTACGTCACAGTCGGAGCAGCGCGTGAATCCTTGCCCGGTACTCAGCTTTGCATTGTGGACAATGCATAGCCAGCCGAGTCTACTACAACTAGAACTCCCAACTGGGTCGGCGAGGGGAACTGCCACCGTTGCAGTTCGCTGGTGCTGGCGTCAAATTGGCTGGCCAGCCTCCGATCCGGCGCACTAGGTGAATCCGCGGTGGTCTTTAGCGACTGATGCCCAAGATCGAACATTGGGACCTCTTCCAGAAGGAGTCCGCCAGCATTTGATCGACGGGATGCGTGATCGGGCAATCAGCATCGCCGACCTAAATCAACTTCGTGTCTGGATTGAATCGACGCCGGAAGTGCCGGAAGGTGACTGATACAAGGGCTTCGGTTCATTCAAGAACTACGGCCACGGCTCGCACCCCAAGACGTTCCTGCTTCGTGACCCAGGCTGCCAAAGGCGGGTGACTTTGAGGAGGTAAATTTGCGAAAGCGTTACGTGAACTCCATCGTGACTTAATGGGGACAGTGTCGGACCGATCCGATTCCCAAAATCTCATGCCCAGGAACGTTTGATTGGATTCAACTGCATAACTTGTGAGTTGCTCGTTCACTCGAAAGCCATCGCCAGAAAATGCCCACGAGTCCGGCAATGTGATCGGGATTGATCTGAGAAAGGCTTGTCGGCTCGCTCTATTCATCTCTCAACGCGACCATCGGATCGACCCGCATCGCCCGCCGCGCGGGGATGTAGCATGCCAGGAAGCCGGCAACCGCCACCACCACAGGCGCGGCGACGAGCGCCGGTGCCGTGCTAGCGTGAAAGCCGTTAAAGCCGGCTGCGACGAGCTTCGGTAAGACCAACGACGTCACCAGCCCGAGCATCAAGCCAATTCCTGTGAGGGACATGCCGCTGCGAATCACTAGGCAAAGCACTTGAGTAGGTTTCGCACCGAGCGTCATCCGAATGCCCATTTCATGCGCTCTCTGTTCAGCCATGTAAGAAATCACGCCGTAGATTCCGATTGCTGCCAAGGCGAGTGCGATCCCCGCAAACGCGCTCATCAATTCGGCCATGAGATCGTCTCCCTGACCGGCATCAGCGATCACGGCGTCCATCGTCCGCACGCTGGCGATTGCCTGGTTGCTGTCCACTGCCCAGATGGCACCCCGCAGAGCTTCGGAAAAACCGGCGGGGCTGGAGCGAGTCCGCACTACGAAATTCATGGTGCCAGCCGGGTGAGCGAGAAAGGGCTCGAAAAAGTGCGGTCTAGAGTCCCGTTGTCCCAGAAACTCGTTCACGTCTGCCACCACGCCGACGATCTCCCTCCAGTCGTCCTTTGTTCCTCCTTCGATGACTTTGATGTGGCGGCCGAGGGGATTCTCATTTGCAAAATAGCGTCTGGCAAATGCACTGTCCACCATGACTACCGGGTTGGAGTTAACATTGTCGGACACATGGAACTCGCGTCCCTGAAGAACGGGGACTTGCAGTGTCTCGAAGTAACCGGGGCTGACGACGAAGTAGCCGCACCGCGGCTGCTCGTCCGGATTCGCGGCAGGCTGGCCCTCGACGGCGACGTTCCTCTCGTTGGGAAAATTAAAAGGAAGATCGCTGGTGACCGCGACGGACTCTACTTCAGAAAGATTGCCCAGGTTGCGCAATGCGTTTTCGAAGAACGCGGCCTCGCGTTGCGGTGCACCGTAGTACTCCAGCCCGCGCAGTGACACGGACGCCGTGAGGACGTTGTGAGAATTGAATCCAGCGCTCGCTCGGATCTCTTCGAGGAAGCCCTCGAGGAATAAGCTTGCCCCCGCGAGCAAGACGAGCGACAGCGCCACCTGGCCAACTACCAACAGCCGCTGGAGATGATGGCGCTCCCCGCCGCGCGTGAAACTGCGCGAGCCCTCTTTGAGATCATCGTTGAGGTCTGTGCGCGAAATGTGCAGAGCGGGCAACAGACCAAAGACGAAGGCCGAGGCAGCGGAAATGGTTAGCGAGAAGACCAAGACTCGCACATCAATTTGCAGTGTTTGGGCCAGCGAAACTGCTCCTTCAGTCCAATTCATCTGAGCGCGAAGCGCCCGGACCCCCCAATGGGCCAGCAGCACTCCGAGTCCCCCACCGGCGAGCGCCAGAATCATGCACTCCGACAAAAGCTGGCGGGCGAGACGCGTACGCCGCGCGCCCAGCGCCGCGCGAACAGCAAATTCGTGCTGGCGGGCCAGGCTTCGCCCCAGAAGCAGATTCGCCAGGTTAGCGCAGGCTATGAGCAGAACGAAACCCACCGCGACCGTCAGAAACAACAGGGCTGTGGTCACGTTGCCGTCTTCGATGCTGTATTCTTGGACGGATTTTACCGCTACGCCCCAGCCTTTGTTTGTGTCCGGATGAGCCTCGGCGATGCGTTGCGCAATCGTACCCATCTCCGCGGCTGCCTGTTTTGCTGTGATTCCCGGCTTGAGCCGGGCGAAAACTCGCAGGAATCGCTCTTTGCGCCCAGTGGGGGCAATTTCTTCGCGCGAGAAAACGAGCGGAACCCACATCCGCGCCTCGAAATCCCATAGGTGGAAGGCGCTTGGCATCACGCCAATAATCACATAGGAATTCCCATTGATCCGAACCACGCGCCCAAGAATGCCCGGGTCCGCGCCGAATCTCTCTTTCCAGAGCCCATCGCTTAGAACCACGACGTGGTCGTGGCCGGGCTGATCCTCGCCGGGCAGGATCGTTCGACCGAGTGCGGCCGCCACACCAAGCGTCTGGAAAAAGTTGGACGATACCCGGCCGCCAGGCACTCGCTCGGGAATCGTTCCGCCGCTGATTGTGTAGTCATCGAAATTACCCGCGACCATGCCGCTGAACGCCGTGGCCTGCGTCCGCCAGTCGAGGAAGTCAGGCGCTGAGACGGGAAGTCGATCCCACTCGCCTCTGTTTCCAGCCCACTTGTTGCTGACAATGATCACACGATCGGGATCGTGAACAGGCGGCTTTCGCAACAAGATTCCGTTAACAAGACTGAAAATGGTTGTGTTGGCGCCGATGCCCAGCGCAAGCGTCAGCACCGCCACTGCTGTGAATCCAGGGGATTTCCGCAGGACGCGTGCGCCATAGCGCAAGTCTTGCAGCAACTGCTCCAACCACAGGAAACTCCACACCTCCCGCACCGCTTCCTTCACTCGCGTCACGTTGCCAAACTTCCGCATCGCGGCATACCGCGCTTCTTCCGGCGTCATCCCGCGCTCGATGTTGTCTTGCGTCTCTCTGTCGATGTGCTCGCGAAGGTCTTCGTCTAGCCCCTCCATCATCCGCTTGCGCCGCCTCATGGTTCACCCGCCTGCTCCCCCGGCCGCAAAATTCGCGCAATCGCTCCCGCCAGCTTGTCCCACTTGCGCGTTTCCAGTTCCAGTTGCCGTCGGCCTTTTGGCGTCAACCGGTAAAACTTGGCCCGCCGGTTGTTCTCCGATGTGCCTTTTTCTACCGAAATCCATCTCCGCTTGATCAGCCGGTGCAGCGCCGGATAAAGCGACCCCTGCTCAACCTGCAGCACATCTTCGGAGTTGAATTCAATCGCTTTGGCGATGGCATGGCCGTGCCTTGGCGCTAGCAGCAGCGTACGGAGAATCAGCAGGTCCAGCGTCCCTTGCAGCAGTTCGATGCGCGTGCGCTCTTCTTTAGTAGACATTCTAGGTGACGATATACAGCCTCTAGTAGAAATGTCAAGACGAGCTCTGTTATTCAGCCCTGCTACTACGCCAGCCGTAAGGCGCTTGCCGCCTCGGCCCAGCACGCGCAGCCAGCTCACTCAAACCAGATCTCAATCTCGTAGCCATCCGGATCGGCGACGTACACGTAGGGGAGGCCTGGAGGAAACTCGCCGCGACGTAGCAACCGCCCACCGGCGCGCTCCACTTCCGTAATGGCGCAGTCGATGTCGTTCGGGTCCACGAGCCGAAAACCGAAATGCGCCACGCCGCCAACCGCGCCGGCCGTGCCGCGGTCCTCCGCGAGCGTCAGGATGTCGTGCCTTCCCGCCGCCTGCGTGTGGATGAGGCCATCCCCGCGCCCGTACTCACGGAGACCAAAGACTTGTTCGTAGAACCGCAGTGCACGTTCAGTGTCTCGAACCGCAAGGTTGATATGTGTGAGGCCAGTACGTGGGAACCATGGGTCATCCACCCTTCCAGTTATCGATCGTCGCTCTCTAATCACGGACGGCACGGTATTGCTGAACCACTGACACACTACTACTACTGTTCTGAATGAGCAGTACGGCGGCGACTTTTTGGCTCACTTACGCCGGGACTTCTGCTTTACCGAAACTGAACGGATGAACAGCCTTCCGCCGCCTGCAGTTGGCAGAGGTGTTTTGGCCTGAGCAATGGCAGCCGTGATGAGCGCCTCGATTTCGGGACGCGTCAAAACGTCAGCGGATTCAACGCGGATGAATCGATTTTGAGTACCTGAACCGAGCAGTATTTTCCTCGGATCGGGGAGACTCGCACCTCGGTAGAAGGACAGCCCCACTCCGTTCGCCGCTGCAGCAATCGAGACAATGCAATCTGAAGGTCGTTCCGTTGAACCGTAACTCAGAACGAAAAAGTTGTAATTGTCCCAAACCAGTTCATTTGCAGTGGGCATGCGCTTCCGCAGCATCTTGCGCACCGCTCGAATCAGCGCACTGTGCTTCGGCTCAAACTTGTAGATGAAGCCTTGGAGCTGTGTCTCGGCAGGCGTGCGGAGAGCGGCGTTCGTTCCTGGTCTCATCGTACCGCCGCAAACTCAGCAAATAACTGCTTTGCTTCTGCGATGGATGCGACGGGAACATAATCACAGACGTCGCTGAACCCTTTCCAAAGCGCTTGCACGGCAAGGTTCTTATGGGCGGATTCGATGGCCTCTTTGGATTTCCATTCAAATACCTCGATTATGGTTCCGTCATTTGCCTCCATAATGATTGCCTCACGAGGAGTGACCAGACCCTCGGCTCTCAAACCCTGAATGTGAGTCCTCGCCAGGGATCTGAGAGCCTCTGCCTTTCCGGGCTTCGGTTTATAACCCACGATTACGATTCGCCCCATGCCTGGACTTCTTGCCGGTAGGTGGATTTTGCCCAACCTCCTGACGCGACTGACACTGCAAGAGCGAGGACTGGCGGCACAAACCATTTTAGATTCATGCCTCGTGTGCTCATTCATGTGTGGCGAACCGGTCTCTTTCGAATCACTTAAGACGACTGGTTTGCGTTCAGTCATTCAAAAATAGCAGTTGCGGATTTGGATTTCTCTCGCTATTGTGACAATTAATGTCTGAAAAGTGTCAAGCATTTTGCGCCGCCACGGACGCATTTTGAACGTGCGCTCGAAATCGGCGATTCCTTGAAATTCCACCTAGACCTCGATGGTGTTGTGAAGGATGCGACGCTAATGAGGCTGTCGGCGTACAATTGGCCACCGGGGCCCACAATATTCGCTGTGGTCGCCATGGGCTGGTCCACTTTGTGGAGCTGTATACTCCCACAAACTCTTTCTCCCCTCCCTTCGCGCTCGCCATAGTTGGGGCTGACGGTTTCGTGCTGCATGGTCACCGGCTCTGCAAGTTCTTCTCAAGGACTCACTTTAAAAAAGAAAGGGTCGATCGAAACGTCGACGTGCGTCACACCGTCCACGTCGAACAGGGTCTTCGTGGCCTTGCTATGGTTTCTCTGAAAAACCACTCCATTCGGAAAATTCGCCGGGTCCGGAGTATTATTGGCAGAGAAAACGCCGTAGAAATCATTTCCGATAGCCATGAGGTGGAGATAGTCACCTAGATAGGGAAGCATCACGTTTGGAGGATTGTTCGGCGGCACATTCGCGGGGGTCGTCGCGAGGACCAGATCATTCCACGTAGTGCCGCCATCTTTTGACGTTTGGAAATGTGTTACCCAGCGGTTTGCCGCGCTCACGTGGTTTGGCTTGAACGGCCCCGTCAGTTGCTGATATACGAAGCCCACCACACCACTGCTATTAATCGCCACCGCCGGGTTTGTTGCGTTTGTGACGGTCAGCAAATCGGCCTTCGACCATGTTTTGCCGCGATCCACGGACTTGACGAGATGGATCGTGTAGTCGGTCTTTCCTACGCGGTCGGCCCAAGCAAGAAAGACCGTGCCACTCTGCCCGCCCCTGGGATCAACCCCAATCGTAAGAGTGCTCCCAATGCGCTCTTGCCCAAAGACGGGCTGGTTTAAGAACGGAATCAACCGATTCAGGGCTACGCGTGTTCCCACAAGACCGTCTGTCGGATCAGTAAGTGCTGCGAATGCCGGATTGCTGCCGGCGAGCTTGTCGTCACGGACGACAACCACGTCATAGCGAAGATTGCTATTCGTCGTCCCGCTGACCCTGCGCAGAAATGCACCGTACACTGTACCGTCCGAATGAATCGCCGGACGGATCGAGGGGGCATCCCCGCCAGCGGCCGGGCGCACGTCAACAACGCTGTTCTTAAATGGAGCCCGGGCAGTCCCTGCGTTTCCCGATACATCCATGGTGGCAGATTGCGGCTGGTGATTGAAATCGTTATCCCCGCAAACGACGACGTCCACGGACCCGCCTTTGCCATCTGGCACAGTGGCCGCTTGAATGTACGGCTGGTCCACTCCGTGACCAGTACGGTCAACGAGTACATCCATTGGCAAACCGCTTAAGACGTTGTTCGTCCGCAAAATGTTTAGCCTTGGTGCATTCGCAACAATTGGCGTTCGGATGATCCCGGCGTAAAGATTGTTGCCCGAGCTGCCGAATCGCAACGTAATATCTGCGGTCATCTGGTCGCTCGGCACAATCGCATGTAAAGACCAGGTATTACCCCCATCCGTCGAAACAAAGATTGGGGCATCCCCTGATCCTGCGGGATTCGGGGTGAAGGCAGATGCGACAATAAGTTGGGGATTTGCAGGATTCACTGCAAGGTTTGGCTCGCTGTCCGGGTTGCTCTCGCCGCTCAAGGATCTTGGGATAAGATTCACAACCGTCACATTCGCAGGCATGGGACTAGCCCCCTATGTCGCACTCGTCAGATTCCGAGACTTAACGAGTCCCAGTTCCAGGTATTCGACTGAGAAGTTTCTGGATTTGGCCAGGGTGATCCCCTAGTTCGAAATCTTCGGGATGCAAGACGATATAGAAGTCAGGAGTTGCGCCCACCGGTACAGCGCGAGCTTCAGTGCCCGTTGTATTGAATCCGCCGTGGAGAAGGAAGTAGCCACTCTGACCAACCTCAAGCTTCGGCGCTTTGTGCCACATTCGGTCTTGGCTCGCCGGAAACCGCACAACAATTTCCTTTTTCCCCCGGTCCCCTTTGTGGACCTGATCGATGTCAACAACAGCCTCACGCCAGTCAGGATCATGTTCGCGAGTGGAAGGGCCCGCTTTGGGATCGCCGAAAAGACGAACGCTGACGATTCTTCCAGACACAACCATGTCGGCTCCGTCGTAGTGCTTGCGAGTGTCGCGGTCCTCCAAATGGGTAATTGGGTCGCCTTCCGAGGGACGCAACGCTGCTGTTTGAGGTCCCGGCGGGTGGTGGCCGAGGGATCGAACAGCAACGCCTTCATTGCCAAACAGCCAGGCGTCGGTGAAGAAAACCGCTTCGTCTCCGACCTTCACCTCAGCCGGACTAGCGAACTGGACGGTAATGCTGTGTCCGGTGTAGTGGCTCAATGCCTTTGGAGACTGAATCGTTTCTTCTACGCGGACCACGGCAGTTTTCGAGGTATCGCGAACTTCGGGTAGAGTCGCCGCATTCAGCTTCTCTACCTTGCCGCGGAAGACGAATCTTGCCTTGTCAGCCAAATCTTCAGGACTGGAAGTATTGGGCATCGTCTCCTCCTTGGTCCAATGGCAATGCTTTTCGTTCCGGGCTAGGATCGCTGCACTGCTTGCCGAGAACCTGTTAAGAAGCCTAAAATCCTCGGCATCACAAGCGGAGCCAGTAAAATCAGAAGAAGCGCCGAAATGCAGGCAACTTCAAGGCTACCGCTCCCGCCATCGGGTGAGATCCCAAAGAATCTTTCAAAGTAGTCCATATGGCACCTGCGTGCTTCATCAAGGTTACTTAACACATTTGGCTGAGGCTGGCCGGAGGCTGAGGGGTAATACTATGGACGTTGGTATTTGAAGTCAACGTTATTGCGACGAACAACTGATGCTTGCACCATTGGTTTCCTCAAACCCAAAGTGTCGTTCCTCTCGGGCCTTCCATGAATTTCCCGGCGTTCGAGTGAAACCAACCGCGGTATCGACATGTAGTGCAGATCAAACTGCCGGCGTTTCATTCAAGCAGAGAAAAATAACGGTTTCTATCTAACCGTGCTCAATAATGCGTGCCAGACGCGCTCACCAAGAGCAGTGCCATGGATGTTTCCGGGTTGAAGGAGGGTGGCCGTACGGATAGAGTAGCGGGGCATGGCGAAGCGCGTGGTCATTCTCGGCGGGGGTGTGGGGGGGGTAAGCGCT
Organism: Acidobacteria bacterium 13_1_20CM_58_21; assembly: GCA_001919715.1. Taxonomy (GTDB): domain Bacteria; phylum Acidobacteriota; class Terriglobia; order Acidiferrales; family UBA7541; genus Acidiferrum. Next base: position 27,809 of record MNIJ01000070.1, read on the forward strand.
GCGCATGAACTCATCGAGCGAGGACCAGAACGCACTGTTACCACCGTCGGTCCGGCTATACAGAGTGTTTGCGGACCTTAGTTTCTGTCTTCATTCCAAGCGCATACTTGACGAAATCTTTGAGCGCGTAATTTGGGCTGCCCTCTGGATACCAGCTCGGCGCCAGGCTCAACAGAGAATGGTTGTCGCCAAACATGAGACCGAGGAATACCTCTGCCACGATACGGCCACCGACCTGCCCCAGCTTGGGTGTTGTAATTGAAACATTCTCTTTCACAGGAATCCTGACAGCCTCCTGCTTCTTCATCGCTTCCGCCAGAACATAGACCCAGAGCGGACAGTTGTTCGAAAACGCCTTGCTTATGGTCGTGATACTGACTGGTTTTTCGTCCGCCGTCGGCTGGTCGACTCCCTTACCAATGAGGATTTCTTCGTCTTCCAAGGGCTCCACGCCCATGGCCTTGGCAACATGTTGGGCCGATGGAAGGCCCATGCGCCAACCACGCAATAGATTCCTAGCAGGGAGGGAGGAAGGATTGCTCGCAACCGAGGGCGGGAGGTTCGAGAGGGGATTCGCCACGGATGTGTCGATCCTATAAGCAAACTGAAGCCTCTTTTTATTGTCATCGGCATTGCCGTCGTAAGTACGCACATCAATATCGATGAAACGTCCCCAATCAATGCCCCAGGCCGAATTCATCGCGCGGAACCCGGTCAGCCCTTCGGGGAATCCCGGCGCTGGCGCGGGCGGGGCGCCAACTGGGAAAATGGGCAGAAGAACAGAATCGTTCAGACGATAGTCTGGCCGAATCATAGAGTGGCCCAGTCGGTACCCAGCAACCGAGAACTCCACCGGCAGAAATGGCTCGTTCTTCCAGTGAAAGAATTTGAGTTTGCTCTGATCGTAATGTCCGTCAGTTTTCAGGTTGTTAAGCACAGACGAACGGATGATCCGTGGCAAGAAATCGTTGAGGACCACGTATTGATAGTGGAAGCGAACTAACTTTTGAATATCCTCAAACGGCAAACCGGGATTGTCGGCAAGAGTACGATTGTGGAAGCGCAGGAAGAGCCCTTGGAGTTGAGAAACAATAGTGTTCTCATCATTTCGAGGATCCCCGATGAGAGCCCTGCTGGGATTTGCATTATTGCGCGGTAGGTCCGTCGCATTGGGATCACCGCCACCCTTTATGGGATTTCCAAGTAGAAAAGCATTCCCACCGTCGTATAGATAAGGTTGATCATCCGGTCCGCGTCCGTAGACATTGTCCAAATCAAAAGCAGGGGTACGAAAATCCGTTAACGCATCCGGATCGTCCTGCTTTTGCAAGCTGCTCGCGGGATCAAACGTTATATCGTGATCGATGAATTGGCCCAAGTACGTATAGAGTGCTGGAATTCCGCTCTCTTCTTCGTCCTTTCCGTCTTTCGGCGGATCAAACCCAGCCGACATTGCCTGCCCTAGCCTCGTAAGGTTGGCCACATTCTCGTCCTCGGTGGCGCCGAATTTGGCCGGGGCAAGTGAGCGAAACAATCGGCCAAAGCGTCCTTGAAACAAAGGTGAACTCTTGGCAGACATCAATCCGCGGATAGGTGTGCCGTGTCCCTGACTCATCTGGGGACCTCCATGTAGCCGATTAAAATATGGAGTAATTCGGAAAAGCGCAATTCCTGCACCAAGAACTTGCGGAATCTCGAAACTCCAAAGCTTTGACTAGACTAGCCAGGTGCGACCGCCGTAACTCATCTCCGATTGCCCAGCTTGCGATAATGCCGAGTTTATCTATCCTCTACCTTTTGTCAAATGAAAAGAACTTAACGTCAGTCCGACCGCGGGAGTCGGACAAATGTCAAAAACGACGGGTCACCTGAAGAATCCCTTGGTTCGCCAAAACTCTGGCCGACTTTGAAATCAATAACATAGCCGCCTTCCCGCCACTGTTCTGTTATGAATCCTAGGCAATATCTAAAGTAGGAATGCTCGGCTTCGAATGGGACGAGAGAAAAAATAGGGGCAATCGGACGAAGCATGGAGTGTGGGCTGAAGAAGCTCAGACTCATCGGAGTGAGTTCAACGGTAAGACCTCTGGTCTTCATTCACTGCTATAAGGAATCCTCCGTGATGTCCCGTCGGAGGTGGTCCTGAACGAAGAAGATGGCATGAAAGCACCCTGGGCGGTCAATCTGCACAACGCGGTTACGGTCTCGCAACAGCGGTTGCGGAGGCGCGTGGCTCAGCTAAGTACCGTGTTTCTTAAATACAGTAACGTATAATTTACTGCATCGAGGATCTTCCTTCTGGTACCCTTCTGCCAGGAGGTCAGTTCTTTGCCAAGCAATAGCCCGTATAGAATCGCTCTCACCAAACAAGAGCGAAAGGAGTTGAAACGACGCGCCAATAAATATACGTTATCGTATTTTACAGTTGCTCGCGCCAAGATGATCCTCCTC
>MNIJ01000170.1 GCA_001919715.1 Acidobacteria bacterium 13_1_20CM_58_21
ATAGTCGAGGTGCGAGGATTTCAGCGCTTCTTTGGCGGTAGCGGAAGACAGCAGGGTCCGAACGGCTTCTTCGTTGGCCTGGCGCGTCTGGGCCGGCCGCGCGGCGTCCCTGTTCAGCTCGCTAAGAGTGACGACGTGTTGCTTGTCTTGGGCCCCGGCCGGGACTCCCGCCCAACCAAACAGCAGGGCCATGGTCAGTGCCGACACACCCATCTTCGCGCGAAAACGCATTCTTCCTCCTATTTTGGCTGGGTGAACCCAGTGTACGGACTTCCCCCGCATGGTGACAAGAAGCTTCTTCGGCCCGGACCTTGGAGGAGCGCGTGCGGCTCACTTAGCAGGCAACGGTTGTTGGTATTTGGTAAGGTCCACCGATTGCCAGGCGCCCTTGATGATGCCGGCCCGAATCTGCGCGCTGGTCTTGCCTTTGCGGGACTGTTCATAGCTGTAGAAATCTTCGTTGATGCAAATGTTGCATCCCGCGCCGTGTTTGCTGGCGAAGCAATCGAGCAAGCTGGCGTGCCCCTGGCCGCGGTCACAATGGCAATAGCAGGGCTGCTGATAGAGCGTCTTCTTGATCTTCGCTGCGATAGCATACGCATTTTGAACCACGGGATCAGGGAAAAGGTCGGGGTTCATGGTCGCAGGAAGCGCACCCCTGGGAACTTGCGCATGATAGGCAGGCACAGGCTCGTCGGCTGTGGACGGCGGCGAATTCGCGCCTTGAGGCGACCTCGAAGCGGCCTGCCCGAGCCCCAGCGCCAAACCGAACAGCACCGCGACCGTCAAGAATCCCCTTACTCTGCTACCAGGCATATTGGCCTCCCGCCTCAATCCCTCGGCTATCGCCGACTCTCTACTCTAATGCCGCCAAGCGCAAATTTCCACTTCGTTGCTCCGAAAATGTATATAAAAGAAACGCTCAGGGCAACCGCACCACGGCGATTCTAACCGCCGCCAGCTTGGTCACGTCCATGACTTTGTCGCCGTTCCGGTTGTCGATCTGGCTGTTGGCAATGAAATAGAAATCATTTCCGTGGATAGCCCCGGTTGTCGGCAGGACGGTGAACTGCGTGTGATTCTCGAGCACGCTCGTCTGGGTCACCCGGTTTCCGTCTTTCGAGAGCTTGAAGGCCACCACGCGCGGCGACCCGATGCCGTTCTGGACGGCGATCAGGCTGCCCTTCTGCCAGTACAGCCCGTCGGCGCCGGCCAGGGTGTTGTGTGGGCCGGGATCGACGTCGCGACTCTCGCCGCTCGGCAGGTCTATCTTCATGATTCCTACGGCGTCCGCCACAAACACCGTTTGGTCGTCGTCCGCGAGCGCGATGCCATGGGGATAGAGAAGCGTGCGGTATACGGCGAGCGGAGCGAACGTCTGCGACCAGGGATCAAAGCGCAAGACCTGATTGTTCAAGCTGTCGGTTGAAATCACTTCCCCATTCTTTCGCAACACCAGATCGTTGAATCCGTGCTTGGCACTGTCCTTCGGCGAGTAGCGCCCCAGCAATTTGCCCGTGGAATCGAAATGGAGAAGTTCCGCGCGTCCGGCGTCTTCAAACGTATCCGCCCATACCGTGCCATCCACCGGGTCCAGCCGTATGCCCAAAACCGGCAACAGTCCGTAACGATCCCCGGGCACAAAATCGGAAACTCGCCCTTCAGAGTCAATCTTCACGATCTTTTTGCGGTTCAAGCTGCCGAGATAATAGAGATTGTGCTTCTGGTCGTACGCCAGCCCCTCGGGGATGAGGTCTTTCTCTTCGGTCACGAATGCAGCTCGAGCCGCAGCGACCGGCGGAAAATCGCGACGGACTTTTTCTGCCAACTCGTCAAATTCCTTCGAGCCCTTGAGTCCCAGGAACGCCGGATCGCCGGACGGATCAAAACCTTCCCGCAGCGCCAGGCATTCCTTGAGAAGAGAGAGCGCTTCGCGCGTTTCCCCCAGGTGTTGTTCTGCGGCGGAAAGAAAATAGAGGACCGCGCCACGGTCCGGAACCACCGCTTCGAGCTTTCGGACGGTGGCGATTTGTTCACGGAGCTCGGCGGCGTCGGCAGGTTCCGCGAGTACTCCTTTCACTTGCTCTTTTTCCTGCTCTTGGGAATAAAGGGCGGAAGGAAGGCCTACTAACCCAGCCAACAAAAGAAGCGCGGAGAATGGAGACGGGCGGGCGGTACTCAATCGGCGTCTAGCAAACGGGAGGAAGGTCATGGCAGAAGCTTGGGGGCTCCAAAGGCGGCAATTTGGTCGTTAGATGAAGGCCGCCTCAACGGCAGCAAACGCGGGAGGCGGCGTGGAAGTTTTCGCTTCCAGATGCTTGGTACGAAGATGGCGTTGCACGCGCCGGCCCCAGCCTCTCACAAACGAAAAGTTCAGCGCGCCGCCGATGGCCGAGCTGGCCAGAGGAATCAAGCGTCCCGCCCATTTTTCTGCCGTTTCGGCGCCAATCTTCGCGGCCAAGCGTTCTGCGATGCGTGGGATAACTTTTTCGAGAATCTGCTTTTCGGCTAAGTCCTTGCCATAGTCGATGCCGGAGGCCGCCGCGGCCGCCTTCCACATTTCAATCCTTTGGTCGCGGCCGTGGGCTTCAAACCCGTAGACCAGAGAGAGGCGCTGGATGAGCCGCAGGGTGATTACCGTGAGCAGGCTGGCATCCGGCAAGAAGGTGATCATGCCACCGAGGCCGAGTCCCGCGCCTTCGGCAAGCGCCAGGCGTTCGGCATCGCGAATCAGCGACGTAGCGATGGCGTCCAGGCGTTCGGTGGGCACGTCTTTCATTCGCCGAAAGTCCGGAACCCACAAGCCGTGCTTTCTTGCGAGCTGACGCCGGAACTGTTCCGGGTCAATCTCGATGGAACGTAGTCCGCGGAGAACACTAAACCGCAGAAAGCGGCTGGCGGTACGTCCCGCCAGCGACCCTTTGACCGAGTGAGTTAACCCTGCCATGACGATTGCCATCCTAAGGCGGTTAGAATCCTCTTTAGAACCACTGCGTTCTATTGTATGGCCTCAACCTCTGATTTGCACCATGCATGATTGTTGATGAATACGCATCGCCAGAAAACGACTATGCATTCAGCAAAACAGTCGTGCCTGTGAGGCTTTCGCCGTCGTCGCGCGCATTGCTGGCATTTCTAAAGTCCGCCGTTCTTTGGCCCCGTGGTTAGCTAACCGCTGGCGACGACTCAAGCAAGAATCAATCATAATAGTTAACCTCTTGCTCGATGGTCTGAGGGGAAACTGACAACCGAGAAGGGCGCGAAACTCAGAGAGAGCTCGCACCATACTGCGCTGCGGCACATCCAAGACTTAATCGGCAAAGGTATTCTCAAACAGGAAAAGGGAGGAGGGAGAAGCGAGCAACCTACTCCGCTCATGCACGCCTCCGGATAAGACGGACGTCTCAGCGCGAGATGCGAAGATTATTGATCCAAGCCAGCAGTGTTCGGTTCGATTCCGGATCAATGTCCAGAAATTCGAGGCCCATTCCCACCTGCGGTTTCACCACCCGGACCACCGCGAGCATCTGTAATTTCTGGCCTTCGTGCTTGAGCGTTCCGCGGACGCGGGCGCCGATCTCCAGAGTGCGACGCAAACACACGAAACATCCTCCAAGAGAAAGATCCGAGGTCCTCCCGCTCAAGCGACTCCCGGATTCCAATTCCAGCATCTCCGCCTCGGCTGCGAAAGGATGGCGGACCGAATACCGCCGGTAACGCACACTAGATTCTTTGGCGCGCTTGCCGCTGCCAGATTCCATGCAGGTGTAACCTCGCAGGAGCGGACTGGCGCTTGCCGGAATGACCTTCTACAAAGCGTCAATCTCTCAAGTTCCCTAGTAATGTGTCCCTTATATAACTTTACAGAATATTCGCCTTCTTGTTTCCCCTGGGCGGGGTGGATCCCGGTTTGATCTGCTCCATTTTGACCCGCGCGCGATCGATCTTTTTGATGATCTCTTCGACGGTGGCGCTCCAGATGAACGGCTTGGGGTTTTTGTTCGAGGCTTGCAGAAATGCCTCGATGGCCTGCTTCAAATCCGGCACACTCACGAAACTGCCGCGCCGAATGGCTTTCTCGGTCAATTCCCGAAACCAGCGCTCCACCAAATTCAGCCAGCTTGAACTAGTCGGCACGAAGTGGCACACAAAGCGAGGATGCTTCTTCAGCCACGCTTGCATGTGCTCTTTGTGCGTGCCGTAGTTGTCCATCACCACATGCAAGTTCAGCTCCGGGGGAAACTCAGCGTCTAAGCGGCCAAGAAACTTCCGCCACTCTTGATGCCGATGCCGGCCGTGACATTCACCAATCACCTGGCCATCCAACATATTCAGTGCCGCAAACAGGGCGGTGGTGCCGTTGCGCTTGTAGTCGTGCGTCATCGTACCGCACTGTCCTTTCTTCAACGGCAGCCCCGGCTGGGTCCGATCTAACGCTTGAATTTGGCTCTTTTCATCCACACACAGCACCAGCGCCTTGCCCGGCGGGTTCATATACAACCCCACCACATCGGTCAGCTTCTCGAGGAATTTCGCATCCCGCGACAGCTTAAAAGTGCGGCTCAGGTGCGGCTTGATATTGTGCAGCTGCCATAAACGGTTCACCGTGTTCTTGCTGACCCCTTGGGCCTCCGCCATGAGCCGGCAACTCCAATGGGTCAGGCCCTTGGGCTTGCTCTCTAAGGTCGCTTTAATGATCCGGTCTCGCTGGCTTTGATCGTAGTGCGCTTTGCGCCCGCGACCGGGAGCGATCTCCCAGACCTCCCCGATGCCCTGCTCGTGCACCCGCTTGCGCCAAAGCTGCACGGTGGGTCGGCTCACGCCGAGGCCCTCGGCGATGGCCACATTCTGCTGACCTGCCACCGCTTTCAGGATAATCCGACAACGCAGCGCCACCTGTCGGGGCGTTCCGTGTGCTGATTCCCACTGTTTCAGTTGAGCGCGCTCAGCTGGCTGCAACGCAATCGCCAGACCTGTGTTCGGCATGACTGCAATCATATTCGATCGGCAGAATGTTGTCAAGCTATTTATGGGACACTACACTTGTTGATGGGAATTGCTCTGTTGGAGAAGAGCTTGCTCCGTGCGAAGTAGGAATGGGGCAACATCCTAGAGGACATTCCCCAGACGGAGTGCGTACTCCTGGACCAGTACTGTCGTTCTATGGGGACGCGGGAGAATCTCAGATAACTTTAGCTTCGCCAGAGGGTGAGACGCTTAAGCGAGATAGAATTCCTATGCCCATCGAAGAAGTGAGGACAGCCAGCGCGACATCGGTCCGCGCTGAGAACCGCAGACGGAATCGCAGGGTTCCCGTCTCCCTTGAGGTGCGTGTACGCCCCGCTGATTTCGGTGACGGGGATTTCGAAGAATTCCGAAGCACACAGAACATCTCCCGCGGGGCCCTCTATTTCCTCACCCCACTCGACCGCTACTTCAAAGGGATGCGCCTGTGGGTGACGTCTGGCCACGGGCCCATTACAGGCTCAGACAACTGGAAAGACCTTGGCCAGGTCGTTCGTGTTGATTCCCGACCCGATGGCCGCTATGGCGTGGCACTCGTTCTCTCAGCGCCGAGGCACTTGGCGACCGGCGGCGATCTCGCCCAGCCTCCCGGGAAGAAGAATACGGAAGCTCGGGAACGGCGTGACGCACGCCGCCATGCGTTCGTGGCGCCGGCAGTGGTGCTTGACGCGCAGACTGGGACTCGGATTTCGGCGCGGACTTCGGATCTGAGCCTGCGGGGATGCTACGTCGACACGTTGAATCCGTTTCCTGTTGGCACAACTCTTCAGTTGAGAATCCATAAGAACAAGGAGATCCTCGACGCGCCGGTGAGCACTGCCTCATCGCATACAGGGTCGGGGATGGGCTTGCTCTTTGGGGAAATGACACCCCTACAACGCTCCATGCTAGCAGGCTGGTTGGACGAGAGCGTGGCTCCATCCAGGTCTTCACCTACGGCATCGCTTCCAGCCGAGAAAACTCACCAGCGGGACCATCGTTTGGCCGTTAAGCTGATCTACTCTCTAGTTCGCAAAGGCGTTCTGAGTCAGTCCGAGGCTGCCGTACTGCTGGAAGATTCACAAGCTTGATCCTCTGGTTGCACCTCCGGGAACGGGAGGCCCTCTTCCAGGAGAAGCGCCTTAGGAAATTTTCCGACTTGAATTTCTGCGCGGCAAAAAAACACCGCTCTCACCCGGTGTTGATGCCGAGTTTGACTTACCGTGGTTGCGGGGTGCACCCCACAGGGATTGAGAAGAGGAAAACCCTTGGGATGCACCCCACAAGGATGGGGTCGTTCACGATTCCCGCTCAAGGTTGGCGCACGACTGAATTGCCAGGGTGCCCACGTTGAGAAACATCCACGTGGCACAGTCAGACCCCAACGAGGGTTGAATTAGTTCGTTCCGCCCGCGGCGGCGGCCTGTTCGAGAAGCTTTAGCGTTTTGCTGGCGTCCGCTACTCCGAGAATCAGGAAAGACGCGTTATCCCCGGGTTCAGCTCCGGAGTAGCCATAGTTGATGTTGATTCCCTTATCTCCGAGCCGCGACGCGACGCGAGCGAGTTCCCCAGGACGATTTTCTAGCATCACCCTCGCGACCTCGGTCTCAGTGTAATCGTTGCGTTGCCGATCCAGAGTCGCCCTGGTCTTGTCTGGATTGTCCACCACGAGACGGACAGAACCCCTGCCCTTGTCGTGAGGGAACTGTTGATACGCGAGAATATTGATGTCCTCTTCGGCGAGGGCCTGGCAGAGCTTGCCAAGCGTTCCGGGCCGGTCTTCCAGTCGGATGGTGAACTCCTTGGTAATAGGCATGGTGGGACCCTCCTTCTATTTTGCACCTCGGGTACGGGCTGGGAAGGTCCTGCGAGGAGAAAAGATAGCGCAATGCTACGCCGACTTGAGTCTGACCGCAATGGCTGCAGGAGTGGAGATCACAGGCGAGTAGGCCGTGCTCCTCCCTTTTCCTTTTTGAGAATATCTTTGCCGATTAAGTCTTGAATGTCCCGCAGGGCTCGATCGTCAGAACTGCGTTTCGCCCACTTCTCGGTTGTCAGTTTCCCCGCAAAATCGTACGTCTTAGTGGACGCAGATAAAGAGCAAACCAAATCCGGTGTTGGCCTCCATGCGCCATGGGGATTTTTCTGCCGCCACGCGAGGAAAAACCCGATTGCACGCAACTTACCGCCAGCCTAACGTATCGGCGTTAGAGAAGACAGTCTGGTTGGACATCCGACGCGTCCAGTAGATTAGTGACACTTGGCCTTTTTGGATTTGCGGTTCCATTGGAGCAAGAACTGTCTTAAGACTGCGCCCTGCACGTTGCAGCCCCACGTTTTCCGTCTTAGTCCGGGAGTGACATCATGAAGGTAAATCGTCGCGAGTTGTTGAAAAGCGCTACATTCGTTTCGGGAGCTGCGTTGGTTGGCGCATCGTGGCCCGCGAGCAAGAAATTGTTTGCGCAAGATGGTCTCCTGAATTTGCCTGATCTACCGAGCCCGAAGAATTCCGGCATCGAACACATCGTCGTGGTGACGATGGAGAACCGAAGTTTCGACCATTTTCTCGGATGGCTGCCCAACGCGGATGGCCAGCAAGCGGGCTTGACGTTCGTGGACAGCGCAGGGGTGAGCCACGCGACACACGCGCTCTCAGGTGACTACACGGGTTGTCCCCATGCGGGTCCAGATCATTCCTACCAAGGCGCTCGCGTCGAGTATGACCAGGGATTGATGGACGGCTTTCTCCGCGCAGGTAGCAACGACGTCTATTCCATCGGCTACTACGGCGAACGGGATATTCCGTTTTATGCCGCATTGGCCCGCAACTATACCGCTTGCGACCGTTATTTCGCCGCGATCCTTGGGCCGACCTTTCCGAACCGGCTATTTTTGCATGCCGCTCAAACGGACCGCCTCGACGATAGCCCCAGCTTCACTTCACTGCCGACGATTTGGGACCGGCTCGCCAGCGCTGGAGTGAGTGCACGCTATTACTTCTCGAACGTGCCGTTCCTGGCGCTATGGGGCGTGAAATATCTCGGCATCTCGCGTCTGTACGAGGAATTTCTCGTGGCGGCGAGGACTGGAACATTGCCGGCGGTGTCCTTTATTGACCCGAGATACACCATCCTGGATGACGGTACGGGCAACGACGACCATCCTCACGCCGATATCCGCAAAGGAGATCTCTTCCTTTACAAAACTTTCCAGGCCGTGGCAAGAGGACCGAAATGGGCGAGCACCGTGTTCATCGTAAATTTTGACGAATGGGGCGGCTTCTTTGAACACGTCGCCCCGCCGCGCGCCACGGCCGCCAACAATGTAGATACCGACCTTTTGAACGGCAAAGCGCTGCTCGGATGTCGCGTGCCTACGGTCGTTGCCTCACCATTCAGCCGGGGGAATCCGGCGGCTTCGCGGGTCAGCGCGCTGGTGTTCGATCACACTTCGGTTTTGAAGTTGATTGAGTGGCGTTGGGGGCTCGCGACTCTGACTCCACGCGACGCCAGCACTGATGTGAATAACCTGGCCTACGCTCTGAATTTCAGCCAGCCGGACGCCACTGTGCCGAGCCTGCCGGAGCCTCAGGCGCCTCTTATTGCGGCGCCATGCCTTCAGACCTTGGGCGGCGGAATACTGAGCAGCGGCGGCGGGGCTGCCACACCGACCGCCAATTGGCAAGAACTTGGCAAGCAAGCGGCTTCCCTGGGATTCCCCGTACCGAGTGCGCTCTGAGGGGTGGGTGAGAGTGGGACACTTTTGATTTTGATGGCCCCGGCGCGGACCAGAAATATTCGCTATTCGCGAATATAGAACAGCGGTCAGTGGTGTCCCAACGTTTCCTGTGCCGCCGTAACCCTTCACTTTACGGGCGAGTCCGGGCAGATACGCGAAAAATACACCGCGCTATGCCCCGTTCCCGTGATTCTGTCGACGCTGCTGTCGAGCGACTCGTTGAGAACCACTCCCACGTCGGCATGCGCTCTAGCTCCGGCCAGGCACACCAGGAACACCACAGAAAATAAGAACCGAACCACCATGGCTGTTCGCCTAGGCGGGAATCCCAAGTCACTAGGGATGAAGACAGATTTCGGCGCCACAAATTCTCTCCTATACTTTAGCGTGGCCGGAATTGTGAGCCTAGGCTGTGGGGCGAGAATCGAAGAATTTCAGGGGCTTTACTACTGGCCATCAAGAGAGAGTCGCCGCTCAAGTATACGTTTCGTTCGAAGATAGTTGGCGCGAACTGTTCTTAGCATCACGTCCTTCGATTCTTGATGCCCGTTGACAGAGTGAGCAGTTGCGTTCGTGGTTGTCGAACACTCTAGAAGCTCGAACAAAGTTGGCTTCGAATCGCAGGAGTTCGTCGCCTGCTTCTCTTTGGACGAAACGAAACTGACAAAACTCGGCGCGCTGCTGGTTCCAGATTTCCAGTGTCCTTTGGCGCTCTCCGAGTAGATGTTCTCTACTGACTGCGGCCTCGACGGAGAATTGATTGTTCATCTCTTTTCTCCCTTCAATTGGTATAGGTGCACTTTGTTCGCCAAAACCGTAAGTCGCGAGTTTTTAGAGATTTTGTGACTTTGGGCGGCTTTGCTGAGCATGGGTCCCAGTACCCAGAAAGCGGCTAGTTCCTCTTCTTTTTTGTACTTTCTACACACCCCGGATTTGCATTGTCGTTGCCTGTTACCACCCGACGACTGTTCTATGTGATTGAAATTAAGCCTATTGCCAAATCGAGTGCGAGTCTGGAAGGGAGGTTGCCCTTCGATCCCGGGACTACCAGCTCTAACAGCATCAGCCCGCCCGAAAGAGAAAACAAAACCCGGCGCTCGAAGGAGGCGCTTAACTAATGAACTTCACAAAGTGTGGCATCGTCTTTGTCGCGGGCCTGCTGACTTGGGGACCAGGGTCGCTGGCAAAAAAACCCAGCGAAGCAAAAACCGAGCACGAGCGTCTTGAAAACGCGGGAACGGTCATGCGCGAGATCCTCAAGGTTCCTGACGACATTCCACAAGACCTGCTCGACAAGGCCCGTTGTGTTGTGGTCATGCCGTCGGTGTTGAAAGCCGCGTTTGTCGTGGGCGGCAGCTACGGTCGCGGCACCATGGTATGCCGCACGCGTAAGGACTTCTCCGGGCCTTGGGGCGCGCCGGCCATGTATGCTCTCGAAGGTGGCAGTGTTGGTTTGCAGATTGGTGGAGAAGCCACCGATTTCGTTTTTCTGGTGATGAACGATCGGGGCGCAGAGAGTCTCCTGCATTCCAAGGTGAAACTGGGGGCGGATATCTCCGCCGCTGCTGGACCGAAGGGACGTTCCGCTTCCGCCGATACGGACGCCTACATGCGTGCGGAGATGCTGAGCTACTCCCGCGCGCGCGGTGCCTTTGCCGGTATCTCGCTAGAGGGCTCCACGCTCCGTCCCGATGAGGACGCCAATCGCAAACTCTACGGCAAATCCACAAGCGCCGCCAAAATCATTCTGGAAGCCGCTGTTCCTCGTCCGGACGCCGCGCATGAGCTGATTGCGGCTCTCGAAACCTCCTCGCCCAAGCTCAAGCGTTGATACATTCCGACCGGCCCGAAAATTCATACCAGGTGCGGCGGTCGATTTGGCAATCGACCGCGCCCCCCCAGTCTTCAGGAGCGCCCAGCGAAGCCGAGAAAGGTGAGCATCATGCGTATCGTCCGTTTGATTTGCGGGTTGGTCATCGCAGTTGGACTATTCACGATCCCGGTCTACTCCCGAGAACAGGTTGTGGTGGGCGTCTCCGTTCGAATTGGTCCTCCGCCTTTGCCAGTGTATGTCCAGCCCGTCTGTCCTGAACCCGGCTACATCTGGGCTCCGGGCTATTGGGCTTACGGTCCGGACGGCTACTTCTGGGTTCCGGGCACCTGGGTGGAGCCACCGGAAGTCGGCCTGCTCTGGACTCCGGGGTATTGGGGATGGGACGGCTTCTATCTCTGGCACGCCGGCTACTGGGGACCTGAGGTCGGCTACTATGGCGGAATCAACTACGGCTTCGGCTACCCCGGCGTTGGCTTCTTCGGTGGATACTGGAGAGGCGGCGCGTACTTCTACAACCGCGCCGTGACCAACGTGGACGTCACGGTTGTGCGCAACACTTACCACACGACCGTGGTCAACCAGTCGACAAACCGAGTCAGCTTCAACGGTGGCCCGGGAGGCTTAACTGCCCGGCCGACAGAACGAGAAATCGCCGCGGGGCATCAGCGGCGCAGCACCATGACTGCGGAGCAAACACAACATCAGCAAGCCGCCAGCACAAATCGGACTCTGCATGCTTCCGTGAGCCACGGCCGGACTGACGTGGCCTCGACTGTTCGGCCCGGTCAATTGGGTGGCCGTGGCGCTGTAGAATCGGGCCGTCCTTATAGTCCGAACCGTCCCTCCGAGAGTCCAAACCGGCCAGCGAATGGCGAACCCAGCAACCGCGACCGTCCACCTTCGCTCGGACCGCCAAACGCTAGTCCCGCGATGGACGAGAAGCACCAGCAAGAGCTCGATCGGCTCCGCCAGCGGCAAACCGAGGAGCGGCAGCGCATCGAGCAGAAACATCGGCAGGAGCAGCAACAACTGCAGCAGCACGCCGCTTCCGACCGCCAGCAACAGGAAGCTCACCGCAAACAGCAGCAGCAACTGCAGCAGTTGGACCGCAAGCACGAACAGCAACAACAGAGGCTCGAACAGAAGCAACAGCAAGAACGGCAGAAGCAGCAAAAGCCAGGATCGCCTTCTAGGCTATCCGCGAACGACAAGCCGTCTTCTCGCGATTGAGTAACTGCTGCGATTCTTGTTGTTGGTATTTACTGGCGTGAGAGGGCAATCTGAATCCATGTCTGGATGGTCTTTGCACGCAGGTTTCGAACAGCTAAGCAGATTCGGTTGCGATTCCTTTTCTTTGTGAGTCAGGTCTTTCCCGCACTCCCCGTGATGTAAGGACCGGATTGCGTAATCCTCCCGTCGCCACTATAGGCAAGGTGCGAGTTAATCCCCAGGGAACAGACAGCGGCATGTTCAGTGGGCGCCCTGTTCCTGGGTTAAGGGTGGAACAAAGCGAAGAAATAAAGAAAGCGTCTTATATCCCCGGCCTGAACACCTGAACGCCGGGGCGTTACGGCTAGGACGGATAAGCATTCTGCCAGGCAGGCGCAAGTACGAGAATCAAATCAAGGAGATTATTTCATGAAGTCTCACAGCTTGAGCAGTTCAAGCTTGGCAGAACATGCCAAGTCTTTTTTTACCTGGAGTCTGGCAGGAGCGGCAATAGCGGTTTTGTCGTTTGCTGCGGCACTTCCGCTTCTTGCCCAGGATGAGCGAAGCATCTCGATCGACCTCACTCAACCGGGGAGCGGAACAGTCCCGACCGTTTCTGCGTCCGCTTTTCACATTAGGTACGCCGCCACGGACGCTGCGCAGTCCTCTCATATTGACCGCATCCAGGGTGCTTCAAGAGCCCCGCTCGAGGCGGCCAGGCCGCCAGCTGCGATGGCGGCCGCGGTACCTTCCGTGCCCTCGCCCGGCTTTTATCCGAGCGACCTGGCCTACTTCGGCGGGCATACACTGACCCAAATGGAGTCCAACAACGTATATGTCAACGTGAGAAGTTGCGGCTCGGTAAAAACTTGTTGGGGCAATCCTCGCCAGTTCCTGCGGGACCTGAACGCCAGCAATTTCATTCGCCTCACTGACCAGTACACGGGTACGAGCGGAAACTACGGGGTAGGTGATTCAGTATCCGCCAGCGTGCGCCCCGTTGAGACCGCCATCGGAACCGAGATCACGGAAGATCAGATCTTAGCTCTCGTCCATGAGGCCGCCTCGGAAATCGGTACCGGCTACAGCCACGAATATCACGTATTCCTGCCGGCGGGCATCGACACGTGCTTTGCGGGAGACCAGGTCTGCTATTCGCCGAACCATCCCTCGACATGGCGCTTCTGCGCCTACCACGGCTTTGTCGATTTCACGGATATCGGTCACGTTATACTCAGTGTGGAACCTTACCAGAACGTACGGGGATGCTCCGCTGCTCCGCCCAATCCCAATGGTGCACTGGCCGATTCAACGAACACCGTGCTCTCCCATGAGCTGATTGAGTCCATCACGGATCCGGATCTGGATGCCTGGTTTGCGAATAACTCCTTGCTGGTGGAGGGTGCTGAGATAGGAGATCTCTGCCAGCCGATTGGCAACAAGGGTCAGGCCCTCGATTCCTACGTTATGCTGAATGGGCATCCCTACGAGCTCCAGCTGGAGTACTCCAACACCTACCACGCCTGCGCTGGCGCTCCGTAGAAGCGCTACGTCCGTCCGTGTGCTGCCGAGATCGCCGTGTAAGAGACCCCAGCTTTCTTTGATGGCCTAGATCAGCGGAACGCCATGGGGATAAGAGGACTGCGGCCCGATGCCCACGCTTCAGATCCGGTGCTTGCATATTGGGTCCGCGTTTTTTGCTCCACGACATGTCGTTACTCGCGAGGTTGTGAAATGCTTGGATGTGGGAAGCTCCCTCGACCGGGAGGGCTAAGGGTTATATGCTTGGTCTAGGCTGCGTGGTTGGTTGTTGGTACCGTCTTTCGGTTGGCGTTGCTGGCAAGGGGCTTCTACTTTTGCGGCAAGCACGGCAAGAGAACAAGTTGAGTCACTGGATCTAAACAAGTTGCTTATTGTCAGCTCTTTGGGGGGTATTCGTCGTTCCGCGCGGTGAAGCCGGACGAAAAGGGGGGAGTTATCTGGAACGCGGCAAGAAAACGGCAGTTCTACTTGACGCCGCGCGGTTTTTGGGTAAACTGCATTTTTCTCTATGGCCACCATGCCACAATTCGTTCCCTCCGAAGTCGTGCACGATCTCGACTTCCCGCAGCGCGAGGCCGCTTTTTTCTATGGCCTGTTCCTGCGCGGGCATTCCCCTGACAAGTTGCGGCAAGACATCGAAGTGCCCGCAGTGGTCCTTGCCAAGTGGCATCGCGAGGCGGAACGCGACCCGCAGCTTCGTGATATTTTTACGCGCATGCTGGATTACCGCCGTCACGTCCTAGCCATCTTCGATACTCTGGTGGGCTCGGACACTCAGCCACAGCGCGTTCAGTAGCCTCGCTACCTTCGAGAGCGAGAATTTCCGATGGCGATCTTTAGCGGAGTCCTGTCTTTATCCGCCAGATCTCTCCTGTACCTTGGGCCAGGTCAAAAACTGTCAGGCAACCAAACCGACTTGCCCGTGATCTAACCGCCTTCGGAGGACAAGTGTCAGAAAATGAAGGGATTCCTTTGATTGACGGGGAACTAGCCTGGGGTTAGAATCAAACTGTCCCAAAGTTTGAGGTGTTTTCATGTCAAGGGTAGTACGGACCCTGTTTATTTCTATTTTTTTGATCGCTATCGGCATGCCAGCGATTTTCGCTCGGCAGGCGCAGGATCCGGGAACGCCTCCAGCACCCCAAAAATTGGACAAAGAAGTAAAGCGGAAGATGAAGAGGACGATGAAGGAGCTGGACAGCGCCTACCGGCAATGGCTGACCGAGGACGTCACCTACATCATCTCTCCGGACGAGCGCAACGCTTTCCTTCAACTGGATACCAACGAAGAGCGCGAACAATTCATTGAACAGTTCTGGCTGCGGCGCAGCAGCAATCCGGACCTCCCGGAAAACGATTTTAAGGAAGAGCATTACCGCCGCATCGCTTACGCCAACGAACACTTTGCTTCCGGCATCCCGGGATGGAAGACCGATCGCGGCCGCATGTACATCATGTGGGGCCCTGCGGATGAAGTGGAATCGCACCCCACGGGCGGCACCTACGACCGGCCGATGGAAGAAGGCGGCGGCTCGACGAGCACTTATCCGTGGGAAACCTGGCGGTGGCGATACCTGGAAGGCATCGGCGAAAACATTATTTTGGAGTTCGTCGATCCGAGCGGCTCTGGTGAGTATCACCTGACCATGGATCCGTCGGAAAAGGACGCGCTCCTGCATGTGCCTGGTGCGGGTCTGAGTTTGATGGAATCGATGGGCATGGCGTCGAAGGCTGACCGCTTCACGCGTTCCGACGGCACCAACCTGCCGACGACCATGGGTGGTCAATCCGCCAGCATGAACGAGTTCAACCGCCTGGAGCTTTACGCCAAGGTGAATCGACCGCCGGAAGTGAAATTCAAAGATCTCGAGGCGGTGGTAACCTCTCGCATCGTGCGGGATCAGTTGCATTTCACCTGGCGCACCGATTACTTGAAAGTGACCAATGACACGGTGCTCGTGCCCGTCACCATCCAAGTCCCGAATGGCCAGCTTTCCTTTCAGTCCAAGGATGGAATACATTCTGCGACCAT
>MNIJ01000138.1 GCA_001919715.1 Acidobacteria bacterium 13_1_20CM_58_21
CCTCTGCGTGTCGCGCGGGTGCAGGCCAATCGAAGGCTCATCAAGCACGTAAAGTGCGCCAACGAGATGCGAACCGAGCGATGTGGCGAGCTGGATCCGCTGTGACTCGCCGCCGGAAAGCGTGGAAGTGAGCCGGTCGAGTGTGAGGTAGTCGAGACCGACGTCATCCAGAAACTGTAAGCGCGTGCGAATCTCTTCGAGGATCCGGTCGGCGATTCTCATGTGCCCTTCGGAGAGTTGCAGGGTGGAAAAGAAAGCGCGCGCTTCTTTGACGGTAAGCTTGCAAACCTCGGTGATCGGTTTTCTCGCTACTCGGACGGCACGGGCCTCCGCGCGCAAACGAGTCCCGCCACATTCCGGGCAGGTCGCATAGCCACGGAAGCGGCTGAGGAACACGCGTACGTGCAGCTTGTATTTCTTCCGTTCCAGCGACGTGAAAAAGCCTTTGACTCCCTCGTAGTCGTTCTCGGGATCGCCGTCGAGAATCAAGCGGCGCTGTTCTGCGGTGAGTTGTCGCCACGGCACGTTGGTCGGAATTCCGCGTCCGCGGGCCCACTTTTTTGCACCCTGGAAGAGCACCCGATAGCGCGGCTTGGTCCACGGTTCGATGGCCCCGTCGTCAAGGGACTTACTAGGATCGGGCACTACCAGATTCAAGTCGAAGTCGATCGTGTTGCCGAACCCCTGACAGCGCGAACACGCCCCGTACGGATTGTTAAAAGAGAAAAGTCGGGGCTCGGGTTCCTGGTATAGAATTCCGTCGTTCTTGCATTCGAATCGTTCGTTGAACCTGAGGCGCTCGGCGGAATTCCCCGCGCCGTCTGCAATAAACTCGAGAATGGCTTCGCCCTGCCCTTCGCGGTAACAAACTTCGATGGAGTCGACGAGGCGCGCGCGTGACTCCGGACTGACCGCCAGACGGTCGACAAGGACGTAGACGGGTTTCGAAAACTCGACATCGAGAAGCGATTCCGGCGACGAAAATTCGTGGATTCGTCCCGCCTGGTAAAGTCGGTTGAAACCTCGCTTCTGCAGATCAACTAGCCCCTGCCGAACTTGTTCTTGTGAGGGTCCGGCGCCTGGTTTCTTGGCCCCGCGTTTCGAAACGGCTGTCGCGCCGGACGTAGCGATTCGAAACTGGTGCAAAACGTAAAACCGCCGCCCCGCCGCCAGCGACAAAATGCGTGTAGCGATTTCGTCCGGACTGTCCCGCCGAACTTCGGCCCCGCACTTGATGCACAAGGTTTGCCCGCATCGCGCAAAAAGCAGTCGCAGATAATCGTAAATTTCCGTCGCCGTCGCCACGTTCGAACGCGGGTTCCGCGTTGAATTTTTCTGCCGAATGGCCACCGCCGGGGCGATCCCGGAAATTTCCTCGACGTCCGGTTTTTCCATGCGCTCGAGAAATTGGCGGGCATAGGCGGACAGCGATTCCACATAGCGGCGCTGGCCCTCCGCGTAGATGGTGTCAAAGGCCAGTGACGATTTTCCGGAGCCGCTGACGCCAGTGACGACGATAATGGCGTTATGCGGAATTTCAACGCTGATATTTTTTAAATTGTGGACACGGGCGCCGCGGACGCGGATCGACTCCTGTTCCGGCCGGATATCCGTGGCTGCGTGGGTAATCTCTTTCGTCGCCAAAGGGGAAGCCCAGACAACGCGTTTCGAGCGCATTGCCTAAACTTAAATTGTACGACTGCTGTCAAAGCGGGGCAAATGCCGATTCTCGCGGACCAAAATTCACGGTTCCTGCGTGAGGGTGATTTGACCGATGCCGCCTTCCACTTTCAAGTGGATGGTCGCAGTGGATTTTCCATAAGCATCGTTCGTGTAGGAGTCCCCATCGTGTTTGAGGCCACGTACGTCGATCGAGCCGATGCCCCCGGATGCGTGCGCAATGACCCCGACGTTTTTCGGGAGGCGGATGTTGGCCTGCCCCACGCCCCCTTCAATGTCGGCAGTCAAATCGGTCTTGCGGTCGCCGGTGAAGTCCACATCCATTTGGCCCGCTCCAAGACTCAGATCCAGCCGTGTAAGAGGAATATCTCGAAAATGGAGATTTCCCTGTCCCGCGCCCATATCCACTTTCAACTCCAGCGGGAGTTCCTTGCTGAAATGTAGATTCCAATCGTTTTGCGAGCGGCCGAAGTGCAAGGAGTGGGACTGTTGAGAAATGTCGAGTTGGCCAACGCCGTCGGCCACGCTGTAGTCAACCCGTGGGGCCTCGAATGAATAACTATAGGTGAAGTCCGCTTCAAGCATGTGACTCGAGCCGCCGTTGATAATGAGCTGTCCTGCTCCCATTTCCAGCCTGGCGTGCGCCGACTTGGCTCCCTGCAGATCCACAGTTTGGGTGTTGTGCTGTGACCTCGAATCGAAGCCATGGCTGCGGGAATACCCGCGTCCGTGCCAGAGCAGCACGACCAGCACGACGACAAAGGCGATCGTACCAATGGTGGCGCCGACGGAGACTCCCGGAGGCGCGTCGGGATTGCGCCGTCTTTGCAGGTTATCCCATATCTTTCCGACGCCGATAAAAATGAGAATGAGCGGCCAGTAGGTCCAGAGAATAGGCACGGGATCGAAACCCGGATGCCAATTGCGGAAGAGAAAAAGAGCACCGATGGTAATCAGGATAATCGGGAAAACGAGGGAAACTCTCTTGGGATTGCCACCCTGGGCCATGGCACACCTCCGCTATCTGCTACTACGCACGCGAAAGGAAAATAGTTCAGCGAGCGGTTGGATACACTGTACGACAAGCAAGGCAAGAACTGTGAGCGCCGGCTGGAAGCCTTGGAGTACGAAAAACCCGTCTCCTTCTCCCGCGCTTATGACAAATTTCCCTCGGCCACTACAGGAAACTGGAATCGCTCGGTGGCAATGGGCGAACAGCGCGGTGTGGTAAAGTTCGGCTGAAAGCGGCTTGAGGGGCCGGGATATGAGAGAATTCGAGAGAATTTTCTGGATCGTGCTGGACAGCGTTGGAATAGGTGAACTCCCGGATGCGGCGGACTACGGCGACGTCGGTAGGAACACGCTCGGACACATCGCGGAATCGCGGCCGCTGGAAATCCCGAATTTAGTGCGGCTTGGACTGGCAAATATCGCGCCGCTGAAACATCACGCGCCGGCTAGTGCTCCGCTGGGAGCGTTTGGAAAAGGCTCGACGCGTTCTCCAGGAAAAGACACCACCACGGGTCACTGGGAAATGGCGGGCGTCTTGCTAGATCGGGCCTTTCCGGTCTACAAGAACGGATTCCCGAAGGAATTGATCGAAGAGTTTGAGAAACAGATTGGCCGGAAGACCATTGGAAACAAGCCGGCATCCGGTACCGAGATCATCAAGGAATTAGGCGAAGAACACCTGCGCACCGGCAAGCCGATTGTGTATACCTCGGCCGACAGCGTGTTTCAGATCGCCGCGCATGAAGAGGTGATTCCGGTGACCGAGCTTTACGGCATGTGCGAAATTGCCAGGCGATTGCTGGATGGGCCACATCGCGTGGGGCGCGTGATCGCTCGGCCGTTTGCAGGAACGGCGGGAAACTTCGTGCGGACCACGCGGCGGCACGATTATGCGGTGGATCCGCCGAAGCCGATGCTGATGGATGTTCTCGCGGAGCACAAAGTTCGTGTTTTCGGAGTTGGCAAGATTCATGACATTTACAATGGCCGCGGTGTCGAAGAGTACGTCACGACTAAGAACAACACCGACGGGATGGAGAAACTGACTGCCGCGGTGAGCGAGCGCGCGAGCGGGCTAATCTTCTGCAATTTAGTGGATTTCGACATGTTGTATGGCCACCGGAAAGATGTTGAAGGGTTTGCCAAGTCGCTCGAAGAATTTGACTGCATGCTGGCAGAGTTCTTGCCGCAGCTGAGTCTCTCCGACATGCTGATGATCACCGCGGACCATGGATGCGATCCTGATCCGCGATGGGCTACCACCGACCATTCGCGGGAGTATGTGCCGATATTGGCGTATTCGCCGGGAGGCGGCGCGGGCGTGAACTTGGGAGTGCGGGACACGCTGGCGGATATGGGCCAGACGATCGCGGAGAATTTTGACGGGGAGATTCCGCACGGGAAGAGCTTCCTCGGTGACCTGAGGAAGCAACACGTACTGAAGTAGCGACCTAAGCGGACGAGAGAATCGTGACCGGTGGTGGCTCGAAGCGAAATCCCGCAACGCGATGCTCCAGAGGACCGATTTCCTGATCGGCAATCCGATTCAACGTAACACCCACCGCCCCCATATTTCCCTGAGTGAAACAGCCGTGGTTATAACCATACTGTCAACCACCAACTCGCAATCTTGGGGACAAGATCGGGCCGACTGAGAATTCCGGGATCAGAACCAGTCGCTGCGGTACGCCACCCACCAGCTAAAGATGCCGATGGGAATCGTGGCCAGAAGCGACCATAATATGGGCAAAGTGAAGTCCGCCGTCAATCCCAGCGCGACGAAGGTAGCCCAGAAGACCTTGCGTTGCATACCTATATTCTAGCGCGCGCAATCGTGCTATGGCCGTTCGGCCACGACAAGTTTCGAGAAAAGACATCTTGAAGAGCACTCATGACCATTTTGGCAGGACAGGGCCGCGGCCCCCAGAAACAAAACCAGGAACAATGGTCAGTTGCCGGAGGCCGAAAGCGGGCCTATGTGGCCAGCCAGCGCTCGCCGCGCGCCGTCGCTTGCCGAGCAACATCCAAGACCGGGACGGACCGGCACTAACATGGGAGCGCAGAGCGGTCTTGGCGAGGAATGCGGGGATAGGGTAGAGATGGAGCGCTGCAAAGGGGCTAACTCTTGTAAACTACTTGGAGTTGCGGCCACCGCGTGAACACGACACCAGTCCTCTCCACCAGTGAAACGAGCCAAAAGCTTGTACGAATTTTTGTGGCCATTTCCTTGGTTGTTTTCGGGGTTCAGCACTTTCTGTATGGTGGATTCGTGGCCGGATTGGTGCCTGCGTGGATGCCGGGACGGCTGTTCTGGGCGTACTTTGTGGGTGTGGCGTTCCTTGCCGCGGCGGTCGGTATCCTTGTCGAACTTTTGGCGCGGCCGGCAGCGACCATGCTGGGAGTGATGTTTTTTCTTTTCGTGGTGCTCCTGCATATCCCCAGGATCGTCTTGCATGCGCACGACGGAAATGAATGGACCAGCGGATTTGTGGCCCTGGCGATGTGTGGAGGCGCCTGGGTTCTTGCCAGCGCCTCTCCCCTATACGAGCGCGAAACCGCGGATCCATTCCTCAAATTCGGGCAATACATTTTTGCCATGGCCTTTGTGGCTTTCGGGATTCAGCATTTTGTTTACGCCCGTCTTGCCGTAGGGCTAGGTCCGCCCTGGTTTCCAGGTCGGCCACTCTGGGCGTGCGCGATCGGCGCCCTTTTGGTTGCCGCAGGCGGGGCGATCATTTTCGGGAAAAAAGCGCGATTTGCGGCCGCACTCTTGGGAACGATCCTCTTTCTCTTCTTCCTACTGCTGCACATCCCTCGCATCAGCGCGCATCTGCACGATCCGGGACCGTGGACTAGCGGTTTTGAAGTCCTGGCACTGGGTGCAGACGCTTTGGTCCTGGCCAGCACCCTAGCAAGACAAGACCGAGAATAGCTATCCAGCGGCCGCCCGTCCGACTCGAGCCGCTTCAATGGAGCAAGGCCGCGTTGGGCGAGGGTGCGGCAGTGATCCAGCGGGCCTCGCGGCACTCCTCCTTGAAGCGTTCGCGGCCGCCAAATTCGAGCGGCGGGAGGGCTGCTGCCCTCCACAATGGCTGTCAGTTACCGGCGGCGGAGGACGCCGCGCCGGGAGCGTAGTAGCCGTTGCGCGTGCGGGCTACGAGTTTGCCGCGGCCATGCGGGGGAATCACTTCCACCTGGATGGCGCGAAAGGTTCCGTCGCGGCGGGTGTTGGTGGGATAGTAGGCCAAAATGTACTGATTGCGAATGTCATGAGCCACGTGTTCGCAGATGTTGTGCACGTCATCGACGTTTTCCGGGAAGAAGGCTAGCCCGCCGGAGGCCGCGGCGATTTGCTCGAGCGCTTTGCGGGCACGCTTGGCTTCCTTCTTGTTTTCCTGGCCGAGGAGACCGATTGTGTAAATCACCGTATCGGTCTTCTGGACTTCTCGAATCATTTTCTCTAGGGAATTACGGCTGGCGTTGTCTTCGCCGTCGGTGACGACGAGGAGGACTTTCTTGTCCTTGCTAGCCTTCTTAAGATGATCGAGAGAGCCCAGGATAGCGTCGCGTAGCGCCGTGCTGCCGCGTGAATCAATGCGCTCGAGGGCTTCCTTGAGCTCGGGAATGCTGCTGGTGAAATCCTTGTCGAGATCGAGATAGAAGTCGTCGTTGAAATTGACGACGAACGCTTCATCCTGGGGGTTGCTGGCCTGAACCAGAGTGATGGCGGCTTCATTGACGCGCGGGCGCTTGTCGCGCATGCTGCCGCTATTGTCGATGACCAGTCCCATGCTCACGGGCACATCTTCGCGCTTGAACACGGAAAGTTTTTGTTCAACTTTGTCCTCAAAAACGCGGAAATTTTCCGGCTTTAGGCCGTCGGCGAACCGCTGGCGGTCATCGATGACGGTCGTGTGCAGCACGACCAAGTTAACGTCCACTTTGATGCTGGAACCTTGTTTGCCGGCGTTGGGATCCTGGCCAGGCTGGGAATCTGGGCGAAGGCGGCGGAAGACAAGATAGCGGCGGCGCAAATCAAGACCGAGACATAGCGCAAGGAAGGAAGGAACCCCCCCGAGAGCTCAGTGGCTGGGGGCGTAATAACCAGTCTTGGAAAAGACGCTGAGGGGCGGAAGTCCCTTGGGCGCTCGCAACTTGATCTTGAGCTTGCGCCAGCGTGCGTCGTGGACCTTGTTGCTTGGTCGATAGCCGAGGACATATTGGTTTCGCAGCTCCATGCCGATTTTTGAAGCGATATCCGGCAGTTCATCCAGTTTCTCCACGGCGAACACGCGCCCACCGGTCATTTCCGTTACTTCGCTGAGAAGCGACGGGCCGCTCAGCTCCTCTGGAGACCGGTTGCGATAACCAAGCGGGTCAAAGATGCCGATGGCGTAGAGTTGCGTGTCCGCTTCCTTTACCAACCGCTTGATGTCGCTTTCGTTGTACCTGCTATGATTATCACCTCCATCGGATAGGATGAGCAAGGCACGTTTGGCGTTGTGTGCACCCCTCATCTGGCTGAGACCGAGATAGATGGCATCGAGGAGCGCGGTGCGGCCCTTGGGCGCAGTGAGCAGCATGCGGCTCTGCAGGTCTTCCACACTGTTGGTAAAGGAACTGGTCAGTTCCGCGCGTTCGTTGAAGCTGACAAGGAAGAATTCATCCTGAGGATTAGCGGTTTTGAAAAATTGG
Source organism: Acidobacteria bacterium 13_1_20CM_58_21 (assembly GCA_001919715.1). GTDB lineage: Bacteria > Acidobacteriota > Terriglobia > Acidiferrales > UBA7541 > Acidiferrum. Next base: position 7,387 of record MNIJ01000138.1, read on the forward strand.
ATGGCGGCTTCGCGGGCCTTGGCTACTTTGTTGGCCATGCTGCCACTGAAATCGAAGATCACGCCGATGGAGATGGGGACGTCTTCGGCGGAGAAGGTGACGACTTCTTGCTCGATGCTGTCCTCAAAGACACGAAAATTGTCGGGTTCGAGGCCGGTAACCAAGCGATTGTAGGGATCGGTGACGGTTACGTTGATGAGCGCGAGGTCGACATCAAAATGAATGGTTCCCCCCGGCTTGAAAGGGGTGCCCGGCGTATCTTTCCGGACGTCGTCTTGCTTGACTTCCTTAACTTCCTCGCGTTTGGCTTCTTCCTTGGGCTTGCTTTCGTCGGAACTGGATTGAGCGGCGGCCGGCACCACCGCGGGTAACACCAGCAGACAAACCATCAGCAGAACATGGAATGAGAAAAATAGAACGCGAAAACCTGGTAGATCGCGTTTCACGGCACCTCGTCATCCCGGCCTGCCGGGATGGCCGCGCGGTTTGGACTAACAGAAATTCTACCACTCGGTTTCGCGAAAACAAGCGCAAATGCTGATGCTCAGTATTGAACAGGTTGATGGCCGACCGGACCGAGTGGCGTGTGGTAGCATCGCGGAACTCTCCCTGCTCAGCGTAGACCATGCCTGAGGAGCTATTATTCCGGGCGAGTGGAGAACGAAAAAGGAGATGAGCTTGGCCAAAGTCGTGGTGGTCATTCCTGCGAGATTTGGTTCGACGCGGTTGCCCGGCAAACCGCTGGTATCGCTCGCCGGGAAGCCCCTGATTCAGCGGGTCTACGAGCGGGCCAAGCTGGCAAAGCGGGCGGACCGCGTGATTGTGGCCACCGACGACGAACGCATTGTGAAAGCCGTGGAGGGATTTGGCGGCGAGGCGAGGATGACGCGGACCGCGCATCGCACCGGTACGGAACGCGTCGCGGAAGTGGCGGCGCGCGAAGGGGGCGACGTATTCGTAAACGTGCAGGGAGACGAGCCAATGCTGGATCCGCAGTCGATTGATGCGGCGGTGAATGCCCTGCTGGAGGAACCCCAGGCTTCCATCAGCACGGTGGCCACGCCGATTAAAACGCCTGGCGACATCATGGACCCGAATGTAGTGAAGGCCGTGCTGGATTTCGACGGGAACGCGATCTATTTCTCGCGCGCGCCGATTCCTTGGGTGCGGGATCGGGCCAGCAAGATTCAGGTGCGGCACCTGAAACATCTCGGGCTGTACGTTTTTCAACGTGAGGCACTGCTGGAATACCCGACATTGCCGCAGGGTGAGCTCGAAAGAATCGAACAACTTGAGCAACTGCGCTGGATCGAAAACGCGTGGAAGATCCGCGTGGCGGAAGTGCAACACGACGCGGTGAGCGTGGACGTGCCGGAAGACGTGGCGCGCGTCGAAAAGCTCCTCGAGAAATAGGTCCAGCCGGCCTGGAAAGACCGCGGCGGGCCGGAACCGTTCGTTTCCAGTCAGCGATCAGGGCTGCCGCGTGTTCATGCCGGCAATGACGCGACTGGTATCCACGCCGACCAGGAAAGTGGTGTTGGCGTCGACGGCGTACGCACTGAATTTATAAGTGGTCTGTGGAGAAGGAGTTGTCGTCACCATCAGCGTGTTGCGACCAGTGGGATCAGTACCGAGAGTCAGTGATCCATTGAACGGATAGTTGAAGAATTGCTTACCAAGGCCGAAGAGGTTGAAGTCCATGGCGCCAGAAATATTTGATGTCGCAGTGGTGGTTATGGCCATTTGGCCGACGAAATCATCTTCGCCGGTGCTCACGCCGTTCCAATTGAATGCGTAGTTGCCGGCCAGCGATGATGCCGTAAGCGGACCGGATGTCTGTGCTAGGAAAGAGCCGTCGCTGGTGATGTTGTTGTCGGTTTCCTGGAAGACGGCCTTCGCGGGCGACGCCAGATAAAAGATAAACGAAAATGTGCCGGACTTGGAATCCGTCCAAGTGGCCGTGCCGCCGCCAAAATGGTTGGCGTCGACGGTATAAGAGCCCGTGACAGTGCCACCGGACGAAGGCAACGGAGTCAATCCACCGTTGTTGTTTTCATCAATCACGATCGAAGTGAGGTTGCCGGCTCCATCCGTCGTGAAGCGCCCCGCGGTAGACGTCGGTCCCGCCGTGCTCCCGCCCCCGATAAGGAAAGCAAAAGGGCCGTTGAGAGACGTGATGTCGAATGAGGTGTTTAGCTGGGCGATGGCGTCGCCCACAAGAGCTTCTGGAAAGTCTAGGTTAGAACTTAGAAATTTCAAGCGCGTGCTATCAACGATGTAGAAGGTCAGGTTCTTCCCGGCAATATTTGCGGTCCCGCGACCGGATTGGGGGAAGGCCGCATCAAGCTGGTAAAAAGCGCCACTGGGGAACGCCAATTGTCCGGACAGAACGCCCGCAGTATTGGAATCAAACAGGCCGTTCAGGATTCCACCGCCGCCATCCGCGTCGAGCCGGCCGATAATGGATTGCTGGACGAGATTGTTGCTGGAGTCAAAAGCCACACCGGAAAAATCGAAAACATAGCCGCTGGCGATCATGGTAATAGAGAAAGCTGCGGTGTCCTGCTTCTGGAACGAACCGCCCGCGGTCACGGTGGAATCGGTCTGGACAATTGAGCCTTGGCTGATGGTCGAAAGCGTGATGCTGTAATTCGTAGTGCCCGTGATGTTCGTCAGACTGAGCGTGCCGCGGCCGTCGGCCTGAATTGAATAACTGCCATTTGTGAGGACCAGAGTGCTGGTACCGGAGCAGACATTTACGTCTTCGACGCCGCCGGTGATCTTGCCGTTGCCGTCGGCAGTAAATGTGCCGATGCGGCCGAAGAAACTGCCGGTACGACCGCAAGCCTCAGTTCCGCTCATGGAGAAAGCGTATTGTCCCATCAGGCTGGCGTTTGAAAAATTTCCTACGGGAGGAGGAGGGGGAGGAGGCTGCGTGGAGCCACTGCCTCCGCAGGCAGCTTGAAAGACCGCTGCAAGGAGCGCCAAACAAAAAAACAAGCGCTTCACAGAGCACCTGCCTGCTGAGATTTCTGGACTCCTCCGCGTTGCGCACGTGCTCCGGCAAGCCAAAGCGGCGCGCCGTTGACAGAACGCAAGGCTAGCGCCTGTCGACCCTGCTGAATAATGCGCGCGAGAAACGTGGTTCCCTGTCCGTAAGAGACGTTCTGGCCGGTAATCTTCACGCTGCCGCCTTCGGTGAGCGTGAACTTATTGAACTTGAGAAATCGCGCCTCCCCCAAATGAACGTCAACGGGTCCGGACGAGGTCTCCACGGTGACGTGTGCGCCAACGGGAGGCACGGAAGAGTTCTCCGTATATTTCAAGACGGTTCCTTCGAGAACCATGTCACGATTCGGGTCGTACGCGGATGCGCGCGGTTTAACGGTCTGCTGCGCCTGTTGACGCACCTGCTGGGCGCCGGCAACAACCGCGAGAAGAAGCGCGCCAGCAAGAAAGACACTGCTCGTTCTCGTGAGAGTGACTGGTTTCATATCCCCTCCCCACCTGCAAGAGTCCCACTCGGAACCTTGGTGCGCCTGCGGGGCTAAACGGAAGAACCGTTTCGAGGCCCAGGGCAAAAGGTTCATCTCATTAGACGGCGAATCTCCCGGCGGCGGTTTCTGAATGCTTCCCGAAGTTTTCCTGACCTGCACCGCTTACCGAGACTGCCGAGCTCCATGGACTATTCCCCGGTGGTTACAAACCCGTTTCCGCGGTAAAGGTTTCGCGCCCGCGGTAAGAAAAATAGCGATTTTCAGGCGCTCGGAGTTCGATTTGACAGATTTGCGAGTTCCGACGATAATTATACCTACGTCACTCCTGTGGAGGGCAAACAAGCTCGGCGTAGGAACGCGGGCTATAAGGATGGCGCCGAAATATATTTTTGTAACCGGCGGAGTTGTATCCTCACTTGGAAAAGGCGTAGCTGCCTCCTCTATCGGCTGTCTCCTCGAGAGTCGCAGTTTCAAAGTCACGCTGCAAAAATGCGATCCGTATCTGAACGTCGATCCGGGCACGATGAGCCCCTTTCAGCATGGCGAAGTGTTTGTGACCGAGGACGGAGCGGAGACAGACCTCGATCTGGGGCACTACGAGAGGTTCACGCACGCCAAGCTTTCCCGCGACAATAACTGGACGACCGGGCGCATCTACGAAACTATCCTGACCAAGGAGCGGCGCGGAGACTATCTCGGCAAGACCGTGCAAGTGATCCCTCATGTCACCGACGAGATCAAAGCAACGATCAAAAA
>MNIJ01000125.1 GCA_001919715.1 Acidobacteria bacterium 13_1_20CM_58_21
CAAATCACCTCGTCGCCGTGATGCGTCCACACCTTGATGGCGATGAGGTTCCCCATGCAACCTGTGGGAACAAACAGCGCCGCCTCTTTTCCAAAAATCTCGGCCGCGCGTTCTTCCAGCCGGTTGACCGTGGGGTCTTCTCCGTAAACGTCATCGCCGACCTCGGCCTCGGCCATGGCCTGTCTCATCTCCGGTGTGGGCCGCGTCACCGTATCGCTCCGCAGGTCCACCACTCCGTCCGGAATCTTTCCCAGTTCGGCAACCTGATTCGGATCCATCCGCTGATTCCCCTTCGCCACCGTGTAGGTCATGTTCGTCCTTCTCCGTGCCCGGTTCCTGCCCCGACCCGCTCGGGGGCTCGCTACTTCCCTACTTTCTTACCTCATCAACTCCACAAACACTTCATTTGAAATACTCAGCCTATCCGGCGCAAGCCGCGCTATGCTGCCATCACGCTCCACCAAGCCAGCCGACGTCAGCGGATCGAATCGCGCCGCCAGCGACACGCCATAGTTCCGTTCGATTTGCGCAAGATCAATTCCATCCAGTTGCCGCAAGCCGAGAAATAATTCCTCTTCCAGGGCTCTCTCTGCCGTCAGCGTTTCATGCTGCTCAACCGGGATTCGTCCGCCCTGGACCGCAGTCACATAGGCCGCAGCATCATGCGCGTTCGCCCATCGCTCTGTTCCCAAGAACGAATGCGCCCCCGCCCCAAATCCCAGGTATGGTTCGCGCCGCCAGTATTTCAGGTTGTGCTTCGACTCGTATCCCGGCTTTGCCCAATTCGAAATCTCGTAGTGATGGTACCCCGCCGCGCCCAGCGCCTGCTGCGCCATCTCATAAAACTCCGCCATGTCATCTTCGCTGGGCACCGAACGAGCGCAGTACTTTTCCCCACCCTGCAGCAACTCTTTGCCGAGCCGGCTGTCTTCATCGATCTCCAGGAGGTAAACGGAAACATGCTCAGGAGCCAACACCGCCAATTCCTCCAGCGATTGCCGCCAGCTTACCTTCGTCTGATGTGACAAACCGGCAATCAAATCAAAACTGATATTTCGAATCCCCGCCTCCCGCAGACTTGGCACCGACCGGTAAATATCCGCCCGCCGATGCATCCGCCCTGCCGCCAGCAGTTCCTTATCCGAAAACGATTGCAGCCCGAAACTCACCCGGTTGATTCCCGCCCGTACCCACGCCGCTGCTTTCCCCGCCTCGATCGTCTCCGGATCCGCCTCCAGCGTCACTTCCGTAAGATCCGCCGCGAATGATGCGCGGATCGCATTCAAAATGTTTTGCAAGTGAGCAGGATCAAGCAGGCTCGGCGTCCCCCCGCCAATGTAAACCGTGTCCACAGCCAAGTCCTCGCTCCGGGTCTCGCGCGCAACTCCGCCGCTCCTCAAGCGCCCAGGCCAATTCGCCCCAACTGCCTCCAGCAACAGTCGATGTCCTCGAATCTCCCGGCAGACCGCCTCAACATAGGGCCGAAACCGGCTGCTGGCCACTACTCCCGTGTGGAAATTGCAGTAAGTACATTTCGTCTGGCAGAACGGAACCTGCACGTAAATCCCGCTGTTGCTCATCGCTCAAAAACTCTAGCACACCCCTGCCTCAATCCTGGAACCCCATGAACCACCGGCGCTCCGTGCCGATCAGCGAGGAGTCTAGGCTAGTCTTGGTTCGTCGATCGTCGCGTAAGGAATTCCAGGACTTATGCGTAGGCAAGGCTGTCCTCTCAGCAATTTAATACCATGTCGGGGGTGGGCGCGTCCGTTCGAGACACCCGCGTCCCTCTTGGTCCAGGGATGAAATGACGAACAGCATGATTCCTCCGAAGCCGCCCAAGCAATCATGGGGCTCCGCCGGGAGCTGATGGGGTGTGTTTGGCCTTGGGTCGTTGGTATCTTTATTTTTTGATACGGGTTCGTGGGCGGGATTGTATCGCCAGCGATTCACAACTTCGCGGGAACTTGCTGTTGGCTGTGGCAATCCCGTCGAACTGCTCGCGACCCTCTATCCTAGAGACCAAAAACGGCAGGATGCGGCTTCCACGGAACAAAGCGCTTTGTTTTCAGTTCCTTATGCAATGTTTCTTACCACCACAGACTTGCAATCCTTGTCGAACGAGAGGGCTTCGCGCTGCTTCCCATCGCACCGGACTAGCGTAGGTCCGTGTCAATGGCCACAGTTCTATCCAGCCCTGCATCGTTCACGACCTTGATTTGCAACTTTCGCTCCCGGGGCCCGTCAAACTCGCAGAAGAACACGCCTTGCCAGCGCCCCAACACCAACTTTCCGCCTTCCACGTGGATGATTTGACTCCCTCCCACAAGCACGGCTTTGAGATGGGAGTCCGAATTTCCCTCGCTGTGGCGATACGGCCCCGTAGCGGGGATCAACCGGTCCAGTGCGCCTTCGAGGTCCTCGGCGACATTGGGGTCCGCGCATTCATTGATGGTGATGGCCGCCGTGGTGTGCGGCACGTATAAGAAGCAAATGCCAGTGGCCACACCGGACGACGCGACAACTTTTTGCACTTGCGCCGTCACCTCGACAAGCTGCGTGCGGCGATCCGTTTTCAGGCTCAATGTTGGCATGTGCGGGCCTCCCGGGCAGGCGCGGAGATTCTAGCATGCAGCATTCCTGGACGAGTTGGAGCGTTCCTGTTTCGGCGCAGGGGCGGACTCCGTGCGCCCCTATCTTTAACGCAGGCAAGAAATTATGGAGAGCGGCTCACGAGCTAATGCAACTGAATTACCGAGTGATGCCCGATTTTCCTTCCCGTCGAATGTTTTTTCAGTTCGCTGAGTCCGCTTGCCCCCCACCGTGCGAGAAACGGCAGCAGGCACAATTCCCGTTCCTGCAACCCTTTGTGCGGATCCAAGAGTGACTCCAGGTATTGTTCATGAGCCAAGATCAACCCGACCTTTTGATCCTGTGCCCGGCCCACTCTCCGGCGCAGTTTGTCGATGTGAAATTCAATCCTCTTCCGCGCCCTTTCAACCGTGCCTTTCAAAGTGGGATCGAGCTTCTCGATCTGCCTGCCAAGCTCGGCCAGCATCTTGGCGATCTGTCTCTGGTTGCGGTCGAAGTTTTTCCCTAGCGTGCTGGCAACCGACTGACGCTCCATTTTGTGCCTCAGGCCTTGCGATCCCGCCCAAACGTCCTCAACAGTCAGGCCATACCGGCGTAAAAGTTTATTGGCCTTCGCGTCGACCAGTGTGAATCCCGCGCGCGGCAGCACCACCGGCATCCTTCCGAGAAGCTGCCGGTACACAACTTCCGACTGCGCAAAATAAGAGATCTCCGCCGGACCACCAATATACGCGGCTGTGGGAAGCAGATAATCCTGCACCACCGGCCGGAAAAGCGCATTGGGGCTGAAATTTTGCGGCTCGGTGTGGGTCATATGCACCAACTCGTCCCTCTTCCAGGATTTCTCGCCGGCCTGAAATTTTCCTGCGCTGGCCGTCACGACCTGCCGCACGCCGTCGGCCAGGTGGAACAGTAACGTGCTGCGCGACGTCACCTTGACCTGGGCATCAAATCCTGCATGGTCCAAATCCTCTCCGCGCTGTAGGAGTTTTTCGTTCAAGGCATCGCGTTCTGCAAGGGCGTGCTGATAGAGCGGTGCTGCAACTTTGTGCAGATCGGCCTCGAGCGGATCCATCAGGATTAGCCCGTGTTGCGCAAACAGGCGCGCGAATAATTTGCCGAACGCGCTGCCGTACGTTTCCTCCGGCCGGTAGCTCTCGACCAGGTACTGCGCGAGCAAGTCGCTGCCTTGGTTCGCCAACATCTCGGCGGCTTCTTCGACAAGAGACTCGATTTGTGCACCGAGCGGAATCCGTCCCACCGGCCGTCCGCTTTCCCCGATCAGCGGCAATTCAAAACGAACCAGTTTTCCCTGGTCGAACCACGTGGCGCGGCGGACCTCGTCAAGATCGTGATCTTCCGTCGCCATCCAAAACACCGGCACTGCCGGGATCCCGTCGCGCGTCAACTCCTCGGCGATCTGCACGGCCGTCAGCGCCTTATAGACGGAATAAGCGGGCCCGCTGAACAACCCTACCTGTTGCCCCGAAACAATCGCGACGGCGCTCTTTTCGAGCCGTTCCAGGTTTCCCAGTGTTTCTGCCCCCGCCCCGAGGGTGATGTTCTGTTTGCGAAGAATAGAAGTTAGTTCTCCTCTCCGCTCGCCTGGATAGTCCAATTTCCGAGCCGAGCGCGTCACCGCTGGCATAGTCGGCGGATAAAAGTAGAACGACTTTACCTTCTCAAAATGATCCAGATATTCGACAAAGAGCTTCGGTTGATGGGGAAGCTGGCGGAAGGCAAGGGCGTCACAATCCATGACCCCTTAGATGATACCCGCGACAAAACGTCTCATCAATTCCGTTCGTTCGGCCTGAATTAGGCCCTGACAGCGGCTGGTTCCAAGGTTGCTAGGAAGGCGTTAAGACGTTTCTTTTGTTCCTGGTGCAAGGGAAGGAGGGGCAAGCGCGGCAGGCCGCCCGAGTATCCACGCTGGTCCATGGCGTGCTTTACGCCGGCAATGCCCATCTCGGAAACGATCAGCTTTGAGGCGCGCGCCAAAATGGATTGCAGTTCGCGCGCTTTTTCGTGGTGACCTTGCCGCACCAATTCAAACAGCTCCACGCACTTTTCCGGAAGTGCACATGCCAGCGCCAGAATCGCTCCTCGCGCGCCGATCGCCAGCGATGGATACACGGTGGCCGCGGAGCCGACCAAGACTTGAAATGCAGGTGGAGCCGCCGCCACAATTTCCCCAACGCCCTGCACATTTCCTGAACTGTCTTTGATACCGATGATGTTGGGATGCTCGGCGAGTACGGCTACTTCTGCGCCTGCCAGCGCGATGCCGGTGAATTGCGGAATCGAATAAAGCAAAACGGGAATAGGAGATTCCTCTGCCACTCGCCGGTAATGCGCGATCAGCACTTCGGGCTTGTATGCGGGTTTATAGTAGTACGGCGTCTTCACCAGCGCCGCATCATACCCCAGCTCTGCCGCCCGCTTTGTGCGTTCAATAGTTTCTGCTGTCGACTCCGCACCGGCCCCGGCCAGCAGCGTTTTCCCTTTCGCCGCCTCTTCCTTTACCGCGACAAGAATCTTGTCCATCTCCGCTCGAGTGAGCAGCACGGATTCCCCGGTCGAACCCAGCGCGACATAGCCCGCCAGATCCGTGTGGTTGTACCGGTGAACGTTTTGCCTTAAGTCAGGAAGACAAACCGTCCCGTCGTGCGCATACGGCGTTGTCAGAGCGGCGAAAACTCCGGTAACTATCACGGATCAATCTCCCGAGGCAGGCACGCCGGAAGCGGCGGCCTGTCCGCGATGCAAATCCTGCAATGCGGCGACTTCCGTTCCCTGTTCGAGGAGCGCCCGAATTCCGCGCGCGGCAGCATGAGCCGCAGCAAGGGTGGTGATACACGGTATATTGTAGCGAATTGCCGCGCGCCGGATCGATTTTTCGTCGTAGAACGATTCGCGCCCCAATGGCGTGTTAATTACCAGATCGATCTTGCCCGTTTTCACCAGGTCCACAATGTTCGGCCGGCCTTCGTTCACTTTGAATACCGCCTCGGCTTCGATGCCGGCGGATGCCAGCGCAGCCGCGGTTCCCCGAGTGGCAAGCAGACGAAAACCCAGCGTCGACAACTCTTTTCCAAGGGCACCCAGCTGCTTCTTGTCACGGTCGTTAACACTGAGGAAGACGGTACCCTTGCGCGGCAAGCGCTGTCCCGCCGCAAGCTGGGCCTTCGCGAACGCCTGTCCGTAGGATGTTGAAATCCCCATGACTTCGCCGGTGGAGCGCATTTCGGGGCCCAGGATGGTATCGACGCCGCGAAACTTGTTGAAGGGAAACACCGGCGATTTCACTGAATAAAATTCGCGCACCGTGATTTCTGCCACGCCGTTGCGCCGCATAACCGGCAGATTCGTAGTTGCCAGTTTTTTCCCGGTCATCAATCGCGCCGCGACCTTCGCGAGCGGCACTCCTGTCGCTTTGCTCACGAATGGGACTGTGCGCGAGGCGCGTGGATTCACTTCCAAAACGTAGACCGTGTCACGCTGAATTGCGTACTGCACATTCATCAAGCCGACCACTTTCAGTGCCAGCGCCAGCCGCTTCGTATATTCACGGATGGCATCGAGGATAGCGGGCGACAAACTCACGGGTGGCAGCACGCAAGAGGAATCCCCCGAATGGACCCCGGCTTCTTCGATGTGCTCCATAATCCCGCCGATAACCACGTCCGTTCCATCGGCCAGCGCATCCACATCGATTTCTGTAGCTTCCTCAAGGAATTGATCGATGAGCACGGGCCGCGCGGGCCCCATCAGCGCCGCTTGAGCGACGTACTCCTGTACGGTGTTCACGTCATACGCGATCACCATCGCGCGCCCGCCAAGCACATAGCTCGGCCGAACCAACACAGGCAATCCAATTTCTCCGGCCACTCGGGCTGCTTCCTCCGGCACCAGAGCGGTCCCATTGCGCGGCTGCGGAATCTTCAGTTCGTCGAGCAAACGCCCGAATCGCCGCCGGTCTTCCGCCAAATCAATCGATTCCGGAGCGGTGCCCACGATTGGCACACCGTTGCGCTTCAATTCCAGTGCAAGATTCAGAGGGGTTTGACCGCCAAACTGCACGATTACTCCCTGCGGTTTCTCCCGCTCAACGATTGCCAGAACATCTTCCAGCGTGAGAGGTTCGAAATACAAGCGGTCGGAGGTGTCGTAGTCCGTGGAGACCGTCTCCGGATTGCAATTCACCATGATCGTCTCGAAACCGTCTTCGCGCAGCGCGTACGCGGCATGGCAGCAGCAATAATCAAATTCGATCCCCTGCCCAATGCGGTTCGGTCCGCTGCCCAGAATCATGACCTTGGGCCGCGCTTGGGCTTCCGATTCGTCTTCGTCTTCGTAGGTGGAATACAGGTACGGCGTGAAGGATTCGAATTCCGCCGCGCAGGTATCGACGCGCTTGAACACCGGGGTCACGCCGTAGCGGGCGCGTTGCAACCGCACCGAAGCCGGTGTCGTTCTCCAGATTTGTGCCAATTGCTCATCGCTCGTCCCGTGTCGCTTCACTTCGCGCAACAATTCCTTGGAAGCCGTCTCAACGGTCACAGCCGCCGCACGCCGGTTCATCGCCGTCAACTCTTCAATCTGCTGGATGAACCAAGGATCGATTTTCGTCAGCTCACAAATCTCCTGGGCTGACAGCCCGCGCTCCATGGCGGTCAGCAGCCAGTGAATCCGGTCTGGCCTCGGTGTCGCAAGTTTCTCACGCAGCAGTGAATCCGGCGTTTCCGAAGGGGCCCGCCACGGGGTGCTCGGCTCCAGCGAGCGAATTCCCTTTTGCAGCGCTTCCTTGAAGGTTCGCCCAAGCGCCATGACTTCGCCGACTGATTTCATTTGCGTTCCGAGAGAGCTGTCCGCGCCGGGAAATTTCTCGAACTGCCATTTGGGAATCTTCACCACGACGTAGTCCATGGTCGGTTCGAAGCACGCCGGCGTTTTTTTGGTGATATCATTTGGGATTTCGTCCAGCGACATTCCCACAGCCAGCCGCGCCGCAATCTTCGCGATCGGGAAGCCGGTCGCCTTACTAGCCAGCGCCGAGCTGCGCGAGACGCGCGGATTCATTTCAATCACCACCATCCGGCCATTCTCCGGGTTGACGGCGAACTGCACGTTCGAACCGCCGGTCTCCACGCCGACTTCACGGATAATCGCAGCCGAGGCGTCACGCATGCGCTGAAATTCCTTGTCCGTCAGTGTCTGCGCGGGAGCCACGGTAATCGAATCGCCGGTGTGCACGCCCATGGGGTCGAAGTTTTCGATGGCGCAGATCACCACGAAGTTGTCGCGGAAATCACGCATCACTTCGAGTTCGAACTCCTTCCAGCCGAGCACGGATTCTTCCACCAGCGCTTCATGGACTGGGCTCATGTCCAGAGCGTGGGCGATGGCTTCGCCAAACTCCTCCTTGTTGTATGCGATGGAGCCGCCCGTTCCACCCAGCGTGAACGACGGCCGAATCACCAGCGGGAATCCCAGCTGATCGCAGAGCCTCAATGCGTCCTTCGCGTTGTTCACCAGGGCGGACGCCGGCACCTCCAGCCCGATCTTTCTACAGGCATCCTTGAACCACAGACGGTCTTCCGCAACCTTGATAGCGCGCAACGAGGCGCCGATCATTTCCACTTTGTATTTTTCGAGGATACCGCTTTCGGAGAGCTCCACGGCCAGATTGAGGGCCGTCTGCCCCCCGACTGTCGGCAACAGGGCATCCGGTTTTTCCCGGGCGATAATTCCCTCGAGATATTCCTTCGTTAGTGGCTCAATATAGGTGCGATGCGCGAGTTCCGGGTCGGTCATGATGGTCGCCGGATTGGAATTCACCAGCACGACTTCGTACCCCTCCGTGCTGAGCGCCTTGCACGCCTGCGCACCGGAGTAATCAAACTCGCAAGCCTGGCCGATAATGATCGGGCCCGACCCGATAATCAGAATCTTTTTGATGTCATTCCGCTTCGGCATCTTCCCTCAATATTTCCGGTTGTAACCCTGCACTCCTAACTTGGCTTGCTCTGATCGCCGCCGTGCTCTTATTATCATCCCGAGCGAAGCGAGGAATCTGCTTTTCTTACGGTAAGGAGAAGACCAATCAACCACTGAATCCTCCCACGCCGGATTCCTTGCCGCGATGAGCTCGACCAGCTTTCGGCCCCGTCGCCCGGGACTTGATGTGCTTCTCCCCGAGCAGGCGCAGCTCGGACAGCGCGACACCTTCTGAAGTACACGAGACGGGATTACGCCCTGGGAGCCAATACTCGAGACTCCTCTTGACGTCAGTCCGCTTCGGCATCATCTCCCGTGAAACTGTTTTAACGCCTCAAGCTGCCCGGCTGCGCGAATTCCTTCATCAAATCCGTGAACTGTGTGAACAAGTAGTGCGAATCGTGCGGCCCGGGCGATGCTTCCGGGTGATACTGCACGCTAAAGAACGGCAGCGATTTGTGGCGCATGCCCTCATTGGTGTTGTCGTTCAAATTGACGTGCGTGATTTCGACTGTGCTCGACGGCATCGATTCCGGATCGACGCAAAACCCGTGATTCTGGGCGGTAATTTCCACTTGATCTGTGAGCAGATTCTTCACCGGATGATTCGAGCCATGGTGCCCAAATTTCAGCTTGAATGTCTTTCCGCCCAGCGCCAGGCCACACAACTGGTGTCCCAGGCAAATGCCGAACACCGGTACTCTCCCGAAGAGCTTTTGAATATTTTCCACCGCGTAGGTGGCTGGCTCAGGATCACCAGGCCCGTTCGAAAGGAAGACGCCGTCCGGCTTCATCTGCAGAACGTCTTCAGCCGACGTTTGCGCCGGCACGACATAGACCTCGCAGCGATGGTCAACGAGCAACCGCAAAATGTTCTGCTTAATGCCATAGTCGTAAGCCACTACGCGATGTTTCCGCATCTCCGCAGGCGCGTCCGATTCGCCCATCTGTTCGAAGCAAGGCGAGATAGCCACCTCGACGGAACCCTTATCCCACCCGTACGGTTTCCCACACGTGACGCGGCTGGCGAGTTCCTGCCCCGTCATGCTCGCCAATTTTTTGGCTTCGAAAATCAATTGGTCAGCGGGCGTCCCATCCGTCGACACAATGCCGCGCAGCGCGCCAACGTTTCGAATATGACGCACCAGCGCCCGCGTATCGATGTCCCAGATCACCGGAATCTTGTGACGGTTCAGATACAACTGCGCGGTTTCCGCGGATCTCCAGCTTGAACAGACCTGCGAGAATTCCCGCACGACCAGCGCTTCGATGAAGGGCCGCGGGGATTCCTGATCTTCGGCGTTTGCGCCGACATTTCCGATGTGCGGGTAGGTCAAACAGACGATCTGCCCGGCGTAGCTGGGGTCCGTGAAGACCTCCTGATAACCGGTGAGGCTGGTATTAAAAACCACTTCGCCGCCGTGGCGCGTGATCGCGCCCGCCGCGCGGCCGTTAAAGACGCGCCCATCTTCCAGCGCGAGTATCGCGGGTCGGTGCTGAACCTCGGCCAGTGGGTCCTCCCGTGTCTCCCATCAAAATGTGCCGGTCACTTGGCGTTGGCTTCCGTGGTTGAAAGCGAGCCGAAATGATCCACGGGCCAGTACGCAAAGACGGCGCGGCCGTAAATGAACCGGCTGGCAACCGGACCGAAAACGCGCGAATCGTTGGAGCTG
>MNIJ01000034.1 GCA_001919715.1 Acidobacteria bacterium 13_1_20CM_58_21
CAAAATCGCGATGTACGCAAACGTCCAAGGGTCAGTGGGCCGCACACCGTAGAGCAGGCTCTGCAAGTAACGCGTAACGCCGGCCGCCACCCCGAGCCCGATCACAATACCCGTGACCGTTAGCACAAGGCCAAGTCTAGACGTCAGCCAAAGGATTTCGTGCCGCCGTGCGCCGAGCGCCATTCGCACTCCGATCTCATGCGTCCGCCGCGCGACTCCGTACGCCACCAGTCCGTACAGGCCGATGCAAGCAAGCGCGAGCGCAAGCATGCCGAACAGCGCCGAAAGCGTCGCCACGAGGCGTTCCTGATAGATGGTCCTGTCGATTTCCTCCGACTGCGTCATCATCTGCAGAATGAAAAAGTTCGGGTTGACCTGCCCAACAGCGTCGCGCACCAGCGAAGCAAGCGCTTTCGGATCACCCTCTGTCCGCAACGCGAAGGTCGACAATCTGTACTTGTGCGGCGTAAAAACCGTCGGCTCGACCCCTTTCCGAATATTTTCGTACTTTGTGTCGCCTACAACACCGACGATTTGCCAGTCAGGCGTTTGAGATCTATCCTCGCTTAGCACGCGCCCGAGCGGATCGCCACTGCCAAATGCCGTTTGAGCGAAAGATCGGTTGACAACAATGGGTTTCGGTTTTGCTGACGACTCAAAATCGGCCCTCGTGAAAGTCCTTCCTGCAACGAGTGGAATCTTCATCGTTTCGAAGAACCCTGGCCCGATAGGAAGGACGTCTGCATTGACACTTGAGGAAGCTGGCGCGCCCAGGGCGTTATACTCGCCACCGAAAATGCCGCCGCTCAACATCGGCATCGCTGAATAGGTTGCTGAGCTTACGCCGGACAGGGCCGCGAAGCGGTTCTGGAGTTCCTGGTTTAGCTGGTCACACCGCGGATCGTCTATGGCGAAGCCGGTCGCAGTCATATCCACGCCAAAGAGAAGAAGATTCCCGACTTTGAACCCGGCATCCACGCTTTTTAGATTCAAAACAGTCTGGCCCAGCAATCCGGCCCCCACAAGCACAAGAATCGAAATCCCCACCTGGGCAACCACGAGGATGTTACTGAGATGCGCCGATTGCCGGGTCGTAGTGCCCGATTGGCCGCCGCTCAGTTTGAGGATCGGAGCGACATCAACGCGAGAACCACGAAGTGCGGGGGCAATTCCGAAAAGAATGCCTACTAAAGTGGCAACGGCCAATGTAAAGCCGAGAACGTGCCAATCGATTCTGACATCGATCTGGAGTGGAACGTGCGAATTGGCCGATAGAAAGGAGACCAACGACCTCGCGGCCAACACGGCGAACAAGATTCCGAGTGCACCACCCGCCGCGGACAGGATAAGACTCTCCGTCAAGAGTTGCCGCACGATCCGCACACGCGGCGCGCCAAGCGCGTTGCGCACAGCCATTTCCTTCTGCCTCGCCGAAGAGCGCGTGAGCATCAGACCCGCTACGTTGGCGCAAGCCAACAAGAGGATCAAACCTACAGCCGTCATCAGCACATACAGTGGCTTTGCATATGCCGTGCGAAGCGACGCCAGGCCTTCGGCTGCTCGATAGAGTGTGAGTCGTGGTGCATCGTCTGCTTTGAAGAGTGCTGTCGGACCACTCGTCGTGCTTGAGATGAACATCGCGTTGAGCTCTGCCTCAGCGCGGCTGTTTGTCACCTCGGGCTTGAGTCGCGCCAACACGTAAAGCCACAGCGAATTGGCATCCGTCCGGCTCGGCGCGTGTGGATTCACGATCGACTCAGCGGCTAGCGGCAGCCAAAAGTCTACAGGCACACCGGGATCAAAGTCGGGGAAGTCGCGGCCGGTAATGCCCACAACCCGGAACGGCTTGAGATCGACCGTAGCCGTCTTCCCAAGCACGCTTTTATCGCCTCCGAGCTCGTTCTGCCAATAGCGGTAGCTGAGCACGATTACCGGTTCCGCACCAGAGACGTCATCATTGCCATTGAGCGCGCGCCCGACGGCTGCCTGCGCGCCAAGCGTCGAAAAAAAGTCGCCAGAGACATACATTCCCCAGAGTTTCCCCGGGCTGCCCTCTACTCGAACGGCTGCGTTCGCGCGCACGAAAGTAAGCGCGCCAGAAAAGATATCCCGCATCGATCGAATCTGGTCAAACATGGGATACGAGAAAGAACACGCTGTCGGCGGGGAAAAAGATCGGCCTGACCCACTCGGGCAGCCGCCGAAGATTGCGAAATAGTTTGCGTTTGGCTTCTTGTGCGCCGTCCACTGCAGCAAAACGAGTTGCTGTGGATTAGCCACAGGCAGTAAGCGTAGCGCCACGGCATTAATCAGGCTGAAAATAGCGATGTTCGCGCCGATACCAAGCGCCAATGTGAGAACAGCAACTGCGGTGAAGCCCGGTGCCTTGCGTAGCACGCGAAGACTAAAGCGCACGTCCTGCCGCAGGTGGTCCCACCAAAGCCAACGTCCCGCTTCGTAAAATTTCTCCTGCGTGTGCATCACGTTCCCGAACGTCCGCCGCGCCGCCGCCTGCGCCTCTTCTTCGCTCCATCCCTGCTCCCTCAAACGCTCACTCTCATGCTCAATGTGCGCCTCAATTTCCGCGCTGAAGTCGCTCTCCTTCCGTTTCCGTCGAAACATCTCGTCAACTCCTTTTCGCCTCGGATCCAAGAATCCGCCCGATCGCAGCCGTCAGCCGCTTCCACTTTGTCGTTTCTTTCACCAGTTGCTTGCGCCCCATGGAAGTCAGCGAGTAAAAACCGCGCCTTCCGGTTATTTGACCAAGTTCCCCACTTCGCGGAAATCCAGCCTCGTTCCTCAATCCGCTGGAGTGCGGGGTAAAGCGCGCCATGTTCTACCAGCAGTTCTTCCTCTGGCGTCTGCTGGATGGCACGTGCGATCCCCTGCCCGTGCTGCGCACCAAATATCAGTGTGCGCAGGATCAGCAGGTCCAGGGTGCCTTGCAGCAGTTCTAGGCGGTCTTTGCTTTCTTGGGTAGACATTTAACCTAAGCATGCTCGCGTTCGGGTAACATGTCAACCCTAAAGGAGAACCGCAGGAAGCGTAGCGACCTCAGAGTCCAATCAAGCCATTTGCATTGAAACCGATGTCGCTTTCCACGCCTGTGGCTGACGAATTGTTATTTCGCCCATGATTCCCCGCCCTGCCGGGCATTCTGCGATGCGCCGGCCGGCCCAACTTCTGAACGTGAATCACTTCCGACAACGTTGCATGCAGGCACGGCCACACACCTATTTCCCCGTATTATTCAAATCGCCAGATCGCTTTTGTTTTATTGATGCAGTGGCGCGCCCGGAGAGACTCGAACTCCCGACCCTCTGGTTCGAAGCCAGACGCTCTATCCAACTGAGCTACGGGCGCGCAGCAAACACTTCACTGTCAACAGTTTACGGCACGTTCTTCGATTTCAACCTCGAGTTTTGGCTCATTCCGAGCACTCGTGAGAATTCGCCGGCGCGTTAAGGATAACACTTCCCAGCTAAACCTCTCTTAGAAATGTGATTCAAAAGATTGATGGCCGGTAATAATCGACTCTCCGGGAGTCAGCCAGATTAAGACGGGTCGTCTACTCAGTCCGGAAGAGGCTGTGCGCCTTCGGCGATGGAATCCGCGGTGCTGCGAACGCGACTACTTACACTGTCTGGGCTGACTCGTTTCCACAGTTCCGGCATTATTTCGCTGATGTCGCTGCATCCATGCGGAGCGATCATGCAATCGGTCTTGAGTGACCATGCCAACTGCTTCTGCTCGTCACTTGCGACCTGCCCAAATTCAACAATTCCGTTCCAAATCGGCGTCACATATCGTCCGTGTGGGTTTATGGCGAAGTGGTCGCATTTAATATCGGTTCTGTCCTTACAAAAGTTCTCCTGAACGTAGACTATCGGGCTGTTTTCTTTGAACACGCTCGAAATAAGACTCAAACTGACAAAGTCTAACTGTGCACGATAAACAGTGACCAGCGCCTCAATTTGGGCTTGTTTAGCTAGGTGCAGAATTGACACAGGTCGATTCGTGAAAACGAATCGGTATTGGCAGACATCGTGGTCGCAGGTAGTCTCTTGCAGGTATCTGTGGTATTTCTTCGCGAACGAGGGAGCGGCTGCGGTAGGGTCCCGGGCATTATCGAAGCCCTGCACGTCTGTAATCAGTTCTTTGGCCCGGTGCACCAGATAGGCCCTACTTATGGTGACAAAACAGACGAAGAGAAGAACTGCCGCGCAGACCCCACAAGCGAATGCTTGGTAGACATTCTATTTAAATAGACATCAGTCTTGGCGACGGAGTGCCCACTACCCACAGCAGCGCCTGATAAAACGCCGTAACCGGAAAAATTGAATCGCCCGACAGAACTCGTCCGGATTGCCGATTAACTGACGCGTCCGTGCCAGGACCACTTCGGGATGTGCAAGCCGTCCGGCACATCATCTGCCGAGTGGTGGTAACGAGACATTGTGGTCGTGGTAGCCCACGCGAAGTAATCGTGAAGCACGCGCCGGAGCTGTTCGTCGCGGGCGAGGCCGACATCTTCGAGCGCCTGATCGAAACAGACGATCGCCCGCTGGTCCATCTCCTCGTGCGGCCCGTTGCCGCTGTGAATCCGCACAACCGAGGTCTCATCACCGTACTGGTCAGAGTACGTCGTTGGCCCACCGAGAGCCTCCCCCCAGTACGCGGCAAGGCGCTCAGTGTGCTGCGCGTGGTATCCGTGGCTGAACGCATGGCTAACCACTTCGTCCTTTAGCACCCGCGTGTGCCACGCCCTGGCCAACCTCATCAACCCGTCGCGACCACCTGCGGCTTGGTAGACCGTTTGCATGTTCCAGGATTGTATCGCACCGATAGTTAGGACGAAACGCGTGTCATTGCCGGGTTAAGTAAGCATTTGAGTTGCGGGATGAACCGTTCCCGCTGAACAAGCACGATTTCTAAGCCGTGGGTCCTGATTAACTCTACGACATCAACCCGAAGGCAGGCACAACCAAACTCGCACGCGAAGCTCATCTCGCATCAGGGGCAAACGTTTCCGTCGAACCGCTGCCCGCCGGTGCTCACATCTCACAGTGCTCGGATGAAACGAATTCTTCCGTAAGCTCTCCCGACAGCCGTTTTGTCGCTGTCTGGGTCCGTGATCCAGAGAGATCCTCAGTAGTCGTGATGGACATTCTAGGGAAAAAACCAGTGAAAACCATTCCCATCGAAAATTTCTTCAAGGTCAGGGGCATTGCTTGGTCGCCCGACTCCAAGGCTGTCGCGGTGCTCAAGGAATCGGAGCGAAGGGGTTACGGCCCCCTCGAACTTGTTAGCGCGCTCTCTGGGCATCCTGTGCCTTACAATTCGACTGGATTCGTAGCGGTAGGCGTTAGCGAAAATGAGAGCGTCGGACTTCCGTACATTGCCTGGGAATTTAGATCTGCTTGGTCTTACATTCGATGGCAGCGCTGAGTCCTTCCGCACACTAGAGGGCGATAAGCGTAACCGGACATCTGAATCGCCAGAGGCACCTGCGTTAATCGGGAGTCGTGGCGCGGCGGCCGTTCTTCCGCGTTCCGGCTGCCCTGCTTTGCTTCATCTGGACCTTGGTGCCAGTGACCGGCTCCTTGCGGTTCAGCTTCGCCGCCTGTTCCAGGAGAGCCCGCACTTCCGATCGCCGTACATCCGCTGCGCTTCGCAGCTTTACATGCCGCAAGTACTTTCCCGTTCCCTCCAGCAACTTCCCCGGATCGCGGAGCATCGCTCCTCGCATAAATCCAAAAATCACATGTTCCTTCGTCACCATGTAAAAGCAGAGGGGCCCGTTTAGATCGAATGTGGGAATCTTCCACGGATTCACGTACTCCTCGCATCCGGCTACGGCCTTCTTTACAAGTGCCCTCACCATCTTGGCAACTCCAGACAACTTTCCGGCCTTGTTTACATATTCATCGATCCAGACGCGAGCTTCCCTACCTTCGACAGTTGGCATTTCACTCACCTCTGCGTACGGCTGCAGCGTACGCGATCGGCAAACTCAACGTGATATGCCATGTTTGCGACGGATTTCGTCAAATGCCTCTTTGGCGGAGCGGGTGCGTCCGTGGGCCACGTCATCAAGCCCTTGACGGATTCCCTCCTCCGAATCCGCGCGGGCCGCGATGTCGAGTAAGCGCTGGTAGGCTTCGGCATCTTGCACGATTGCGGCAGCCTTCCCCTTGACGGTGAGCACCACGGGGCGCTTGCTTCTCTTCAGCTGCTTCATGAAGTCGCCAGAACGGCGGCGGAAGGTCGTCAGCGACTGTATGTCCTTGGTGATGTCAAGCACGAGCCAGCTCCTATAGAAGCACCTTTTTAGGTGCTAGTAGAATACACCATCTCCATGCTAGCGAGGTAAGTAATCAACAGTAATTCCGCATATTATAATTAAGTCTTAAATACATGGTCTGCGGCGGCCAGGCTCGGCAGGTGTGCGGCAGCCGCTTGCTTCTGGAGTTCCGAGAAGACTATACTCCGGCCACAGATTCGATCCCGCCCGGAAATTCGCAAAAACGGAAGGAGGACTGATGAAGCCAATTAGGGGAACATGGCTTTCGCTTTGCTTGTTGTTCGCGACCGGTGCGGCGTACGCACAGGGTGTGGGCTCCTCCGGAGATATCACTGGGACAGTGATTGATTCCTCGGGAGCGGGCATCCCGAAGGCGACGATCCTTGCCGTGGACAATGAAAAAGGCATCCAGCACACCACCGAAACCGACACGCGGGGGGAGTATCGCTTGGCGGGACTGGCACCTACCACCTACGAAATGACCGTGAAAATTGCCGGCTTTCAGACGGCGGTTCAAAAGGATGTGATTCTCACAGTGGGTACGACCGTGGTTGTGGATTTTCGCCTGAATCCCGCGTCAGTGTCGGAGGTGGTTGTGGTGCCGTCGGAACTGCCGGTGGTGGAAACCGAGCGTGGCGGCCAGGCAGATACGGTCAACGAGAAGTTCATCAGAGAGCTGCCCGTTGGACGGCGGGACTACCTGACTTACACGGCGCTCATGCCCGGCGTTTCCGATTCCACGCGACTTGCCGGAAATTTGGAGTTTCGCGTCAAGCAGACTCCGCAAAGCGGACTTTCCTTCTACGGAAGCAATGGCCGGGGCAACAGCGTGACTGTGGATGGCGGAGAGGCTAACGATGATTCCGGCGGCGTGCGACTGACGCTGAGCCAGGAAGCCGTGCAGGAGTTTCAGATTAATCGAAGTAATTATACGGCCGAGTTGGGCGGTGCCAGCGGAGCGGTCATTAATATCGTCTCGAAGACGGGGTCGAACCAGCTGCATGGAAGCCTTTTTGGTTTTTTCCGCAATGACGCGCTGGATGCCGCAGATCCGTTCGCTATCAGCCAGGCGCTGCAGCCGAGCGAGACGTTTGATCCCAGTTTGCCCGACACGCGAGGCACGAATGTGAAAAACTCGCTGAGCCGGCAGCAATTTGGCGGCTCCGTCGGATTTCCGGTTAAGAAAGACAAAACATTTCTGTTTGCGGCGTTCGAAGGGTTGCGCCAGGACGCGCAGAATGCCGTGCCGTTGCTGACGGACACGTCCATCTTCCGCCCTCAGGGCGACTCTCAGAATAACCAAGTGGCTATCCTTGCCGGGCTGACAGCTCAGGGAAACACCGGATTGGTGCCTTGTCTGAGCGGGCCCGTCGGCGCCGCTGTAGCAAAGAAATTGGGCCTGCCGGCTCCAAATCCGACAACGAATCTTCCGCCTGCGACTTGTGCGGCGATACTCGGTGGAACACTGACGCTCAATCCCGCTACAAATCCTCTTAGCGCCTTCCTCGTAAACCAATTTGAGAACAACGGCGGCGTGATTCCCTACAACACCCGTAGATATCAGGCATCGGGGCGGCTGGATCATCATTTCAACAAGCAGAATGAGATTTTCGTCCGCTACGCCTATTCCCATGATTTGGAGCAGTCCCCCGATGTCCAGTCTCTGACCGGTTTCTCGCGCGGGAGTGCCATCCACGCCTATGACAACACAATTCAGGCGGCGTGGTTCCACCGGTTCAGCGAATCTGCGCAGAATGCCCTGCAGCTACAGTGGAATTACTCGAACTTTGATGTCATTCCAAATGTGCCCGGCGAAGTGGGCCTCGACATTCCAGGTTACGGCAATTTCGGAACGCAAATCTTTCTTCCCAGCTTAACCATCCTGCGCCGCCCGGAGATTGGTGACGGGTTCACCTTGATTCGGGGACATCACGCGACGAAATTTGGCGAGGAGTTTCTGTATCGCGGCGCTCACTCAGAGTCACACACGTTTTTCCCGGGACGCTTCGTCTTTGGCCCGCTGCCGGGAAACCTGCTCAGCCCTTGTTTGATTACGCCAGCCGACTGCGGACTTGCTGCCGGTGTGAATCCTGCCACGATCAACGCGATTCAATCCGGATCCTTCGGCGTGCCACAGTTCTATGAGCAGGGCTTTGGCAATCCCAACTATGACTACCCAAGGCCGTTCACCGCGCTGTACTGGCAAGACTCCTGGAAGATTGCCGACAACCTTACGCTGAACTACGGTCTCCGCTACGAACTGGATTCGCAATATGGTCCCTTGAACAGCGACAAAAATGACTTTGCCCCGCGCATGTCGTTTGCCTGGGATCCCTTCAAGAATCGCAAGACTGTAGTTCGCGGCGGGTTCGGAATCTTCTATTCCCAGATCTATGGCCAAATTGCTGATGTGATTCAGACTTTGGGGAATGTCAACAATACGCGGCAGATTGCGAATCTGCTGGCACCGGCGACTATCAGCGCGCCTTGTCCTCCGCTTGGAATCAATTCTCCTGCGACGACGGCGCTTTCTGCGCAGCGGGGGCGGCCGCCTGTATCACACCGGCGGACCTCACGCAGTTCGGGATCACGGTCGCCAATTCGGGTCCGCTTCCGCTGTTGACGGTAATCTTCAGCGGTCAGCCAGGGTACCAGAATCCTTACTCCGAGCAGGTTTCTTTTGGCGTCGAACGTGAAATCGCGACGGGTTTCTCCATAGCCCTTAGCGGTATCCATTCGCACACGCTAAGACTTCCCCTGGCTATTGACATAAATGCGCTTCCAGCACCGACGGTAAGCGTCCCCTTGGCGAACGGCGGCACCGCCACCTACCGGAAATGGAGCGGACCAGGATGCGCGGGGGCGCTGATTCTTAACTGCTTTGTGAATCCGCCGATTCTGCAGGCAGACCAGTACTCTTCAAAAGCGTCCGCGCTTTACGAGGGGGGAATCATCGAACTCAAGAAGCGCTTCAGCGACAACTTCACTCTCATCGGCAACTACACTTACAGCAAAGCGTTTGACACTTCGACTGACTTCAACAGTGATTTTGGACCGCAGGACAATACCAACCTGTCTGCCGAACGTGGGCTCTCCGACTTTGATCAACGGCACAAGGTTGTCGCTGCCGCGGTTATTGATAGTCCATGGAAAAACGCGTTTGTGTCCGGGTTCACGCTGGCCCCCATCGTGCGATTTAGCAGCGGCCATCCCTTCAACCTTCTTGCCGGAGCGGACGTGAATGGAGATCGCCATTCCACGAACGATAGGCCTATCGGGGCGGGGCGGAATACCGGGCGGGGTCCGAATTTCGCCGACTTCGATCTGCGATTCTCCCGCACGATCAAGCTCAGCGAAAAGGCCGGGCTGCAACTAGTGGCCGAGGGATTCAACCTACTTAATCGGACCAACTTTGCCAGCGTGAACAACGTAGTCGGGCCCGCTTTCGGTCTTCCTCTCGCAATGGGTGGCGCAGGCGCCACGACATTCAACGTATCGGGGACGAGTGCCCTGCTGCCCAGCCAGCCGCTGGGCTTCACCTCGGCGTTCCCGAAGCGCGAAATCCAACTCGGCGTTCGGGTCAGTTTCTAGAGGAATCCGAACAGCACACGCCCTATCATCCCCAGCACCCAAGAACACTTACGCGAGAAGTTGCCAGGGGGCGGGTAGCCTAATCAACCGGCCGGTGACTGACCGCACGCTTGCCCGTCTCAGGCATCCCCGACAGGCTTTTCCGTTTTTCTGACGCATCTGTCCACGACGACAGAACTGGTGACAATCATCTGG
The DNA here is from genome assembly GCA_001919715.1 of Acidobacteria bacterium 13_1_20CM_58_21. Taxonomy (GTDB): domain Bacteria; phylum Acidobacteriota; class Terriglobia; order Acidiferrales; family UBA7541; genus Acidiferrum. Next base: position 10,091 of record MNIJ01000034.1, read on the forward strand.
CCAAGGCCACGTCGCAGCCGAGGCCCATCCCGCGAATCGAACTAGGACTGCGCAACTTACTTTCTGTCAGCAGAGAGCTGCCCACGGGACGCCGGAATTCAGGAATCGATGCCATCATCCGGCGGGTTTCTGGGCAGCTGCCGCGGCATCACGAATCAGGTGTGGATAGTTTTCGAGCAAGGCACGCTTCGCGGCGAGCCATTCATGCGCTTCGGCTTGGTCCTTCTTGGCGCCTGCGATTTGCGCCTTCACAGCTTCGGGAGCGGGGCCGCCCGCGATGTTGCGAATGCGCACGAAATATTCCGGATCGAGCGCCCGTACCCACACTTCGCTCCGTTTCCGCAGCGCCCTTCCGAGCGTTTCCGGAGCCAGGCGTTGGAGTTCCGCCGCCACTCGCTCGGGCGAATATTCCCGCCCAGTGGCCTGCACGGCGGCGGCAACCAATCGGTGCGCCGCAAGAAAGCTGATCCCTTCCTCGCGCACCAGCGTATCGGCCAATTCCGTTGCCGTCAGAAAGCTCCCGCCTGCCCTTCTGCGCATTTGTTCCCGGTCTACTTCCGCGTGGCTCATCAGTCCTGCGAACAGCCTCAGTGCACGCGACGCGTCGGCGCACATCGAAAAAACCAGCGGCTGCAAGTCGTCCTCGCTGTCCACGATGTCGCCGAACGGAGTATTGTGCGCACATACCAGGACGGCCTGCGCCTGGCTGAACGCTTTGCTCGCCAGGATGCGTGTGTGTTCCAGCGCCACGGGATTTCGTTTCTGTGGCATGATGCTGCTGGTCTGCACGTAAGCGTCGCTCAATCGCAAAAAGTGAAATTCCTCCGTGCACCACAGGAGCAGGTCCTGCACCAGCTTGCTCAAGCTCACCATCAGCACGGCGATCGCGGCAGCCGCTTCGCACACATAATCAGTGGCCGCGATCGCGCCGTAGGAATTCTCCTGCAAACCATCGAACCCCAACAGCCGCGCCGTGTAGTCGCGGTGAATCGGAAAACCAGTCGTCGTGATGGCGCAGGCACCCAATGGACTGCGGTTGATCGTGGCGAACGCGGCGCGCAGCCGCTGCACGTCCCGCCCCAGAAATTCGCCGGCGCCGAGCAAGTAATGCGCCAACGTCGTCGGCTGCGCCGGCTGCGTATGCGTGTGGGCCGGCATCACCGTATCGGTGTGTGCCTCGGCCAGTTCGATCAGCACCTGCCGGCCCTGCGCTGTTTCCTCTGCGATTCGCAGCACCTCGAGCCGCAGCTGCATTCTGTAAAGCGTCAGGTCAATGTCGTTTCGGCTGCGTGCCGTATGCATCTTTCCCGCAGCATCCTCGCCGCACATCTGAACCAGCAAATCCTGTACGTAGAAAAACAAGTCCTCGCATCGGCCGTCGTAACGAGCCGCAAGGATCGCCCTGCGGTCCAGCCCTTCGATCGCGGTCAGACACGCGCGCGCGTCGCTTTCGGGGATAATGCCCTGCCGGCTCAGCATCAGCGTGTGCGCGGCGTGAATTTCGAGAAGCGCAGCGAGAAAATGCTTCTTGGCGTCCTCGAAGTTCACTGCCAGCACGGTTTCGGAATAAACCGGGGCGGGAAATCGTTCGGAAGTAGGGGACGACGGTGACGGAGGGCCCGCATCTTTCATCGCGCCCACCCTTTGCTGAAGGACAAGGCTACCGTTACAATCGCTGAGCGCCCGGCGCAAGCGGCGACGAGAGTCATCCCGCAATTCTCTTCCTCGGCCCGCTCCTGCCTGAGTTGACAGCAGCCCGCGAAATCATGACTCACCTCTACCACCTCACGCCCAGGCCGAAATCAAGAATCCGGCCCTGAAGCACCGTCGCGGAGTAGGGAAAGCTCGTTGGCAGCGGTCCGAGGATTGTGCCGAAGCTAGGGTTGGTCGCGGGGGTTCCTGCTAGGTTCAAGTTAGCTGCGGGGATCGTGGTATTTAGCGAAGTCACGTTTGGGTGGTTGAAAAGGTTAGTCGCTTCCGTTATGAACTGAGCCCGCAGACGCTCATTCAGCGTGAACAGCGTGCGCGTGTAGCGCAGGTCGAATTGAACAATCTTCGGTCCGCGAACGGTATTGCGTCCAATACTTACTGGGCGCGTGACGCTCGCGGCCACCGTCGGATCCTCGTTCAGGTTGAGAGGCGCGACAATGTTTTGCTCATCCCCGGAGGCGATGTTTGTCAGTACGGCGAATTCGTTGTCATTCACCAGCCGGTTGGCGAAAGTGTTCCCCACCTTCACGCTTGGCGACCAAACGGTGCTGGCGGTAAACGAATGGGGCCGGTTGATGTGGCTATTGCCTCGATCACGAAGCCGGTTCGTGGGGTCCTCGACGTAAACGAGGTTCTGCTCGAAGCCGTTCACGTCCGGAGCGTCGCTGATCGTGTGCGAATAGATGTAATGGCCGCTCACCAAAAATCCGTGGGAGAAGCGGTGCTCGTAATTCACTTCCAGCGCGTTATAGCCCGAACTCGCGCCCACGTCCTCCAGCGTTACGTTGTTGAAGGCAGGGTTCGCCCGCGTGCTGGCGCCCACCGTGGGGGAAAAAACCGGACGGCCATCTGCCAGAGAGGTGATTGGATTGATGAGGTTGATGTTGTGTAGCCACTGTAGCTGCCGCCCGCCGGTATTCACGAAAGCCAGCGTGATCGCGTCGTTGCTCGCCAGTTGTCGCGAAATTTGGAGCGTGGTCGTCATCGCATAGCCATTCCTGAAGTTGGGAGCAACCGTAAAGACGGATGGAATGGCCGTGGCCGACGTTAGGGCCTGAGGATAGGAAGGGGCACCCGACGACGCCGGCGAAAGCGATGCGTTGAACGCGTTGCCCGATCCATCGTTGAAGAGCGCGTTGTACCAGAGATTGGTTGGGGGGGCGTCGTAGAATTTCCCCCACGAGGCGCGCACCACCGTTTTGTTCCCGAGTCTCCACGCTAGGCCCAGTCGCGGCGATACGTTCCCCGCGGGATTGTTAAAGCTGCGCGAGAACGGGTACGGCGCAGTCGGGTTCGCCGCCGGTGAAAGAAACCGGTCGTAGCGGATGCCGTAGCTCACCAGCAGAGACGGCCGCGCTTGCCAGTTATCCTGCAAGAAAAAGTTGAAGAAATTGGAAATGTAGCCCACCCGTGAATTGCCGATCAGCCCGTTCACGGTCGAATAGGACTTCGGGTTGGTTCCGTTCAACGCTGCTTGGTACGCAGAGATAGATGGAAAAACATACTGTGTAAACGTGTCGCCTTCCTGGACGTCAATCATGCGCGAGAATCCCATTCCCGCCTTGTACGTATTCGGCCCGTGAATGTACGTCGCATTGTCGTTCCAGCTGGGGATCTTCTCCGCGAATACGTCGCCGACGCTGGTGCTCCCGTTGATGTTCGCCACTCCCGAGATGGTCACCGCCGGCTGCGGCCCCGTCAGTGATCCCGCAATGTGTTTCTCATTGCGGTAAGGATAGGAAAACCGGAACTCGTTCAGCCAATTTGACGAAAGCGTGTCGACCCACTGCAGGCCGGCAACATGCGCGCGGTCTTTGAAGTCGGACTCGGCGACCAACGTGTTCAACCCGCCGACAGCCGTATTGAAAGGATAGGCGTTTCGGAAATAATTCACACGAACAAAGACGCGATTTTTAGCGTCAATATCCCAGTCGCCTCGCACGTCCAGGAATTGCGCGTGCTGTACGGACGGGGCAGTGCCGAATTGCGACGCCGGAATTCCAATGGCTTCCAGGGCCGTTTGGTTTGCGGCGCTCACCGCGTTCGCCACGGGCAGCGCGCGGTACAGGTGCTCGTACGCGCCGAAGATGAAAAGCTTGTCCCTCTTGATCGGTCCGCCCGCGTTCATGCCGTAGGAATTCATTAGCAGATCAGGCTTTGGCCGTGTGGGAGATAGTAGGATGGGCCGCGCGCTCGTATCCACCGGCCCGCGGATCCACTGGAACATGCCGTGCAAATTGTTCGTGCCTGACCCAGTAATCACGTTATAGATGTTCCCCGTGGTGCCGCCGAATTCCGGAGCGAAACTGTTGCTGACCATCTGAATCTCGCTCACATATACGGAAGAAATGGGAAACAGCCGCAGCCCGTAACGATCGCTTTCTGTATCTACCATACCGTCCATCTGATAGTTGATGCGGTCCACGAAGCCGTTGGTATTCAACGTGCGTGGAATTCCCAGCTCGGGATTGGGGTGGCCGCTAACGCCCGGCTGGAACATGATCCAGTTATAAGGGTTCCGCGAGGTCAGCGGCAGGGTTTGGATCTCAGTCTGGGTGATCGTTCCGCTGATATTGGTTCGCGCGAGATCCAACACTGGGACGCCGCCGTTCACTTCGATCGAAGTGTTCACCGAACCCAGCTTCAGGGCGCCGTCAACGACCGCCTCCCGCCCGGCCTGAAGGACAATCCCGGGAAATTTCAGCGTTGAGAATCCTTCCTTGGTCACCGTGAGAGTGTAGGTGCCGATGGGCAGTGTTGGAATCACGTAATAGCCGTCGTCGCCTGTAGGCACGCTTCTTGCGTACGCGGTTGCGTCGTTGACGGCCGACACCGCGGCACCCACCACCGACTGGCCGGCGGGGTCCGTGATGCGTCCTCGAATCGTTGCGTTGATGGATTCCGATTGCGCCCGCACGCCGGGCACACAGGCCAGAAGCAGCGCAGCCATCCCGATCCCAAAACTCATCTTCTTGAGCATCGCCGAGAAATCTTCCGCCTTTGAATTTCTCATTTTGGATTCTCCCCCTAGTGAACTCTCCCGTGCCCTACTTCTTAGACTCCTCTAACCGGGTTAGGCCAGGTGCGGCATCGGCCCGCTGGGGTGTCAAAGATCTAGGTCGATCGGATTTCCTGGAGTGCTGCTCGCGAGCCCCATCGACCGATATCCTACATTACGGCAAGGCTTGCTGCTTGGCCGTTTCCAGCACCATCGCGATTGCGCCTCCTGGCGAGCTCCATGCCAGTTGCGACCGCGCGATTCGTGGCGCGTTCTTCCGTTAAAAAGATGTAAGCGGCAGCCGGCGGCCCTCTGGGACGACGAAACTGCGGGAACGGTGCCTCGGCAAGAAAGCAGCGTGGGATTGCTCCACTAGCCCCTAACAATCTCGAAATAGCGGATGCGATTGGGCGGGATAATCAGTGAAGGTGAATAGTTTCTACTCAGAGCCTACTTCTTTTGTCCCATAACTTCCAGAAAAAGCTCTCACCCAGTAGGTCCTCTACGTTCTACGCGTCCTTTTGGCCAGAGGGTCGTCGCTGTACCAAATGCTCCTTGCCAGCAATAATTGCCCGGGCTGGAATCAATTGATTCCCAATCCGTTCTGCCTGCAAAGCCCGCAGAATCCGTCGTCGCAATTCGAGAATTGTTTGCAATGAATAGCATGTGGAGTGGGCTGTAATATTGTTACGCACCAGCTCCAAGGCCTTGCGGAGCTTTGGCGAATAACAACGGCAGGTGCGACTTATTCCGCGCCGAGAAAGGCGTAGCGGAGCAGGAAGAGCACGCTGAGAACCCACAGCAGCGGACTGATTTCGCGGTGTCTTCCGGTCCCGAGCTTCACGAAGGTGAAGGAGAGGAGGCCAAGACTGAGGCCCGTAGCGATGCTAAAGGTCAGAGGTGTGGCCACGAGCGTGAGGAAGGCGGGAAAGGCTTCGCTGAAATCACGCCAGTTAACGCGGGCGACAGCGCTACACATCAGCGCCCCAACGAGGATGAGGGCGGGAGCGGTAGCGTAAGCGGGAATCGCAGCGACCAGCGGCGCGCAAAACATCGCGACCAGGAAGAGCGCGGCGATGACCACATTGCCGAGTCCTGTCCGTGCACCAGCCGCGACTCCGGCAGCGCTTTCGATGTAACTGGTGACTGTGGATGTACCGGTGAGCGCACCGAACAGGGTGCCGAAAGCGTCGGCGAGCAATGCGCGGCTCGCGCGCGGCAGCTTCCCGTCGCGCAGGAAGCCGCCTTCCTCGCAGACGCCAACCAGCGTGCCCACATTGTCGAAGAGGTCGACAAAGAAAAACACGAAGATGAGTTCGCCAAGGCCCAATTTTGCAGCTGAGCGCAAGTCCAACTTCAGAAATGTGCCGGACGGATGCGGCAGAGAGAAAAAATGCGCGGGCCAGTGACTGAGTCCGAGAGGAATGCCGGCGAAGGTGATGGCGACGATTCCGAGGAGAATAGCGCTGCCAACGCGCCGGGCCATCAAAATGGCAATGAGAATGAGTCCAGCGGCTGCGAGAAGCACTTGCGGGTCGGAGGATTTGCCCAGTCCGACGAAGGTGGCGGGACTGGCGACAATGATGTTGGCGTTGCGCAAGCCAATGAAGGCGATGAATAAGCCGATGCCGGCGGCGGTGCCGTATTTAAGGCCATCGGGAATGCCGTTGACGACCTGTTCGCGGATTTTGGTAAGCGTAAGGAGCAGAAAGAGAAGTCCGGAAAGGAACACAACGCCGAGAGCGGTCTGCCAGGGCACGCCGCGGCCGAGAACAATTGAATAGGTGAAGTAGGCGTTGAGCGACATGCCCGGCGCGAGCGCGATCGGGTAGTTGGCCCAAAGGCCCATGATGAGCGTGGCCACCGCGGCGGAAATACAAGTGGCGAACAGAACGCCGTCAACAGGCATGCCCGCCTCTGCGAGGATCCGCGGGTTGACCACGACAACGTAGGCCATGGTCATGAAGGTGGTCAGCCCCCCGAGCAACTCGCGACGCACGGTGGTCTGATTTTCTTGAAGATGAAAGACGCGCTCGAGCAAGAGGTTTTCCCTTAAATAAAAAGGTGCACGACTATAGGCCGACGGAGATGGGGTGTCAAACGGACCGCGCGCGCATGTATCTCAGTTCCCACCAGAGGCATTGGCAGCCGAGGCTGAAGCTTCGGAAGTCTCGTGCTAGGCGTGTGAACAACTCCGCCGAAGTTGATCTGTATGCGCCTGTTGCATGAATGCCACAACCCCTGTATCTTAGCCGCCTTTATTCCTATCGGAATCTGACGCGAAAAAGGAACAGCGCGGTATGGAGACTGCGGCGCAAACAAATTCTCCATACCCATCGCCTGGCGTGACGTCAAAATCTCGGCGCGACTCATGCTGTGGATCGAAGCCGTCTCCGTTACGTTAATTATGACCGTGATCGCGCTCGTTCTGCTGCGCCGTGGTCGGCATTTGGATTGGACCGAGCTTCGATCGCGTGGGATGACCGGAAGCGGGCTACGCCTGGGCTTGGTCTTGGCGCTCTTCAGCTCGGTAGGATTCGAAAGCGCGACCGCGCTCGGCGAAAGCATGAAAAGCCTCAAAGCTGGTTCTGACGCGCGGTTATTTCGATATACTTTGCCGTAGAGTCCTCGCGAACGGGAGGCCAGAAGCAGCCGATACGAAATCGAAAAATTATTGTCAGCATTTTGAAGGCCCGGAAGTTGTCATTGCGCGCGGTCGCAATCATTTCGCCAAAATCTAGATTCGCGAGCGATGGCACTGTACGACCAGTCCTCCACAGGTCGACAGTGTTTTATTCCGTGGCGGTGATCGAGGAAACCGGAGGCCTCCATGAAACTGGATCACGGATTATTGAGGAGTCTCCCCAAGGTTCTGTTGCACGAACACTTGGACGGTGTGCTGAGACCGCAATCCATACTTGAATTGGCAAGAAGCCTAAAATACGACCGACTTCCGACGGAAGATCCGGAAGAGCTGGCACGCTGGTTCCACCAAGGGGCCAACCAGGGAAGCCTGCCAAAATACCTGGAAGGCTTTGCACACACAATCGCTGTTATGCAAACCGAAGAGGCGCTCGAGCGAGTGGCTTATGAACAAGCGGAAGACGTCAGCCGGGATGGCGTGGTCTATTTTGAGACCCGCTTTGCTCCGATTTTCCATACGCGGAAGGGATTGAGTCACCAACAGGTGGTCTCCTCCGTCCTGAAGGGCCTGGAGAGAGGCAGAAAGGACTTTGGAATTTCTTCGGGGTTAATCATCTGCGCCATGCGCAATATGGACGTGTCGCTCGAAATGGCTGAACTCGCTGTTGACTTTCGCGAGCGGGGAGTTGTGGGATTCGATTTGGCGGGTGAGGAAGGTGGGTTTCCTCCCAAGAAGCACGTGGAAGCTTTTCACTATATTCAGCGACAGAATTTCAACATCACCATTCATGCTGGCGAGGGGTTTGGGAAGGAATCGATCTGGCAGGCCATTCAATACTGCGGGGCACACCGCATCGGTCACGGGACACGATTAATCGATGACATTGCCGTCGCAGACGGCAAGGCAGTGAAATTGGGCGACCTCGGGCAATACATTCTCGACAAAAGAATTCCGCTGGAGATTTGCCTTCTCAGCAACGTCCATACGGGGGCTGCGAGCAGCCTGTCCGAGCATCCCTTTAAGATTTTCTTTCAGGAGAAATTCCGCGTGACGCTGAACACCGACAACCGGTTGATGAGCGACACGACCATGACCCGAGAATTCGAGGCCGCTCAGGATACTTTTGGTCTGTCCCTGGAGGACTTCGAAAAGATCACTATCAACGCGATGAAGAGCGCCTTCCTGCCTTATGGCCAGCGTTGCGATTTCATCTACTCCGTAATCAAGCCGGGTTATGCCAAGGTCCGCAGCTCTCTACCGACAAAGTCACACTGAGGACCCGGAGCGGCTGTTTTAATCGGGGACACGCGGACCAATCACAGCTTGCAATGGTTTTTGTCCGATCCTCTCGCATGAATGAATCATCCACCATCGGATAGGGGTAAGCCGGACCATTCATGGATTGCCCGGCGCCAATTCCGTTGGATTCAACAACGGCCGGTCACGCGGGAGCTCAGGGGTTCGAGTCCCGTCGTTCCCGCCAAACTCCTGTTATTTACTGCTTGGTAGCATGGCACGGGATGGTGACAAGAAACTCTTACAAGTTTGACATACTTTCGAATAGGCCTCGCGCGATGGCTGTCAGTTGCCTGGGCCCGATAGCTTCCGTTCCATCTTTCGACAAGAGTGTACGCTTCGAAGCCTTCTTGTGCGATCGACAGGATCGTTAGGGAGGCGATGTGTCAACTCCGCAAGGCCATCGAGGAACCATCCTGGTAGCCGATGACAACGAAGCTAACTGCGATCTGCTCTCCTCTCTGCTGAGCGCAGAGGGTTATCAGGTTGTCTGTGTAGCGAATGGCCAGGGGGCGCTAGAGCAGCTGAATAGCGACACGATTGATCTCGCACTGCTGGATGTGGTGATGCCCCGTCCAACCGGATTTGATCTTTGCCAGACGATGAAGTCCAAGCCGGAAACCCGCTTGATTCCCGTCATATTGCTCACCAGTTTGAACAGCGACGCCGACCGCATCCACGGGTTCATGTGCGGCGCTAATGATTTTCTCAACAAGCCCGTGAATAAGCACGAATTGCTGGCTCGCGTGTATTCCCTGCTGCGCTTGAAGCAATTCACCGACGAGCTGGACAACGCCGAGACGGTACTGTTCAGCCTCGCCCTGAGTATCGAAGCGAAGGATCCCTATACCGAAGGGCACTGCGACCGCCTTTCGAAATATTCAGTTGCGCTGGGGGAAAAGCTGGGGTTGCCCGAGGACCTGCGTGTAGCTCTGCGCCGAGGCGGTCTGGTTCACGATATCGGCAAGTTGGCCGTGCCGGAGCACATCCTGCTCAAGCCTGGACCGCTGACTCCGGAAGAACGAAAAATCATGGAACAACATACCATTGTCGGCGAACGAATTTGCACTCCTCTCCGATCCTTTCGCCATGTCCTGCCGATCATCCGCCACCACCATGAAAAGTGGGACGGTTCGGGGTATCCGGACGGGCTGGAAGGCGAGCAAATTCCACTCACCGCGCGCATCCTTCAAATCACCGACATCTACGACGCGCTAACAACTGACCGGCCATACCGCAAGGCTCTTCCCTTGGAGAACGCCTTTACCATCATGAGGGAGGAAGTAAAACGCGGCTGGTGGGACGCTTCCATTCTCGACGAATTCGAAACAATCGTCCTCGGCTCCGTGACGCTGCAGCCGGCGCGGTAGTTCAACTAACCATTATTTCCAAGCTATCTGGCCAAGGCGGTGTAACGATGCAATGGCGACTCGAGAGGAGCCTGATACTGGCGGGATTCCTTACGGCCGCGGTCATCCTGCCGCTTGTTGGGTGGGAATCGTACTGGGATACGGTGCGAGTTGCAAAAGCCGCCCAGGCGCGGAGGCATAGCTACGAACTCGGCAGGGTGCTCGATGAGACGAGAGCTCGAGTCGTTGATGCAGAAACTGGGCAACGAGGCTTTCTCCTCACGGGAGATGCGGCCTATCTGGAGCCCTATCACGAAGCGATAAAGAACCTCGATCGGGTAACTGGCGAACTGAAGAAGCTCACTTCCGAAAATCCGGAGCAGCAGAAGCGCGTCGACACGCTCGAATCACTCATTGCCGGCAAATTGGCGGAATTCCAGAGGACGATCGATCTCCACAGGAAGCGCGGATTGGCAGGCGCAACCCAGGTGGTTCTCGGAGGCCAGGGAAAGCAATTGATGGACAGAATCCGGGCGTTACTCACGGAGATGGCAGACCAGGAGAATAATCTCCGCGATGTTCGCTCTCAAGAGATGGCGGACGCACTGACCGGCACGAGGCGTATCGTTCTGGCCGGAAACCTAGTAAGCCTGATGCTGCTGTTGCTGGTTCTTGCAACCTCGATCCGTGAGCTTTCCCATCGAAAACGCGCACAAGAAGCCCTGGCAAAAAGCGAACGGTTGCTCTCCACCACTCTCGGGAGTATCGGTGATGCGGTGATTGCCACGGACATGAATGGCGCAGTGACCTTTATGAATTCCGTCGCCCAGTCGCTCACTGGTTGGACAGGGGCGGAGGCCATGGGTAAGTCCATGGACCTGGTGTTTGACATCGTGGACAAAAACACGCGGAGCCCCATCGAGAACCCTGTCAAGAAAGTCTTTCGCGAACGGAAGGTCGTCGGTTTGGCCGACCACACTCTCTTACTATCCAAAGGTGGCAGGGAATACGACATTGAAGATAGCGCGGCGCCCATTCTCACAAACAGTGGCGAAGGACTTGGGGTCGTGCTCGTTTTCCGGGACATCACCGCAAAGAATCAGGCAGCAGAGGAAACAAGACGGCAAAAGGAACTTTTGCAACTGATTCTGGGAAGTATCGCCGATGGTGTGGTGGTGGCCGATTCGGCGGGGAAGTTTCTCCTCTTTAATGCGGCCGCCGAGCAAGTCTTGGGCATCGGTGCCACGGACACCACTCCGGACCAGTGGTCTGATCGGTATGGCAGCTATTTGCCTGACACCGTGACCCTGTATCCATCCAACGAACTGCCCTTGGTGCGGTCCATGCGGGGCGAGAGTGTTGACGCCGTAGAACTCTTTATCCGCAACGCGAGAGTGCCGCTCGGCCGGTTACTTAGTATTACGGGCAGACCTCTCAGAGGCGAGGAAGGCGCCCTGCGGGGCGGCGTTGTCGTTTTCCACGACATCACAGAGAGCAAGCGAGCGGAGGACGCGCTTCGCCAATCCAAGGAGCGATACCATCTGCTATTCGACAGTAATCCACATCCCGTGTGGGTTTATGACCTGCAGACCCTGGCCATCCTAGACGCAAATCGTTCTGCCGTCCGGAACTATGGCTATCTCCGCGAAGAATTTCTGTCCCTGACGATGAAGGACATTCACCTACCGGAAGATGTACCAACACTGCCCGAAAGCACCGGGAAGGCGCCGCCGGACACCGAAGCCACCGGCATCTCGAAACATCGCAAGAAAGACGGAACTCTGATCGATGTTGAAATTACTTCGCATCCTTTCGTCTATGGGGATAAAAACGCCCGCCTGGTCGTGGCAACGAACATCACCAAGCGTAAGAAGGCTGAGGAGGCCCTACGCGAAAGTGAAGAGCGGTTCCGTCTGCTGGTTTCGGAAGTGACGGATTATGCGATTCTGATGTTGGATCCGGAAGGAGTCGTTGCCAGTTGGAATGCCGGGGCCGAACGCATCAAGGGCTACCGGGCTCAGGAAATCGTGGGCCAACACTTTTCCCGCTTCTACCCAACGGAGGATGTGGAACGAGGCAAGCCTGCCTATGAACTGAAAGTTGCCACAGAGCTCGGGCGATGCGAAGACGAGGGTTGGCGCGTGCGCAAGGACGGATCACGGTTCTGGGCCAACGTGGTGATTACCGCCTTGCGCGACGGCACGGGACGGTTGCGCGGGTTCGCCAAGGTCACGCGTGACAGCACCGAACACAAGCGGACGCACGAGCTCATCATGCACGCAAAGCAAGAAGCGGAACGCACCAGTAAGTTCAAGGATCAATTCCTCTCCACCATGAGCCACGAACTGCGCACGCCTTTGAACGCCGTTCTTGGTTTTTCCGACCTGCTTGCCGATGAGCGCTACGGCCCGCTGAACGACCGCCAGCGGCGCTACATCGACCACATACATACCGGCGGGGAACACCTGCTCAGACTAATCAGCGATATTCTTGACCTCTCCAAAATCGAAGCAGGCAAAATGGAGCTTACTCGCGAGGATGTCACGGTCGCGTCTGCCTTTGCCGACGTGATCAGCAGTCTTTACCCTCTGGCGGAAAAGAAATCGCAAGCATTACTCCAACAGGTCGAGGGTAATCTGCACGTGCACGCCGACGCTATGCGATTTAAGCAAGTGCTCATGAATCTTGCTGGCAACGCGATCAAGTTCACACCAAAAGGTGGCCGGATTGAGCTGGCCGCCCGTCAGCTGGATGACCAAATCAGGGTGGAAGTGCGCGACGATGGCCCCGGAATTCCACTCGAACAACAGCAGCGGATCTTCGAAGCGTTCTTTCGCCTGACACAAGCGGGCACCGCTACGGAGGGCACGGGGTTGGGACTTGCCATCACCGCGCGCCTGGTCGAACTGCACGGAAGTAAACTGGGGATCGAAAACCAGCCCGGCGGCGGTACGTGCTTTTATTTTTCTCTTCCTCTCGTTGCGATCGCTCCGGGCCAACCCAATCAGACCTCCGGAGTCGTGCCAAGGGCGCGCAACGCTCCGCGCATTCTCGTCGTTGAGGACAATGCGGCGACCGGGCAACTCATCCAATCCCAACTCGCTTCTTCAGGCTATGAGACCCTGAAATGTGATCAGCCGGAACGCGCCTCGGATATTGCCGCTGAACTGCAGCCAGATGCCATCACTTTGGACCTCCTTATGAGTCCGGTTCACGGGCTGGAGCTTCTACTGCAGTTGAAGAATGACCCACGCACGGCGAGGATACCGGTTATTGTTGTGACCATCGTGGATCAGCCTAGCATCGGAACCGCTTTCGGTGCCGACGAGTATTTGATCAAACCAGTAGATAAGGCCACCCTGCTAGCTGCCGTGGAGCGCTGCCTCCGGTCTCGTGGTGGCGCAGCGCCAACAAGAACCATCCTGGTGGTCGAAGACGATGTATCCACGCTTGAGATGATTGTCGAGTTGCTCAAAGCATACGGCTACGCTGTGAGTACAGCGGCGGATGGTGAACAGGCCCGTATCAGCGTAGCCCAATTCCTGCCCGAGCTGGTCATTCTAGACATTGTGCTGCCCAAGATGAGCGGTTTTGAATTGCTCGCCGAATGGCGTTCCAACCCTCGCACAGCCGAGCTCTCCGTGTTTGTCCTGACCAGCAAGGATCTCACCAAGGCAGAGGAAAAATACATTCACGCGCATGCCGAATCGCTTTTCCGGAAACAGAATTCCTGGCGAGAGCCGTTGATCAAGCAATTGGAGCGCGTCGTGACCTCCCCATCTTTGGAGAGCGCTTGAAACACAGTGTCCTCGTCGTCGAAGACAATCAGCTCAACCGCGAGCTGCTCCGTGACTGGCTTGAAATGGAAGGCTACGAGGTCTGCTCTGCGGCTGACCTGAAAGCCAGTTACGACGTTCTTGGGAAGCACATTCCCGATGCGGTCTTGCTCGATATCAATCTCGGTAAAGACGACGGCCTCGATCTCCTCGCATGGATGCGCCAAAAACCGGAGCTGAGCGGAATTCCCGTGATTGCCGTGACGGCACACGCTCTGGTGGCCGAACAGGAGCGGATCCTCGAGGCTGGGTGCGGAGCGTGCCTCTCGAAACCAATCAATTTTGAACGGCTTCGGGAACAGTTGAAACACTGGTTGCAGGATGGCACTGTGTCTCAGCCGAATTCCTAGCTCCCCCATTGTGTCGTGGTCACGTTGGAATCAATGGGTCACCCGAGGAAGGATAACGTGCCTGCACGGGTTCTTGTCGTTGACGATGATGCGCTCACTTGCGAACTCATTGGGGAAATCCTGTGCTCGGCGGGCATGGAGGCGGCCACTCTCACCGACAGCACGGAAGCAGCCGCACGTCTACGAACAGACAAGTTCGATGCCATTTTTCTGGATGTCCGCATGCCGCCACCGGATGGGATCGAGCTCGCCAGACAGATCCGCGCGTCCGCGACCAATGCCACTTCGGTGATCGTCGTGATTACCGGTGAGGAAGACCCCACGGTCATGGCACGCGCATTCCAAGCGGGAGTTGAATTCTTCCTTTTCAAGCCTGTCGACCGCAGCAAGCTATTGCGCTTGATCCGTGCTACCGGGGGAACGATTGAGCGAGAGAGAAGGCGCTTCACGCGCGTCAGGCTACGTTGCAGCGTGTCGATCAATTCTGCGCAGGCCTCTCTCGATGGAAACACGCTAGACCTCAGCCTCGGCGGTATGTTGGTGCAGGCAGAACGTGCCTTCCCTCCGGGAACTCCCGTCACATTCAATCTGGAAATTGAGCGCGGTTTGGTGGCCCTGCATTCGACAGCACGTGTAGTTCGCGTCGTTGGACCCGATTGCATGGGAATTCAGTTCGAAAACCTTGGATCCACAGAATGCAATCGGCTGCAACAGTTCCTCCTGCCGCTAATTCTTGCAGTTACTTGATCCAAGACTTGCAAACTCCTATATCGGAAGCTCAATTCGCATGGCCAAGTCGCGCTGAAATTGTTCTAGCAGCTCTCCTTGTGGCTCCTGCAAATGCTTGAATGCGATCCCGGTTCATCCGTGTGCTGGGTCCGGAAACGCTGATCGCGGCCACCACCTTCCCGCTTTCATCGAGAACCGGAGCGGCGACGCATCGGGCCCCCATGTCCGTCTCCTGATCATCCATCGCACAGCCTTGCTGTACGACGCGCACAAGCTCTCTGCGGAAGCGCGCAAGATTCGGAATAGTCCGCCGAGTTGCGCGTTCGAAGGTCAGCATGGTGAGAATTTCTTCGCGCTGCTCACTGGGGAGAAATGCCAGCAAAACTTTGCCTAACGCGGTGCAGTTCGGCGGACGGTGCATTCCTGGCTGGGAGGCCATACGGAAAGAATGGGAACTCTCCAGCACTTCGAGGTAAAGCACATCGTGCCCGTCCAGGACGGCGAGGTTTACCGTCTCCATGGTTTCTTTTGACAGCAGCGTCAGCACCGGGCGGCTGATTTTGCGGAGCGTGGCATGGTAGGCAATTCCGGCGCCAAGCCTGGCCAGTTTCGGGCCCACGATATAGGCGCCGGTATCATCACGGAAGAGATAGCCTTCGTTTTCGAGGTGAGCCACGAACCGATAAGCCGTGCTCTTGTTGAGGCTGGTCTGCTGAGAAATCTCTCGTAACTGCAGTCCGGTGGGGGCGGCGTCCAGCGCCTCCAAGATCCGCAAAACCTTTCCGACCACACCGACTGGTGCAGATTTAGATTCACGTGCCCGAATCATGGGGAGTCTGCTCCTTCTGTTGAGTCGTCACCGCCGCGTCTTGAGGATCCGCCCGTACCTGCCTGGCGGCTACGGCTACAGCGCCTTGCGGCATTCTAACTCAAGGATCGTTTAGTTTTTCAACATTTGAAACATAGATTTTTAATATTGAACTTTGCGATATAGCTTGATAGAAGCCTTTCAGTTTTGGACAGAGGGCGGCGCCGGCACGGTCAATGGTATCAAGTTCCATGGTCGGCGCGTTTCTCGTCTTGGGCCTGGATTTAGCGGTGTTTTTTCGGAATTCATGCCTAGGGGGTGTGTATGCGACTGGCTAAGATGGCAGCGTTTCTCCCTCTGTTCTTGCTCGTATTTGCGAATGGAGGTCGCGCACAAACGGCTTCCGGTGAAGTGAATGGCACGGTTACAGACAAATCAGGAGGATTTGTGGCTGGCGCCGCGGTCAGGCTCTCCAACCTGGCCACAAAAATCGATGATCGAGCGGCGACAAATTCGGACGGCTACTTCGTCTTTATTAACGTCAAGCCAGGAACGTATATTCTGGGTGTCGAAGCAAAAGGTTTCAAGACAACACAAGTCTGGACATTTGAAGTGGGCGTCAACCAGACGGTCACGCAGGCGGTAAGACTTGAGGTCGGCGCAGTCAACGAACGAGTGGTGGTGAATGCGGAAGCCGCGATGCTCGAGGCGTCAACGAGCGAACTGGGCACCGTGATTCCCAACCGAGCTGTGAATGACCTGCCTCTAAATGGCAGGAACTTTACGCAGTTACTGACCCTGACTCCAGGTGTCACTCCCGTTTCTACGGCCCAAAACAAGAGTATTGGATGTTGCGAAGGAAATGTTGGAATTCCGGGGTCGGGTTTCTCTGATGCTTCTGTCCACGGACAACAGAACCGCTCGAAGTTCTACTTTTTTGACGGCATCATCAACACGAACGTACGCGGACCGACATATATTGTCATTCCTAACATTGATCTGATCCAAGAGTTCAAGGTGGTTGGGCACGACGCTAAAGCTGAATTTGGCGGCGCTACGGGCGGCGTGGTGGACATGGTGTCGGCGTCGGGAAGCGGGTCCTTCCATGGTTCGGCCTTCGAATACGTCCGCAACGACGCTTTCGATGCGCGCAATAGCGTGACGGATTTCGACCCGGTTAGGAGAACTCCCAAGATTTTTCCATTTCGACAGAACCAGTTTGGGGCGACCTTTTCCGGTCCCATCATCAAGAATAAGACTTTCTTTTCTGGCGGCTACGACGGCTGGCGCTACAGCAAACCCTCCCTGGACCGTTCTTATGTGCCCACTCTAGCGGAGCTGGGCGGAGACTTTACCGCGCAGCCCTACTCCACAACTCCCCACCAGATCTATAACCCCTACAGTGGTTCGGGTTCAGCCCGCGTGCCGTTCCGATGCGACGCCAGTGGAGATCCTCTGCCTCTGTTACCTGGGACCAACCTTCAGGACCAGACGCTGGGCGCCCCTTGCAACAAACTTCCGCAGGCCCTTATTTCAGCGGAGATGCAACAGTTTTTCCTGAAGTACTCCACTCTATCGAATTACTCGGTGGCGACGGACCTGGGTCACAATTTCATTCAAACCAGGCCAACACCGAATACTTCCAACAGTTTTCAAGTGCGAATCGATCATCGATTGAGTCAAAAAGACAATCTGTTCTTTCGCTACACCGAACAGCGCGTGTCAGTTGTTAATCCGATTGGCGAAGTTGGATTCACCGAAGGCGGTTCGACCGGCAGGAACTATGGCGGGAGCTGGGTGCACACCTTTCGGCCAAGCTTGGTTCTTGATTTGCGCGCCGGTTATGCGGGCCGGCCTGCCGTGGATGCCGGTCAACAGAATCAGAATCCACTCGGGCTCGACCCTTTGAACCAGCTCGGCTTTAAAGACATCGATAAATTCTCAGGCATCCTTTTCAGACTCAACACCAACGAGTGGATTGCCGGCGGCAGCAACGATTTCGGTATTCGCGGAGCGGCGCCCAGAGAGAACCCCAATTGGAGCATTACACCCAACATTGTCTGGCTCAAGGGGAGGCACAACCTCAAGACAGGTGCTTGGTTTATCGATTCCAAGCGAATACAGATGAACACGTTCCAAAGATACAGCTTTGGGGACGGCCAAACAGGCCTTGGAACCAGCACTACCGGCCTCTCGCTGGCCTCGGCTCTGTTGGGTTTGCCAAGCAACGTAGGTGGCGAGTTGCCCGTCTCGGGATCGGGCCCGGTGAAGTACAAGTATGCCGCCTGGGCCGGATACCTCGAGGACGAATGGAACGTGCGAGCGAGGCTGACTCTCAATTTTGGCTTGCGGTATGATTATTTGACTCAACCACAGACACTGGATGGCCGACTGTGGAATGCCTTGGATCTATTCCGCCAGCGATGGATCATCGGGGCCACCGCCATGCCTCCGCTGTGTAGCGTAGCCCAAGAAGCGCCGTGTATTCCGGATGGGGCGCCGCTTTACACGCCCACAACTACGTCAACTTGTAACAACACCTCGATTCCCTGTGATTTTACCAAGGATGCGCACTTCAACAACGTGATCGTGGCGGGCCAAGCCTTTTTCTCGCCGCCGCCCGTGAAGGACAATTGGGGGCCTCGCATCGGCGCAGCGTTGCAACTGACTCAGAAAACAGTCATTCGTGGGGGCTACGGGCTCTATTGGGATACGCTCGCGGGCAGAGGTCAGGCCGCACAGAACGTTCTCGAGAAGGCGGTATGGCCGGCCGCCCTCGCCCTTAACGGCGATTTCAACGGGAACAATCTGAGTCCCACCCAACTGAAAACAATCGACCAGATCCAGGGAACCTTTGCAAATTCGCTGCCAGCAGCGACCCCGTGGACCTCCGGGAGTTTTTTCGTCGCTCCTACCTACAAGGATCCCTACTCGCAGCAATGGAATGTTGAAATCCAGCGAGAGTTCACTCCGAATATGATGTTCTCCGCCGCTTATGTGGGCAGCAAGAATGGACGCCTGGACTTCG